>NZ_KV797613.1:889-177716 GCF_001809415.1 Rothia sp. HMSC058E10 | reverse complement strand
TATACACACCCACACCCACCACCGCAACCCGACAGGTGATGAGATAGAACACTCATAAAAATACTAGTCAGATATCTATAAATTCTACAGTGCTGGTTGGGGGTGCAAAAGACCCCGAAACTACGCAGCTCTTCACTGTTCTTAAAAAGCGCGTACTCCCGTCATGCCACCTCAAAAACTCGAATCGCTAAAATATTCTTTTCCCTCTAGACCACCATACTGAAGATATAAATGAAGGGTTCCCATACATCGAACTGTGTGGAAACCCTTCAAGATCCTGTGGTAAACGGGAATAGTAAACCCTATACTACGGTAATCGCGCCCTGGTTTTTCTTACCCCGACGCACGATTGCATACTTACCGTGCAAAAGCTGCTCAGATGAGATCAGGGCATCTTCACCTTGAACCTTCACACCATTGACAGACGCGCCGCCTTCTTTCAGGATGCGTCGCGCCTCAGACTTGGAAGAAGCAAAACCAAGCTCCGTAAGCGCAGTAATCAGATCCAGCCGATCCGAAGAGAGCTCAACCGAAGGCAGCTCATCCATTACAGCCTGAAGAGTGCTCTCGTCCAAGGCCGCAAAGTCTCCCTTGCCAAAAAGGGCTTCCGAAGCCGCTATGGCCTGTTCCGTAGGCTCAACACCGTGAACAAGGGCCGTAACCTCATAAGCAAGCCGTTTCTGTGCTTCACGCTTGTACGCTTCGGTTTCGACCTTATGCTCGTATTCGCCAATCTCCGCACGAGTCAAGAAAGTAAAGACCTTCAAACGATCTATTACATCCGCATCAGCGGTATTAAGCCAGAACTGGTAAAAGGCATATGGAGAACACATCTCGGGGTTCAGCCAAATTGCGTTGCCTTCGCTCTTACCAAACTTCGTGCCATCAGAGTTTGTAATCAGAGGGGTTCCAATAGCATGAACAGTTTTTCCCTCGACCTTGCGAATCAGTTCGGTGCCGCTGGTGAGATTACCCCACTGGTCAGAACCACCGGTTTGCAAAGTGCATCCGTACTGACGGTTAAGCTCAAGATAATCCAAGCCCTGCAAGATTTGGTACGAGAACTCGGTGTAAGAAATACCTTCTTCAGAGTTTAGGCGTTTAGCAACAATTTCCTTCTTGACCATCGTGCCCACACGAAAATGCTTACCAATATCGCGCAAGAAATCGATAGCCGAAAGCTGCCCGCCCCAATCCAAATTATTCACCATACGAGCCGCATTATCACCCTCAAACGAAAGAAAACGCTCAATCTGAGACCGTAGAGATTGAACCCATTCAGCAACGACTTCTCGGGAGTTAAGTACGCGCTCCGATGTCTGCCGGGGGTCTCCGATTAGACCAGTAAAACCGCCCACCAGACCTAGGGGGTAGTGCCCGGCAAGTTGCAGACGACGCATTACCAAAAGCTGCACGAGGTGCCCCAAATGCAAGGATGCGGCGGTAGGGTCGTACCCGGTATAGAATGTAAGCTTTTCATCGCTCAATGCTTTTTCGAGTGCCTCTTCGTCAGTACTCACATGCACGAGTCCGCGCCATTTGAGCTCCTGCCAGATGTTCTCGAACGTGTCGTCATTGTGCTGCGCATTAAGGATGTCGGCAGACATGGTTCTCTATGTTCTCCGTTCCATGACATACGGTGTAGAAATATTTGATGTGCAGAATACAGCCTGCACATAGTAAGTACACCCAGGATTGATAGTTATAGCCTAGCACTACGTCGCTACCTGCGATACATGCCAACACTACTTACAGGTCCACTTTACGACTGGGCAGATCCGGTTCTTCAGCATCTAGACCTGCGGGCATTGAGGTTCCTACCAGATGAAGCCGCTGTGTGGGGCGAGTCATTGATACATATAGATCACCTACAGCACCTTGTGCATCGTCAAGAAGCTGCTGCGGTTCCACGATGATGACAACATCAAACTCAAGCCCTTTAGCTTCCCAAGGAGTCAAGACAAGAACCTGATTTTCGACGGCGTCCTCAGCGGTTCCTGTACGATCCGCATGTGTTTCCATAACTGCACGCGCCACCTGTGTGTACTGGGTAGGGGAACAGATTACTCCGATAAGAGCCCCATCTCCCAGGGCAACCTCATCACTCACGCGCTGGACAGTCTCAGCAACCACGTGTTCCTGGGGCACCCGATGGATAAAAGGTGCCCATTGTCCTTCACGCACAGCACGAGGTGCTGACACTTCATACCCGGCTTCGCGTGCAACGGCGACCGCGGCATCCGCAATTTGCGCCGGGGTACGGTAGTTAATCGTCAATTCTTCAAGGGTAAACCGCTCCCCCACAAAAGGTTCAAGAGCCTGAGACCACGATGAAGCGGCAGAGGCTGAAGATGCCTGCGCAATATCTCCCACTACCGTAAACGATTTTATGGGGCATCGTCGCATCAGCAAACGCCATTGCATAGGCGAAAGCTCTTGCGCTTCATCCACAACAATATGCCCATAGGCCCAGGTGCGATCCGCCTGTGCCGCAGCTGCAGCAGTCATACGATTGATACCTACCTCGTTGAGAGCGGCGATCTGCTCGGCCGTAACAACGCCGTCTGCACCAATATCGGCGAGTGTCTGATGCACATTCTCAAGTGCTTTTGACGCATTCTCAAGGTTAGCTCGATGCTCAGCCTCTGCGCGCGCTGCTGCTGCCGCACCCGTGACCCGGGAGAAATCACCGAGAAGCTCCGCAGCTTCATCCAGTAAAGGAACATCAGCCTCAGTCAAAGGAGCATCGGCAGGGCGTTTGAGAAGTTCCCTTTCTGCCTCAGTAAAATTCTGAGTTGCGGACTCTAGATATTGCTGTTTCGAGAACAGAGAACGCACCAGCGTTTCAGGTGAAAGCGGCATCCAGGCAAGGTTAAGAGCACGTCGTACATCCAAAGAAGCACGCACATCATCTTGTAAATAAGGGCGCTCCACAATGCGACCAGCGGCTTTATTAAGCTGATCGTCCAGCACGCTCGTCAGTTCCTTAAGCAAAATTTTGACGAACGTCTCGCGAGCTTCATTATGTGGTTTTCCAGTAGCACGAGCTCGAGAACGTGCTGAACGTACCATCTGTGGAGTAAGAACAACATCAGTGCCCTCAACGTTGAGGCGCTGTTCCCGCTCAGGAACTTTTTGGCGATCTTCAACTGCTTTCTTGATTACCTCTACCATGCGCAAATCACCCTTAAGCCCAGCGATACGACGATCGTGCTCTGGTACAGCGCGAAGCCCAGGGTACAGTGTTGCCAAGGAAGCCATGACCACTCCGGTTTCCCCCAGAGAAGGCAGAACACGCTCAATGTACCACATGAATGAATGCGACGGTCCTACCACTAATACACCCGCTTTAGCGAGGCGTTCTCGATTGGTATACAGCAAATATGCCGCACGATGCAGAGCAACTGCAGTTTTACCGGTACCTGGCCCGCCCTGAACAACCCGAACGCCGGGCAGCTCGGAACGAATAATCGCATCCTGCTCGGCTTGTATGGTTGCGACGATATCATTCATCCGCCCGGTGCGTTTCTTATTTAAAGCCGCGAGAAGCGCACCTTCACCATGCAAAGTGTCGCTATCCTGAAGTAATTCGGAGTCGAACACCTCATCTTCGATGTTGGTGACGGTACGTCCCTCCAGCATCAGATGCCGCCGACGCCGAACCCCTAACGGATTAAACGCCGTAGCCTGATAGAACGTGCCGGCCTCGGGGGCACGCCAATCCATCAAAAGCCGCTTCTGGTCGCTATCCATAATTCCTAAACGGCCGATATACCGAACCTCATCGGCTCCGTCTTTTGTAAGGTCAAGACGGCCAAAAACAAGCCGCGCATCCACTGCGTTAAGCTGGGCCAGGCGATCTTCGTAATGGGTGGCAAAAGAGTCCCGTTCGGAACGGTTTTGATGCCCACCAACCGCCTGATTCTTGCGAACATCCGCGAGTTTTTGTGAGGTTTCTTCCCGTAAATCATCTAGTCGTGCATAGATTTTTGCAACATGTTCGCGTTCTTGGGCAAGCTGCTGCGCAAAGACACGTGTAGCAACATTCTCGGAAACATTCTTAGATGTTTCTGCGGGCATAAAAACTCCTTTAACGGCATAACGCCGATTAACTCACGATTTACGGCGATGCCGAAAACAGAGTATCTATTTTACAGGGTTATATGCACGCTCAAAAGCTATGTCTATGTGCTTTGAGGCAGGACGTTACTCAGAAACTACACTTAAAGTTTCTACTCGGTATTGCGCCAGAGCTTCACGCCCGCCCAAGCCTTTGAGTTCCAAGAGAGTGCCAATTCCTGCTACTTTCAGCTCCGCACGTTCAATAAGCTTCGTGGCAGCCACCAGCGTGCCACCGGTTGCCAAGATATCGTCGAGTAGAAGCACGCGGGTTCCCGGTGCGAAATCATGACAGTGAATCTCGATAGCTGCAGTACCATACTCAAGCTCATATTCTTCGCGGTATGTTTCACGGGGCAGCTTACCAGCCTTACGTACCGTCATAATGCCTTTGCCGGAGGCATAAGCAAGCGCTGAAGCCATAAGAAAACCACGGGCTTCTACACCAGCGACAACGTCATAAGTACCTTCAAAAAGCCGTGCTATCTCGTCAATAGATTCTTTAAAAACCTCAGCGTTTGCAAAGAGAGTGGTGACGTCGTAGAACAGGATTCCCTGATGTGGGTAATCCTGAATGGTTGCGCATGCCGCCGGAATAAGCTCTTGCATGGATGCGAGCGCAGAAACGTTCATTACTCTCTCTTTCGGAGGTCAGCGGGTTTTGGGATCAGTCGATGTATGTTCGCCGCAGAATTAATGCGGCACGGTGGCTTTGACAGCCTCAAGAATTCTACCTTTTTTCGATAAACATGGCACGTAGTTCATGTTTAAGGATTTTTCCAGTGGGCCCCAACGGCATGGAATCTACAATTCGATAATGGCGCGGATACTTATAGGCAGCGAGTTTCTCACGCGCGAGAGTATCTAATTCTTGAATCAGCGATTCATCATCCTTGTGCCCGCGAGAGACGACAACAGCTGTAATCTCCTCGCCAACGAGCGCATCATCAAGACCAATAACGGCAACGGCTCGAACCTGCGGATGCGCTTGAAGAACATCCTCTATTTCACGAGGATAAACGGAATACCCATTACGCAGCACCATGTCTTTAATGCGGTCCACAATATAAATATTGCCGTTGTTATCCAGACGAGCTATATCTCCGGTGGCAAACCATGTACCGTCGAAAACCTCGTCCGTAGCCTGAGGGTTATTCCAGTATCCCGCCATGATATTTTCGCCCGAAACCCAAAGCTGCCCATGAGTTCCTGCAGGTAAAGACCGACCTTCATCGTCACGTATCTGCACCTGCACTCCCGGAAGCACGCGTCCAACGGAGCCAGTTACGTGCCCAAACTGGGCCTGATTAAAACTGACAACTGGTGAGGTTTCGCTCAGCCCATACCCTTCATATATAGGACAGGAAATTAACGCATCAAATGCACTGTGCGCAGATGCGGGCAGTGGTGAGCCTCCAGAAATACCAAATCGGATGCGTCCTTTCAGCTGGCGAGCGTTAGACGGGTTTTCTTCGAGTGCGGCTATAAGCGCCACATACATACTGGGTACTGCTGCAAGAACCGTCACATCTGCTTGGTCGATGAGTTTGATTGCCTCTTCGGGGGTGAACCTTGGCAAAAGAGCGATGGTTGAGCCAGCAGCGCATGCCGCGTTGAGGGTGACTGTTTGCCCAAAAGCATGAAAAAGAGGTAAGCCACCAAAAATAATATCTTCAGCGGTAAATCCGAACACTTGAGCACAGCTTTGGGCATTGCTCAGAATATTAGCGTGCGTTAGGGTTGCGCCCTTGGGCTTTCCCGTAGTTCCCGAGGTATAGAGAATAAGCGCCGGATCCGCCGGGCTTACGGGGCATAATTTGAGTTCTGGTTCAGACGGATGGTCTATTCCAAAGGGAGCTAATGAAGATTGAGGGTCTGCACTCGTGCCGCCTAATATCTCAAGATGCACGGTTCCGTCACACACGAGGGGCACTTGGTGTGCTTCAGCTGCTAGGCGGGTTCCTTCCCAGGCAAAGAGCATGGTAGCGCCGCTATCCTGCAGATGATGTTCAAGCTCGGCACCACTCAGCAGAGGGTTTAACGGAACACAGAGAGCACCGCTTGCCAGAATGCCATAGTATAGAGCGGGCATCAGGGGAACATTAGGCAAAGAGAGCGCTACTCGATCGCCTTCCTTCACACCACATTTTCGCAGATGTGCCTGTACCCGAGCCGCCGCCTGCCCCAGTTTGCGATATGTCACCGTAGCGATATTCGAGGAGGCTGAAAATACTAGCGCTGGAGTGTTCTCGTGTATGCGGCTTGCGAGCAGACGTGCAATATTGTGCGATGTTGCCGGTTCAGGGGCGGAGGCATTCTCAACAGTAACGGGCATCGTTTCTTTATTCCTATTGCATGTTCTTGCGTAGCATGAAAAAGCTCTAACTCGGGGTAGCGCTAACAGCACAATATGGCGCTTGTTTAGCCTTCTCCATTCTAAACCCGTCAATCTCAGGCAAAGTTTACAGCATACCTATAAACCGAGCTTTTTACCTGTCACATTTATTCAACAAATTTGTATTCTGATGAATTCATAATAGTATTTACGAATAAATCAAAATAAACGATAATCTCTCATGCAGGAAGCCTCCATGACCGATAACTTTTCACCATCATCTCAGGTCTCCCCCGAGCTAAAAGACCAAGAGCTCGAATTCCTCAATTCGATCTTTGACCTTGCCCGCAATAATAAGCCTATTGCGCTCCAGTCGCTCCTCGATCAAGGCATACCGGTAAATCTCACAAACTCCCACGGAGACACCCTCCTCATCCTTGCCGCTTACCATGAGCATGAAGAAATCGTGCGCGTTCTTCTCAAAGCGGGTGCAGACCTAGATCGTCTCAATGACCGTGGGCAAACGGCGTTAGTCTGCGCGGTATTCCGCGATAACCTCACTATCTCTCAGTTACTTCTTGATGCTGGCGCCAATGCGTCTTTAGGTACACAAACCCCCGCAGATGTTGCCCGGTTCTTCGACCTACCGAGTATGCAAGAACTTCTCGCTGCGGCAGCATCAACCGCTGAATAGCACAGAGGCAGCGGGAACAAACCATCACGTCTCAATTTTGCGCCCACCGCCTCATACAAACCATAGCTTTACACGGCATTCACCGTATCTGAATATTCAATAAAGTCTTTTATTAGTTTGTAGACCATGCCAAGAAACTAGCTGCAAGTTCCTGTCCACCAGCAGGATCGCGGGATATTACCATTACGGTATCGTCTCCAGCTATTGTGCCAAGAATTGCCTCTAAGCCGCTCTGATCAATGGAGGAGGCAAGGAATTGTGCGGCACCGGGTGGGGTACGCAAAACCGTAATATTGCCCGAACCTTCCGCCGTGATAAGCAGCTCTTTAAAGAGCGAAATCATGCGCGCATCGGGAGCTGCCCCTCCCCCACGACGCGCAGGATAGTTTGGAACAGCATATATGAGACCAGCACCCTCATCACGAATACGTTCAGCACCAATTTCTACAAGATCACGTGAGAGCGTAGCCTGAGTAACTTTCATACCGTCATCGGTAAGATATTGCGCCAGCTCAGCCTGAGAACGTACACGGCGGGTCTGCAACAATTCCACGATACGTGCCTGACGCGCGATTTTTGTCGAGGGGAAAGGCATTTTGTCTTCTACTTCCTTCGGTTCCAACCACAGGTTGAGTCTAGTCACGGACCCCACGAGGTACCGCACCGCTCTCAATACTCAAAGATAATACATATACACATAATTATGCGACCTAAATATCGATTATGCGCAACTTTATTTGAAAACTTTTACGTTTCTAGCATACTTTGTGGACTTTATATCCTCTATTCCCGCATACAAAAGCGGAACCTGACCTCGCATATTCTACAAGGTCAGGTTCCGCCTACTACTGTGCTACTTTTGCCGCGACTCTACATCGTCCTGTGAAGATTCTTCCTCAACGATGTAGCCCTCATCGTCTTCTTCATAGTCGTCAGATTCCTCGAATCCGTCGACATCTACATAATCAACACGAGAGCGGCGATTAGACCATATACCGAAGGCGCATCCACCGATCAACACAACAAGAGCTAGCGCAAAACTACCCCAGCCAACGAGATACTGCTGACCTACACTGCCCTGCTCAATCGCTTTAACGCTTCCTTTTTCACCGGTACGCACAACCTCAATCTGGTGGTCAGAGGTCTCTGCGACTAAAGCACTTACCTCACGGGGGAAATCCTGCGCATAGGTTCCAGTCTGCGTACCACGGAAATCGATATTTTCACCCGCATGGACCTCATAGGTGTCCTTCAGGTTTGAGCGATATTTCATGCCGTCGATGCGGTTATCCTTCGGCAGATTACCCTTATATTGCGCTACATTCGAGTCTGTTTCTAAATCGGGGGTCAAATCAACGTAACTGCCTTCAATAACCCAGCTTTTGCCCTCGTATTCCGCGTCCTGATTCGCGGAGAAAAGCGCACGAACACCCACAACGCACAGAACGATTGCAACCACGATAGCCAGAAGTACGCTAAATACCGATACCCAGTTGATGTGGGGTCGTTCTTCGTAGTATTCATCGTCGGCATCGCTCATGCCGAAAAAATCATCCCTGGATTCTTCAGTACCCTCGTAATCGACGTCTTCGTATTCGTCATCACGCTGTGTCATGCGCTCTCCTTATCGTGTTTCCTGTACTAGGGTACCGGTGCCTTAGCCTTACGGAAAGTTAAGACGTGATAGAACCTTCACAGAGTGACGATTTTCTAACGCTCACCTACAACTTGGCAAGTACATGACTCGTATGAACACATAGCTAACGCCCCTTCTGATCCATGTAACGGGCGAAGGGGCGCTAGAGTGATGAACTATGCCATAGTGCGTCTACACACGCGCCACAGCCCCAAAGCGTTCCGCAGCAACAGCAACCGCTGCCTCACGCGAAGCGCTTGCTTCTTCAGCAGTGAGCGTGCGATCAGGTGCGCGGAAGCGCATAGCAAACGCCAATGATTTTTTACCGCTCTCGACACCCTGACCACGATAATCATCGAAGACTCGCAAATCTTCGAGCAATTCCCCAGCGCCATCACGAAGAGCCTGAGCTACCTCAGAAGCAGGAATATCCTCATCGACCACAAGAGCAACATCCTGAGTAGCTGCCGGATAACCGTAAATAGGCGATGCCTGAGGCACACCCGAGCGGGAAGCAAACAGTTCAGTAAAGTTCACCTCAAAAGCACAGGTACGTTCAGGGAGATTCTCGGTCTGCAGGAGCTTCGGATGCAGCTCGCCAGCATAACCAATAGTTTGTCCGTCCTGTGTGCGGAGCTGAGCGGTTCGTCCAGGATGGAATGCCTGATGGGTTCCTTGGGCAATCACAATCTCAACACCTAAAACATCCGCTATGAGGCGTGCCGCATCCAGCGCATCGCGCCAGTCATAGGCACGAGCCTGAGTGCCAGGCATTGGCTCGTGCTCGGCGCCAGCAAATAGGCCACTAAAATACACAGGCTGCTCGGGGATACCCGCATTCAAATCCGCAAGAACCTCATCACTGGGCCGTTCACCCAAAGGAGGGATACTAGCGGAGCCCTGTCGTTCACCAGGAATAAAAACGCGGCCAGCTTCAAAAATCTTCAAGTTTTTGAAACCGCGCGAGAGATTCCGCTGCAAAACCTCTGTTAAACCGGGCAGGAGCGAGCGACGCAGCCATCCCTCAGCAGAAGAAATTGGGTTCGCTAACCGTACCGAGTTCACTTTTTCGCCAGCGGTTGGCGAAGACCAAAGATTATTCGCTTCCTCCGAGACGAAGGGGTAAGCGAAAACCTCGGTCAACCCAGCTGCCGCGAGCGCATTAGCAGCTCGCCGACGGGCGGCTTGTTCCGGAGTATATCCGTGACCTGCGGGAGCGACGGGTAGAGTGTACGGAATATTCTCGTATCCATCCAAACGAGCAATTTCTTCCGCTAGATCTTCCGGAGCCAGCAAATCATTACGCCACGAAGGAGCTTTTACGGTGTATCCCGTCGCGGTCGCCTCAACCTCACATCCTATTTCTGTGAGAGTATTGACGATCTGTTCGGGTGAGTACTCCACCCCGATGCGGTTCTTCACGTAATCCCGGGGAAGGTCGATGACCACTGGATCGCGAGAAATCACGACATCGGTCACCCCCGCATCTGCAACTCCTGCTGCGAGCTCGACAAGTAGCTCAACTGCACGCTGGGCAGCCGCTGGCTGAAGTTTTGTATCGACCCCGCGTTCAAAGCGTTTAGATGCCTCAGAGATCAGCTTATGGCGACGGGCAGTACGCGCAATAGATACCTCATCGAAACGCGCCGCCTCGATCAGAATATTCTTCGTCTCAGCCGTAACCTCGGTAGAAGCACCGCCCATGACACCAGCAAGACCGATAACGCCGGAATCATCGGTAATCACGATGTCCTCTGGATGCAAGTCGCGTTCAACGCCGTCCAAAGTCGTCAGCTTCTCCCCTGCGACTGCTCGGCGCACAACGATTTCTCCCTGTACCTTATCGGCATCATAGAAGTGCAGCGGCTGACCAGTCTCAAGCATCACGTAATTGGAAATATCAACCGGCAGCGAGATAGAACGCACACCCGCTAAGCGCAAGCGTGAAGCCATCCACGTGGGTACTGGCGCGGTTGCATCCACACCATTAACCTGGCGCATGGTGAAGCGTATAGTTGCCGGGTTATCGTGAATTGGCGCGGAATCCTCTAGACGTACCGAGATGCCTTCAGAGTTAGCCTTGGGGGCGCGAGCGCCGTATTCCAGAACGAAGTCGTTAAAAGAAGTTCCGGTCGCATGCGCATATTCACGGGCAATACCGCGAATCGAAAACGCATATCCGCGGTCGGGAGTCACATTAACCTCTGCTGCTTCGTCATGCAGACCCAAAAGTTCCAACGCATCGGAACCAAGTTCCGGGTCAAGACCCAGCGTAGAGAGCACCAAAATACCACCGTGATCTTCACCAATCCCCAGCTCTCGGGTAGAAGCGATCATACCGGCAGACTTGTGCCCATAGGTTTTGCGGGCGGTAATGGCGAAGTTTCCGGGCAGTACGGCGCCGGGAAGAGTTACTACGACTTTGTCGCCGACCTTGAAGTTGTGGGCACCGCAGATAATACCCTGCACGCCGGATTCTTCAATGCCTTTGCCGGTGAGAGTCTGTGTTTGTCCTTCGGGAACTACGCGCACCTGGCACCAATTCACGGTCTTGCCGTTGGAGTGAGTTTCGGGCTCCAGTGAAAGCACCTGACCGACCACGATGGGACCAGAAATCTCATCGGTAGGACGATGCACATCCTCTTCCTCTAGACCTACCTTCACGAGAGTTGCAAGAACGTCCTCAGCCGAAGCATCCTCGGGGACAGGCGCAAATTCGCGCAGCCATGATAGGGGTATACGCATAGTGTCTAAATCTCCATCCCGAACTGTTCAGAGAAACGGATATCGCCCTCAATCATGTCGTGCATATCAAGGACATTATTACGGAACATGAGGGTACGCTCAATACCCATGCCGAACGCAAAACCCGAATATACATTGGGGTCAATGCCTGCGGCACGTAAAACATTGGGATGCACCATGCCGCAACCGCCCCACTCAATCCACTGGGGCCCGCCTTTCGCGTGGGGGTGCCATAGGTCGAGCTCTGCAGAAGGTTCCGTGAAGGGGAAGAAGTTCGGACGCAGACGAATCTTCGCTTCTTCACCGAACATTGCACGCGCCATATATTCGAGAGTTCCCTTCAGATCAGCCATGGTCAGTCCCTTATCGACTGCCAAGCCTTCAATCTGATGGAATACCGGGGTATGCGTAGCGTCAAGCTCATCTGTGCGATAAACCTGACCAGGGCACACAATGTACAGTGGCAGCTCACGGGTAAGCATGGAACGCATCTGTACCGGGGAGGTATGGGTACGTAAAAGAAGATGCGTTTCTTTAGGCTCTACATAGAAAGTATCCTGCATCTCGCGTGCCGGATGATCTGGCTTAATATTCAGAGCATCAAAGTTGTACCACTCGGATTCTAGTTCCGGTCCATCGGCAACTTCCCAGCCCATACCCACAAAAATATCGGTAAGTTTTTCCTGCATCAACGCAACAGGGTGACGCCCGCCTAATGAATGGCGTGCTGTGGCAGCGGTTACATCTACCGCTTCTTCCGCAAGGATGCGCGCCTCGCGCTCTGCTTCAAGTTCTGCGGTACGGGCCTCAATAGCCTCGGTGAGTACCGCACGCGCCTGTCCTAAAAGTTTACCGACCGGCCCCTTATGCTGGTTTTCAAGGTCACGCATCTGCCGGTTGGCAAGGCTTAAGCTGCCTTTATCGCCAAAGAACCCAAGACGTACTTCCTTGAGCGAGTCAAAGTCTTGCGCGTGCTCACGCAGAGCTTTCTGCGCGCGTTCACGTTCTGCCTCGAAGGCTTCTCGAACGGTTTCTAAACCGTTCTCAGGGTTCTCTTTTAAAACCTGTGCAATACGGGCAAGAATGTGCGCTGATTCGGGCGCGTTCTCATGTTCCTGCACGGAATCGGTCATAACTACTCTTCTCTGCATTTGTGCATTGTTCTCACCAGGCGGGCGCGCCGCAGGGCACGCAGACACGCGCTATCTTTCTAGTTTAGTGCAGTTGGAGTCTTCTTTCACGATAGCTTGTGTCTATAGGCCCTAGGCATGAAAAACTACAGAACATTCTCCCGATCAGAGTAGCCGAAAGCCTTCCACAAAATCTCAGCGCAACCAGCGTTAAATTTAAATAGATCCTGGCCGCATCACCTCTGTGAATGCAGCCAGGAATTATGTCGTCATTTATGTATTTAGACGAGGAGCTCTTTAACAGCGGGGTCAAAAGCGGAACGAATCCATAGGACGTTCGTGATAAACCAGCCAGCATAGATGGGAACAAGACCGTAATGCTGGGAGTTAAGAATATTGCCGATCATCGACATAATAGCGATAAAAGCGCCCAAAATCGCAAATATCAGTCCAAAAGTAAGACCGATGCGTTTACCTTTCTGAATGGTGAAATAAACCCATAGATAAACGACCGCTGCCACAGCTAGAAGCACAAGACAGCCCCAAACCCCAAATTCCGGAAGGCCTTCAAGCGGTTTGAAGTTGTTTGGCGCAAAAGCTGAGATAACACCATGAAGAAAGCACAAAAGCGCCGATACAATCATAATTTCTTGAAGACGGAAAATTTTAGGGTGTTTCGATGGTAAATTAAATAGGCTGTCGTGCGATTCGCCGCCTTCTTGGATGTAAATCGCTTGAGTATCCGACGGGGCTGAATCACGTCTAAAAGTGTTCGGATCGTACTGAGGTGCTGGAGTAGTCATCATTGTCTCCCACGATGTATATGTGATTTCTAGCTCAATAGTACCCTGAGGGCTTACGGAAACAAATTAAATTTCCACAATATGACGCATAGCGGCTGGCCAACGTCCGCTATATGAACGTAGACCAGCCGCTAAAGGTTGAATACGGAGCTTAGTTAAAAAGTTTTGATGCTATAAAATCGTTCTCGTCTTTAACTCCTGCCGGAATAGCGAAGACCGCGCTCCCGGTATGCCGCAGATACTCGCTCATAGCATCCGATGCCGTCATGGTACTGAGCAAAGGAATAAAATGCGTGCGAGGGTCACAGATAAAAGCGATAAAGAAGAGACCGGCATCCAGGTGCCCCAGCCCGTCAGAACCATCCGTGTAGTTATACCCACGACGAAGCATCTGCACCCCGTTGTTTTGGTCTGGGTGCATCAGGCGCATATGCGAATCATCCGGAATAATGGGACCGTATTTGCCCTTCATATTAAAATCCGGAGCGGTAAATTCTTCACCGCCTGACAGCGGCGCGCCTGTTACTTTGGTGCGCCCCACGATTTCTTCTTGTTCCCGTAGCCGGGAGCGGTCCCATGTCTCGATAATCATGCGGATGCGGCGTGCCGCAAGGTAGGTGCCGCCGTCCATCCAATCGGGGTGCCCCTCCGAATTAGATTTTGAAGCCCAGACATGCTTTTCCAACAACTCTGGATTCTGAACCTTAATATTGTTGGTACCGTCTTTGAACCCGAAGAGGTTGCGCGGGGTATCCTGCGTACTTGACGTGGATGCGGTACGCCCAAATCCGAGCTGGCTCCACGCTACAACGGCACGACCCGCAGCAATACGCACTAGGTTTCGGATAGCGTGAAAAGCCACCTGGGGATCATCAGCACAGGCTTGAATACACAGATCGCCGCCGCTTCGTTCGGGTTCTATGACATCCCCCGCCATCTTGGGAATGTCTACCAAGGCGGGCGGAAGTTTATCTTTAAACCCGTACGTATCTTTGCCTTCTGAATCCACGAAAAACGATCGCCCCAAGCCAAAGGTGATAGTTAGATGCCCAGCAGAAAGATCCATAGCTTCGCCGGTATCTTTTGGAGGTGCTTCATAGGAGGAGTCCTCCCCCACGATTTCTCCCGCCATGAGTTTACGCGATGCTTCTGACCATTCTTTAAAAAGCTTCTTAATCTCATCCTTCGATGTGGTTTTAAGAGTGAGAGCCGCGAAATACATGCGGTCTTGGGCATCTGTCGAGATACCACTCTGATGCTCACCAAAGAAAGAATATGAGTCTTTAACAGCAGACTTACCCGAGGCCTCAGTATTTTTTTGGTCTTCTGCGGAACATCCGGCAAGAGCGCCTACAGTTGCCACAGAGGCAGCCGCTATACCTGCGCCCGTCATCAGAGTCCGTCGACTGGTACCACGAGATATGTCTGACTGGTCAGCAGTGTGGGGTTGCTGAATCTGTGTCGTGGGTGTCTTTTCTTCACGCATGAGATATTCTCCCTAAATATTTTGGAGATTATATGACAACTGTGTATCAGTTGAGTATTTGAGAACCGACCGCCCGCAAGCGTCTCTGTATCCGCAGTTATCTCGCGAATGTAGAAACGCTCACGGACGGCTCAGCGTCTAGGCAGCATCTCTCAACGCCATCAATCCCCTGTGTGATCAGGATCTGTACGTTGAAATGCTGATACGTTACTTAGCTGTTGCCGATGAGGTACCTGCCGCTGGCTCGGAAGCATCCTGCGAAGCTCCAGCGGAGGACTCAGATGACGCAGCTGGCTTCGACGAAGAAGTATCACCGCTCTTGCCCTCTGCGGACTCACCGCCTGCCACGGTCTCAGTCATCTGCGAGACAGGCTCTGCGAGCGCAGTCACGGCATCGGAGAGCTCACGGACTTCTTCTTTGCTCAGCTCGTTATAGGGCTTGAAACCGTCGCCCTGCTTGTACTTATCCAGGATCTTCTGCACGGCGTCGAATTTCTCTTGCAGAGTCTTGGCAAGTTCAGGGTTCTTCTTCTGCAGAATCGGCAGAAGGTTTTCGTAGTCCACCTTCGCACCGTCTACGTTACCCTGGAAATCGGAGAGGTCAGTGTGTGACCAGTTCTCTTCCTCACCGGTCAGTTTGGTGTTGACAACCTCGTCCAAGAGCTCTTTCGCACCATTAGAGATCTGGAATGCATCAAGCTTAAACTTATCCGAATGCACGTAATCGTACAGCTCTTGGGTGTCCTTCACGAGCGTTTCGCTGACTTGTTTACGTTCTTCAGTGGTGAGCGGCTTGTATTCTTTTCCGTCGTTGGCATCTGCCTTAGGCTGCCACAGGTCTTTCTCGATCTTGTGCCAACCGGTCCACTCCTGAATCTTACCTTCTTCGAGATCGGTTTCACGCGCATCCAGCTTGAGGTCTAGGGTCTCACCGTAGCTTTCCGCAATGGGCTCGATGCGCTCGTAATGTATACGGGCCGCCGCGTACTTAGCTTTTGCCTCGTCGTTCTTGCCTTCTTGGTAGAGCTTGGCGAACTCGTCAGTATCGGTTTTAAGCGCCTCGACCTGGTCTTTCACGTATGAAGAGTATTGCGTAACTGCGGTATCGCGCATAGCCTGCTCATCAGCAGAGATGGGCTGAGCGCTCTCGTTCTTGACAACTTTAAGATCACCCTTGATGCCGTCGCCAACCATACCGGGCTTGCAGGCTGTCTTATACGAGCCTTCAGGAAGTTCAACAGTGAGATCACGAGAAAGGTTGGGACCAATGTTTTCGACCTCAGAAATAATGCGCAGTCCGTCGGAGCCTAGGACGTAGAACTCGGTCACTTTCGAGCCTTCGTTCTTTACCTTGAAGGTGACTTTACCAGCTTTAACTTCAGTGGCAGAAAGCTTGCACTCGGTATCGGTTGAAGTAACCGAGATGGAACCGTCAGCGGTTCCGCCAGAACCACCTGAGGCGTTATTCGCGCTATTGGGCGTGCACCCGGTCAGCGCAATAGCGCCGACTGACAGCAGGGCACCTGCGGAGTATAGGGACTTTCGCATTGTGTTTTCCTTTGTTCGGGGACAGAGAAATATGAAAAATCAGTTATCCGGCATCGGAAGTAGGGGTCTTAATACCTGCAGAGTTGGAGGAAGAAGCAGTTTCACCAGTGATTTTATTAGCCACCTTCGATACGTGCACCATGCCAGATGCTTGAGACGCATCAGCAGCTTTACGCGAAGGGGTATGACCTCGCTTTTGTTTCCAGAAGAAGAGGGGCATAACGATACCCACGTACAGCACCCACGCTATAGCTTCGACCCACGTGGTAGTGGCTGAAAGGTTAAAGACTGCTTTCAGGATCGTGGCAAGGAAACCGCCCGGTTCGATAAAGTCTTGAGAAGCGAATGCTATATTGTTCAGTCCCGGCAGTATTCGTGCTTCCTGTAGATCGTGAATACCATAGGAGAGCACACCAGCAGCAATAATAATAAGGAAAGCACCGGTCCAGGTGAAGAACTTCGCAAGGTTGATCTTCATAACGCCGCGCATCATAGCCCACGCAATGAGTACTGCCGTCAAAATACCGACAATGGCACCAATGACAGGAAGCACCGTGCCTATCTCAGTGCCTTGAGTAGCGGCGCGAGTGGCAGACCAGATAAAGAGCGTGGTTTCAAGACCTTCACGCCCTACTGAGAGAGTCGCGAGAACTATCACGGCCCATGAGCTAGTTTGAACCGCATCAAGTTTTCCGTGAAGTTCCGCAGAGAGGGCGCGAGCGTTTTCCGCCATCCAGAACACCATCCAGGTGACAAATCCAACCGCAATAATCGAGAGGGAACCGCCGATGGCTTCTTGGGCTTCAAAGGTCAGCGTTTCAGGCCCAAAAGTCAGAATTGCTCCGAAGATGAGCGAAACAGCGATGGCGGCTGCAACGCCAATCCAAATAGGTGGGAGAAGGTGATTACGCTTGGTCTTGTGCACATAGGCAATAAGGATACCCACGACAAGCGCGGCTTCTAGCCCTTCCCGTAAACCGATGAGGAAGTTACCAATGAATATTCCCCATGATTGTGCATCAAGACCCATAATTCGTCACCACGTTAGATTAGACAAAATTTCTTTTCTTTAATTTAACTCTAAAGGTTCCCCGGGTTACAGACCCCATCAGGATCGTGTGAGACTTAGCACACCATAAGTGTAGTGTTGGGATAGGCATAGTTTACCTACAGAATGTCTGCATAATAACAAGGGACCCAACGCTTGTTCAGAAAGAAATATCCGTTAACCTTTCATTTTTTCCAGAAATAACGGATACTTATGCCTTTACACTCTGGAAATGCCTCACAAGACGCACCGTTATATTTCAGCTCTGATGGAGTATGCTCAGCAGCTCCCGCACTATAGGCAAGTCGGCAGGAATCCAGGGTAAATCAAGAATATCTTGACCGCTCTGCTTCTTCACTGAAACCCATCGAAGTTCACGATGATCTTGGAGTGGTAAAGGCTCACCCATGCTAATCTCGGCAAGGAACACCCGCATAGCAGCCTTCTCGTTTAAGACCCAGCCTTGCGGATGATCTCCCTGTACCTCAGAACCAAGATGTACGCTCACACCAAGTTCTTCCATCAGTTCACGTTCCAGCGCCTGCTCGCAAGATTCCCCCGGCTCAACCTTGCCACCCGGAAACTCCCATAAACCCGCAAGGGATTCGGGTGCAGACCGCTGCGCAACAAGCATCCAAGAGGGTGATTCAAGGCTGTCTACAATAGCAGCACCCACCACTTGGACGGAATATTCCGACATCTGTTCCTTTCGAGAATAAGCATTCCAGCAGACCAAGAAGATCTATAAGTCCGGGCTTTCTACCGGCTAATGGGATACGCTCGTGGAGTCCTGCGCTTTGGGACGGTAAACATCCGGCTCCAGATATATAACGCGTGCCGCCGGTACCGCCTTACGAATACGTTCTTCAGTTTTGTCGATCTCATTCGCAACGGTAATTCCCGTATCAGCATCATGAATGCGGATCTTAGCCGCAACTAAAATCTCTTCAGGTCCCAGATGCACAGTCTTAATATGAATAACACGACCCTGATCCCCGTTTTCGATTGCAGCACGAATTTTCGCGAGATCCTCCGGGGAAGCAGCCTCCCCCAGAATCAAAGACTTCATCTCAGAAGCAAGGAATATAGCAATAAAAACCAGAAGTATACCGATAGCCAAAGTTCCGGCGGCATCCCACAGACCGTTGCCAGTCAGCAAAGTCATCGACACACCGAAAAGAGCCAAGACCAAGCCAAAAAGTGCGCCCGCATCCTCCAGCAGAAGTACCGGAAGCTCCGGATTCTTTGAGGTACGCAAGAAACGAAGCCAGCTCTGCTGTCCTTTCATCTCGCGTGATTCTTTAATAGCAACACGGAATGAGTTACCTTCCAGGAGAATAGAACCTACAAGCACCGCAACCGGTACCCACTGCCATTCCGTAATTCCGTGCGGGTCATGCCATTTCTCGTACCCCTCGTAGAGCGCGAAGAGTCCACCAAGCGCGAAGATAATAATAGATACGATGAAGGCATAGATATAGCGGTTACGCCCGTAACCAAAAGGGTGCTCTTCGTCTGCTTCTTTTTGCGCTACTTTGCCGCCTACCAGCAGAAGTAACTGGTTACCCGAGTCTGCCACCGAGTGAATAGCCTCGGCCAACATTGAAGATGAACGGGTCAGAAGGTAGGCAATAAACTTAAGAACCGCAATGCCTAGGTTTGCGCCTAAAGCCGCAAAAATTGCGCCTGATCCGGTGTGACCAGAATGAGCGGACATTCTTTCTCCAATACATGTCTGTGTTTCAAAAGTTCTTATTTTAGTGAGCCAATAGGTCTGGAAGCTATCGAGTCTGGTGTTGTGCCATTGCCGAAGCATAGAGGCATATCGCTGCAGCAGTACCCACATTCAGCGATTCAGCCGCGCCGTACACTGGAACTGCAATGCGCATCATAGCCGCAGATTTCTCCTCAGCACTAAGCCCTTGAGCTTCATTTCCAAAAAGCCACATAGTAGGACGAGAAAGGTCAAAAGCACCTTTTACCCCCGCCGGGGTCTCATCGCTAAAACCTGCGCGAAGAACTGCCGCGTGGTCAATAAGATCTTGAAGATTTACAGTACCGTACCCATCGGCGGCAAGCACAACGGTTCCCTGAGATTTTACATTCTCGGCAAATTCTTCCAGCTCAACACCTTGAATAATGGGAACGTGAAAGAGAGAACCTGCCGTTGAACGTACTGTCTTGGGGTTATAAAGATCAACCGACCCCTTCGTGGTGATAACGAGATCGGCCCCTGCCGCATCCGCCACACGCAGAATAGTACCCGCATTCCCAGGGTCCTGAATCCTGGATAGTACAGCGATAAGTTTAGGGTTGAGAGCGTTTTTACCCCATAAGATAGAGAACGAAGTATCCACCATGAACGAAATGGCAATAATACCTTGCGGGGTTACGGAATCCGCCATAGCCGCCAAGACTTCATCGGTCACGACACGCATAAAGACACGGCGGCCTTCCTCAGGTGTAGGGGTACCGTGCGCTTGTTCCAGAAGTTCAGCAATATCGGGGTGACGCTCATAGGCGCTTTCCGTAACGTATACGGCGTCTAACACCGGTGATTGCAGATGCGCTTTCAGTGCCTCACGCACAGCTTGGGGTCCTTCGACCATGAACTGTTTTTTCTTGGTACGACCACGACGAGTGCTCAGTTTGGCGATGTCACGTACACGATCAGCATGCGGATTCGACATCACGGTTGGGGAACTTATGCGTTCTAGAAAATTCACCCTTTAAGGGTACAGGCAAAAAGGTAACCGATGCGCTCCCCCGCACACGCTGAAGTGGGGCTGCATTTACGGGATTTTCTATATCAGTAAGAAAACGGTCGCCGTCATGAGACACGGCGACCGTTTACGCTTTGATACCCGCACTGCTGCAGGTACTACCTGGCTCTCAGTTATGCTTTAGGAGCCGAGGTATCCTCAGGTAGGTTTTTCTTAGCGATCTCAACCAGAGCGTTGAAAGCTGCTGGCTCGTTCACAGCGAGCTCAGCCAGCATACGGCGATCAACCTCAACACCGGCAGCCTTAAGGCCCTGAATGAAACGGTTGTAGGTCAACCCCTGTGCACGGGATGCAGCGTTAATACGCTGAATCCAGAGGCGACGGAAATCGCCCTTCTTCTTACGACGGTGGTCGTAACTGTATACGAGCGAGTGGGTGACCTGTTCCTTAGCCTTACGGTACAGGCGCGAACGCTGACCGCGGTAACCGGATGCACGATCGAGAATAGTACGGCGCTTCTTGTGCGCGTTAACCGCGCGCTTCACACGTGCCACGTGTGTCTCCTTCGTCTTATGTCCTGAACGGCCATCATGTTATACCGTGCAGGAGCGAGTCTTGGTCTGTGATGCGGGTTTTCCCGCTTCTCTAGGCGAATTGTAAGCGTAGCTTACTTACCCAGCATCTTCTTAACAACCTTTGCCTGGCCACCAGTAACAATCTGGTCGGATGCCAGACGACGGGTCAGACGAGATGACTTGTGCTCCAGGTAGTGGCGGCGGTTCGCCTGCTGGCGCTTAACCTTGCCGCTACCGGTGAGCTTGAAGCGCTTCTTAGCACCAGAGTGGGTCTTCTGCTTCGGCATAGCTGCCGTTCTCCTTACATTCATCCCCGCGCGAGCGGAGTAACTTGAGGGGGAAGAGTGCCCTCCCCCAAGGACGAATTACGATCGGGGATTAACCCGCCGTGCCAAACTCAAAGTTCAAGGACGCCACCTCCACGAGGGGCGCCCCCAAGCTGTGTTTCGGCTCTATTACTCGGCTGAAGCCTGAGCTTTCAACTCGGCAGGCATAGCATCTGCCAATGAGTTACTAACGGGCTTCGCCGTAGTCGTGTCGAGACGCTCGCGACCCTTGCGGTTGCTTGAGTTCTGTCCACGGCGCACTTCTGCTTTACCGCGAAGCGGTGCCAGAACCATCACCATGTTGCGTCCATCCTGACGAGGACGAGACTCAATGGTGCTCACCTCAGCCAGTTCTTCTGCCAAACGCTCAAGCAGACGCACACCCATCTCGGGGCGCTGCTGTTCACGACCTCGGAACTGAATCATGGCCTTGACTTTATCCCCACCGGTCAAGAAACGACGAGCGTGCCCAACCTTGGTTTCATAGTCATGGGTATCAATCTTCAGACGGAAACGGATTTCCTTCAGAACGGCGTTAACCTGTTTCTTGCGGGATTCACGAGCCTTGACCGCAGCTTCGTACTTGTACTTACCGTAGTCCATGAGCTTACAAACGGGCGGTTTCGCGTTCGGGGCAACCTCGACAAGGTCAAGTTCGGCATCCTCAGCAAGACGCAAGGCATCTTTAAGAGGAACAACGCCTACCTGCTCGCCACCGGGGCCAACAAGTCGGACCTCCGGAACGCGGATACGATCGTTTATGCGTGGTTCGCTAATGAGTAGCTCCTGTGCTCTGTGGGTTTCCCCGTGAATATTATCCGTGGCGAGCACTAAAAAAGCCCTCGCCGTTTACAAGCGAAGGCACACATCGAATACCGAAAATTCGGTTATCTAACCCGTCTGCCTCATACCATATGCGGGCGGATGCGGGTGGGAGTATACTCCACTTGCAAACAGTACACTAGTCTACCGGGTTTATAGCTAATTCACAAGAAAATGCCAAGAACGATAACCTTCTTCGTCATATTCCCGTTTTATCCCTGCGAAGCCGGTCAGTCAGCACAGTAAACCTGCCGTGAGGGGCAGCTACGACTATGCGCATTACGCTACCCCGCATAAGGCAAAATCTTATCTAAAAACCTGTGTAGCGAACATATGAAGATTTACATTCACGGATCGTTCAAGGTACTTCAGCACGCAGAATTAGTACACAGGACCGGTAAATTTCTCGCCAGGCCCTTGCCCCGGCTCATCTGGGATTGACGATGCTTCCCGAAACGCCAGCTGTAACGTCCGCAACCCATCACGCAGCGGGGCGGCATGCTGCGAACCAATTTCCGGCGCCGCCGCCGTCACAAACCCCGCCAATGCAGTAATAAGTTTGCGTGCCTCATCCAAGTCCTGTAACTCCGCAGCATTATCTTCGGCAGCCAGACCGCATTTGACGGCTGCAGCGCTCATGAGATGGACAGCCGCAGCACCGATAATCTCAACGGCTGGCACATCGGCAATATCCCGCATCTGTTCACTAACGGCATGCATTTGTTCATCAGTTAGCTCTGTACCGCCGTGTACAGGTACAGATTCATTTGATGATGCGCCAAATTGAAAACTATTCGTCGTGTTACTCATGGTTCTAGAATCTCACACTCTCTAAAGTTCACCAAGACATCATCAACTGAGACTACACAAATCTATGAAGCAGAAAGAAGCTTAATTTGCACAGAATCAACCGCCTGTGACATAAGGTCGCTGCTCGCCAGACTCCGCTGAAAATCCTGAATTACCATATTGAGCTGTTCGCGGGTGAGTCCGGGAAGAACAGCAAGTTTAATCGCAAGTTCAGGACCGGCACCTCCGCCCCTTAGGATCTTTCCCGTGCCTGTGCGTGCCTGTACGCCATCACCAGTATCACACTGAATATCTACCAGAGCGGGTTGTGTAGAGATAAGGCGCTTTAGTTCATTTAGTACCTCGTCGTTGAGATACGAAGGGATCCACGGTTTCCCCTGCGCCAAAGACCAAACAGCGGGGCGACGTACCACAAAGGTGAGGTTCTGACCAGGATTCACAACGATGAGTTGGTTATCATCTTCCACAGCACTCAATGCCGTTTTACGCATAGAGGCTGCAACCGGGCGAGCCTGTGGGTGCCACTGCGTCAAAGCATCAACACTCGTAAAAACAGGAAGAGCTTTTCGACCGTCGGGAGCCTGCAGGCTGACTAATGCCATGTCAGCTTCTTTATCAGATACCAGACCATCATGGGTTATATGAGCTTGTGAAAGCTGAGCAACAATCGGAGCAAATATTCGCACTTCACTCAACGCTTCAACAACTGCTGCCTCATCAACTTCATCAGCTTCGAAAGAGGTCAGAACCCGGGCTAAATCTGGGTTCGTCAAGCCATCGTCTCCATAGTATTGATGAGTTTGTGACGTTCCCTCTCCTAGGTTCCTCCCTTTCCAGGGCTGTCCGCCAGTATCAGTTTGCCTCCCAGCGCTGCGCAATTGAGCCACAATATGCTCCGGCAACGCGCGCTGTGTAGCTGCACGCTTTTGGGGTTCAGACAGATTCCGTTGTTCTTGTGGGTTATGAGGCATCATCATTAGCCGCCTTAAGAGCCTCCTCAAAAGTAAAATTGCCGACGTACAGTGCCTTCCCTAGGACAAGACCTTCCAAGCCCTGATTCGTCAGCGCACGAAGAGTGCGAATATCTTCCAGTGAAGCAACACCTCCCGAAGCTACCACGGGATGCTCAGTGAGGCTGAGAACTTCACGAAGCAGCTGTAGCCCAGGTCCTGAGAGAGTACCATCTCGGCTTACATCTGTCACAATATATCGGCATGCTCCCGCAGTTTGCAGCCATCGCACTGTGTTATGCACGGAATCGCCACACCATTCGGTCCCACGTGCTACAACGGTTCCATTGCGAGCGTCCAAACCCAGAGCTATCCGCTCACCATAGTGCCCTAGTGTTTTCTCTAACCATGCCGGATGCTGCAGCGCCGCTGACGTCACATTGATGCGATCGGGTTCAAGACTCAAGGCGAATTCCAAAGAACGTTCATCTTTAACACCGCCACTGACCTGTATTTTGATAGGATTCTGAGCTGTCGCACGAACTCGATCAATAACCTCTCGAAGGATGCGGGTGTTGTTACCACGACCAAACGCCATATCCAGATCAACAAGGTGAATCCATCGTGCCCCCGCACGACACCACGATAGAGCCGCTTCCACCGGATCTGTACCCTCACTCTGTTGGGAGAGGCGACCGCCTACGGGACGCACTGCACATCCCTGAGCAATATCGACTGCAGGAAGAAGTTCTAGAGTACCCATGTTCTTATCCCTGTGACCCGTATACGAAAGTTACATATGCCCCGTACCCAAAGAGGGCTAAAGCAATAATCCACAGCACAATCTGCGCGCCAAGAGATATGCCCTGTTTACGGAAAGATATACCCCCACCGGCAAAGAATGCCCCAACAGTCATGAGAATAAGTCCGGAGTATAGAGGTGACATATGATGCTCCTTCGCAGTTTTTCGTAAAATTTATGATGCTACAAACGGTTCATGACGGGAAGATGCGCAACCCAGCGGCGAAGAAATTCTTCACCTGCAGCACCCGAAGCTACCGGACAAAATTGAATTGCTGTGAGAGGACCATTCTCGACAGCTGCAATATAACGCGGATCTGCATCAGTCCAACTGACAGCAGGCGGCTCCATATAGTCTATACTCTGGTCAAAATCCCAGGTAAACACGCCATCCTCTGCCTTGAAATTCAAGGGTTCAGGAAGATCCTGTAAAAATTTACTGGACGCAGCAGCCTCAACCCTATAGTGTCCTGGAGGAGCCCCAGCGGTGGCCAGATCTTGTGCAGCACCCGGCCACTCTCCCAATGCAGAAATATCAAGGTCTCCAAGCTCTGGGTTCACGGTTCGGATAACTTCAAACAGCATCCCGAAACCAGCCCCCGCAACAAGGACAGGACGGCCGCCTGCAACGCGCCTCCCAAGCACCCGATCACCATGGAGTTTCCGCACAGCCTCGTATGTTTCGAGAGATTTCTTATGACCAGCAATCACCATACCATCAGCGTCTCGTAGAGAATCGAGATCTGTGGTAACGAACGCTTGGGCACCGACGCGCTCGCACGCTTGCTGGAGCTCGCTATATGTGCCAAATTCGCCAAGTATAGCTACTGTGGGACGTGTGGGCATAGAGACTCCTTAGTTCCGCTCCCACCGGATTCCAGACGAACAACCGGGCGAGCATACAAATGTCATGTATCTCTAGGGTACAAACTCCAAGGTTTCTGCCCCTAATCTCACGCTATCATCGCATACCGCATGTTACGTCGCCTGTATTGAGCACCATATGTCCATAAAAGGGCCCTACGCGATACAGATCCCTTCAAAGCCACCAGTCTCAAATTAGTCATGAGAACAAAGAATGCAGAATAGTTATGATAAGCGCACATCCAGTCACGTTTTCTAGATAGCAACTATGACTGCTATCGCACATTTGGGACTTCTAGACGCTGCCCGACTTTGACAGTTGAACCCTGCAGATCATTAAGTTTACTGATCTGCACCATGGTGTCGCGTGGATCAGTCTTCGGGTCTACCTCTTGTGCAATATCCCAGAGCGTATCTCCAGATTGAACGGTCACGTACCGGGTTCCTGCGCCTTGAGAATTATTTCCAGCGTTTGCTGTATGCGGCGATATAAGAATGAGCGCCCCAAGAACGACAAGGGCCGCCAGCGTTATCAGCGGAATGCCAAAAACCCAATTTTTCAGAGCCCTAGAGCGATGTATAGCACGTGTGAAAAATGAGGGATTGCGCTTATTAACCACCGACACACCTTTAATTTTTTCTGGAACCCGCCGCTGTCCGCTTGATGTTTTACCGGTTACGCTCTGCTGAGTCTGAGAGGAAGATGTGACGTTCACTTTCTGTGGTGCAGCTGAGAATGAAGTCTCGTATACAGCTTGTACTTGAGGAAAAGTCAGTCGAGGATGAGGATGAGGCACACGGGAACGGCTCGGTGAAGCATAGTGTGTACGTGCTCGATAAGAGCCCTGACGAACACGAGCCGGGTGAATGACGGTTAACCCCGCCGGAATCCGGGAGGAAGAAGCAGCCGTTGCCATAGTATTTTCCTTTCCTCTGGTGTGTGACAAGTTCATATCCTCGCCGTTACACACCATTCTCAATGCTCATAATGCGGTTGGTATGAGTTCATATTCCTGCAGAAAGCACATATTTTGCTTTCGGATTCTCTCAAGATGCTCTAGAAATACTGAAGTACTTCGAAGACCGATAACCCCTGCATAGCAAGAGCTTGAACTAGAACATCTCACCGAAAGACTTCAACTTTTATCGAATATGTCTTCCGTAGACACCAACTATATCGAATCTAGTTTCGATAGTCTAGTAGAAAGTTACTAAATATTTCTTCGATCAGATTCGGCTTGCATAGAATATTTGTTTGAAGTTTTCTCTCTGATGTTTTAGACTGAGAATCGAGACGGTTCATCGTTATGCTTACCTGGATCCAGTCAATACTCTAGGAACCATGGCGTGCGTAAATAGTTAGAAAGAAGGCTCCGCATGACACCCGAAGCTCAGCGCCCTCCGCTGACTCCGCGTCAGCAGAAAATTTTGGATGCGATTCGTACAGAAATCGAGCAGAAAGGGTACCCCCCTTCGATGCGTCAGATTGGCGATATCGTTGGATTGGCTTCGCTTTCTTCGGTGACTCATCAGCTCGGTCGTCTTGAGAAGATGGGGTATATTCGCCGCGATCCAAAACTACCGCGTGCCATCGAGATTCTTGACGATATAGAGTCTGAGGGCGCTTCAGCCCATTTTCCGGAGCTGCCTACATTTGAGGTGAGCGATGAGGATATGGTTCCCGTGCCCCTCGTAGGTCGCATTGCTGCTGGTGGTCCTATTACGGCTGAGCAATCCGTTGAGGATGTTCTCTCTCTCCCCCGCCAGCTCGTGGGCAGTGGGAAGCTTTTCATGCTTCGCGTCAAAGGGGATTCGATGATTGACGCCGCCATATGCGACGGTGACTGGGTTGTTGTACGTGAACAACACACCGCCGATAATGGAGATATTGTTGCGGCTCTTCTTGACGACGAAGCGACCGTCAAAGTATTCCGCCAAGTAGATGGTCATACTTGGCTGCTCCCCCGAAATTCCCAATATGAGCCCATACTCGGCGACCGCGCCACGGTGATGGGTAAAGTAGTTTCTGTTCTGCGAAGCATCTAACAGGGACCTTCTGAACTGCGCGCGTTTTTCTCAAAAGACACGCGCTAGAGGTTCCGTTCCTGCGTATTCAACCGTCTCATGTCCAGAAGGAACAACAGCACAATGATTGACCGTGAGATCGTTTTTATTGTCTATGTATCGGATATCGAGGCCTCAGTGTCCTTCTATACGAGCATTCTAAATCTTGAGGTCAGTTTTACCTCGCCACGCTATGTCACCATGGATTTAGCGCCGGGAGTCTCGCTAGCGTTGTGGACCGGAGCAAGCAATACTCTTCATGAAACTTCAACACGTACGTCTGAGGTATGTATAAATCTCAAGGGCTCCGATGCAGAAATCCTCACGCAGTACCAAGCCTGGGTGGAACAAGGGGTTGTCATATTGGAAGAGCCCCATCGTGATGTATTTGGGATGACTTTCGTAGCAAGTGATCTAGATGGGAACCGTATCCGAGTTGCCCCGATAGACTAACTAATTACTATAGGCAGCCATAAACGCACAATACATCAGAGAGGGTGCCGTCGAACGGTACCCTCCCTTTCCCACATTACATCTATGGACGCTTCGCTACGTTTATGTCTCGGTACCAGTACCGGAATACAACGTGTATTAAACCCGCGTATCTTATTGCTTTTAGTCAATACTCTGATAGAGCCGTTCTAAAGCACCCAAAACAACATTCTTATCCTGGGTGGTCCAAAGGTTAGGCATCGCCCGCATCAGGTACCCACCGTATCGCTGAGTCGCCAGCCTAGAGTCAAGGATCGCAACTACCCCGCGATCGTGGACGGAACGTATCAATCGCCCTGCTCCCTGAGACATGCGGATTGCCGCATGATATGCCGAAACAGCCATAAACCCATTCCCGCCTTTTTCTACCACGGCACGGGTACGCGCTTGAGCGAGAGGATCGTCTGGGCGCGGGAACGGTATACGGTCCATCAGTACCAGACGACAGGAGTCTCCGGGAACATCCACTCCCTGCCAAAGGCTCATGGTGCCGAAAAGACAAGCATTTATATCTTCAGTAAACTCCTCGACAAGAGCCCGCAATGAGGACTCTCCCTGCAAGAGAATATTCAAATCCGTGTGCTGACGTACATATTCAGCCGCCTGCTCGGCACCTCGCTTCGACGAGAATAACCCCAGAGCCCCACCACCAGAAGCTTCACATAATTCGCGTAATCGTTCGAGCTGCTGAGGATTCACGCCAAAGCTCGGTTTGGGCAAGTCGGAAGCCACGTACAGAATTCCCTGCCGTGGATAATCAAAAGGAGAGCCCACATCAAGACCTTCCCAGCGCGGAGCCTGCGGCCCCGCTAACCCTAGGGCACCTGCTACCGCATCGAAGGATTCACCCACGGTAAGGGTTGCACTCGTAAGAATAACGGTACGGTCCTCAAAAAGCCCCTCACGCAAACGGCTTCCAATGTTCAAAGGAGCAACGTGGAGTGTGGCGGGATCCTGATCGGAAGCTGCGGTATATCGTCCGTTTTCCCAACCACCCTGGCGTGATAACCACAGCACTTCGCGATGTTCGGCAGACTCCAGCATACGCGTTGCGGCATCGTGTACCTCAGAGACACGTGAACGAGCCATCTGAAGCCCGGCATCCGCCTCTTTATTGTCGCTCTTAGAGTCGGAAAGCGCCGCCCGTGCGGCATCGGCTACAGCCGCGAGTGCGTTCAGAAGTCGCCCTTCGAGCCTTTCTATCAAGCCCTCAGAAACACCTTCACATGCGGTTTCTAAAGAACCGGCGGCTTGTTCAAGCGCGCTGGAGTCTGCTTTGGAGTTCTTGCGGATATCGCGAGCGGCACGCCTAATTAAGGAAGCAGAAAGGGAATCCGTCACCGCACCGGTCACGCGGTCTGCAAGCTCATGCGCCTCGTCAATAATAGCGATATCGTGTTCGGGAAGTACACCTAAACCTTCAAAAGCGTTGATGGCAAGCAGCGCATGATTAGTAATCACGAGATCGGCTTCATATGCTTCTTGGCGCGCCCGCTCACTAAAGCACTCCTCAACGAGGGGGCAGCGTTTTCCCAAACACTCTGAGGCGCTCACAGATACCTGCGCCCAGGCACGATCCGATACACCGGGTTTAAGTTCGTCGCGGTCACCGGTTTCGGTTTTTTCCGCCCATGACCTGAGCCGCAGCACCTCTTCACCGATGCGAGACGTACTATGCTGAGGCATGTCGAAGAGGGTATCGGGTTCCTCTTCGGGGTATCCGCCGTCGAGTTTGTGCAGGCATAGATAGTTGTTCCTGCCCTTGAGGATTGCGACCTGATTTTCAGATTCGGGCTCAGAAGAGAGTGCCTCCATAAGTTTTGGAAGGTCTCGTTTTACGATCTGCGCTTGGAGGGCCAGGGTTGCGGTCGCCACAACAATGGGTTTTGTACTTGCACCCGCATGGTGCAGGGCTGGCACCAAATACCCGAGGGATTTACCGGTTCCGGTGCCTGCCTGCACGAGGAGATGCCGCTCAAGGTCGAAAGCCTGCGCAACATGGGCTGCCATTCTACGTTGTCCGAAGCGTTTTTGCCCGCCCGTTTTTTCAATCGCACGATCGAGCAAATCTAACACGGGTTTTGCACCGGGCAGAGTTTCAAGCTCCGCTCCGGTGGGCGCAGTAATATTATCGGTCATGGGGCGCTCACGCTCTCATCACGCGAGTTCACAGACGTTTTCGGGTTCAGAGGCAGAGTCTTGAAGCTCCAATTCAAGCACTTCAAGGATCTCGCCGTCGATCACATAGTCAGAGAGTTCTGCGGCAACATCCTCACGCACCAAAGCGGTGACAAAGGTTCCATCTGAGACAAACGCAGTACTTTTAATCTCAGCGTCCCAAGCATGAAGACGGGAAATAACTTCACCGTGGTTGTAGGGGATCAGTAATTTAACTTCAAGCGATGGCCGCGGAATTGTATCCGCAATCTTCTGCTTGAGTTCGTCAATGCCCTCCCCTGTGCGCGCCGAGACGATGACGTGGTTCGGTTCGCGCTGTCGCATGCGTTCGAGGATAAAGGGATCAGCCGCATCCGCTTTATTGAGCACAATAATCTCGGGTATACGGCGAGCATCTAAATCTGCGATAACCTCACGTACGGCGCGAATCTGCCCCTCAGGGTCTGGGTGAGATGCGTCTACCACATGCAGAATCACGTCTGCATCGGCTACCTCTTCGAGCGTGGAACGGAATGCTTCCACGAGCTGGGTGGGTAGCGAGCGCACGAATCCTACAGTGTCCGAAAGTGTATAGCCGATGCCGTCCGGAGTCTGTGCTTTGCGCACGGTCGGATCCAGGGTTGCGAAGAGAGCGTTCTCCACCAGAACACCGGCATCGGTCAGACGATTCAGCAACGACGACTTACCTGCGTTCGTATACCCCGCGATAGCAACCGAGGGTACCCTGTTGCGTTTACGGCTTAGGCGTTTTGTCTCACGTGCGGGCGCCATAGCGGCTATTTCGCGCTTGAGTTTTGCCATGCGGGCACGTAGACGGCGGCGATCCATCTCAATTTTGGTTTCACCAGGTCCGCGTGAACCAATACCTTCACCGGATGCTGCACGCCCGCCTGCCTGGCGTGACAGGGATGCGCCCCAGCCGCGCAGACGCGGAAGCATGTATTCGAGTTGGGCAAGTTCGACCTGTGCTTTGCCTTCACGAGATTTCGCGTGTTGAGCAAAGATGTCTAGAATCAGGGCGGTACGATCGATCACTTTGACTTTGACGATATCTTCGAGGGCTCGTCGTTGTGAGGGTGCTAATTCAGAATCGACGATCACGGTATCAGCACCGGTTGCCTCAACAATGTCTTTGAGTTCGAGGGCTTTTCCTGAGCCAAGAAAAGTTCCGGGGTCTGGTTTGAGGCGGCGCTGAACTAGCCCGTCCAGCACTTCAGATCCTGCGGTTTCGGCGAGTGCAGCGAGTTCTCGCAGGGAGTTCTCAGCATCTTCGACGGTCCCTTCGGTCCATAGCCCGGCGAGAACCACGCGTTCTAGGCGCAGCTGACGGTATTCGACTTCGGTCACATCATCGAGTTCGGTGGAGAGTCCGGCGACTCGGCGTAATGCGCGGCGTTCGGCGAGGTCTTCCTGCTCGCCGTCAAATTCTGAGTGTTCCCGCTGATTATCGGAAATTTCTCGGGCACGGGTATCGAGCACGCGGCGTTGTGCGGTGCTACCGGTGCTTTCGGGGTAGATAGTGGTCTGTGCCGCTGCGTCTGCATGACCCAGGACTCGTTCTACGGTTCGGCGTAGCTGCTCATCACTGGGCAACTTTTCGCTGGAAAAAGAGGTATCTGTTAATTTCATATGTTCCTCTATTTTAGCGGTCGCATGCCACAGTTGTCGCGGTTTTCGGTTATCTCTCGCTGTGGGCGCATCAGCGTAGCAGCGATGATGCGGAGCGCATCCGGGTACACTGGATTCATGAGCGAACAGCATTATTTTTCCTCGTCTCCCGAAGCCGAGTTCAAACCTCGAAGGGTTCAGGTTGAGTTGGCGGGTCGTCAGGTTTCCGTGACGACCGCGAACGGTATTTTTAGTCCTTCGGGAATAGACAAGGGAACTGCGGTTCTTTTCGCGCAGGTACCTGAGCCGCACGGAAAATATATGCTCGATATTGGATGCGGCTGGGGACCCATCGCGTTATCTTTAGCTATGCTTGCTCCGCAATCTGAGGTTTATGGGATTGACGTCAATTCCCGGTCGCTTTCGCTCACGGAACAGAATGCCCGCGCTTTGGGGCTGCATAACGTCTCGGTGAGCACCCCCGATGAGATAGATCCCACGTTACGTTTCGATACTATCTGGTCCAATCCTCCGATTCGCGTGGGTAAAGAGGTTTTGCACAATATTCTGCTCACGTGGCTTCCGCGGCTAGCCCCCGGCGGCGCGGCTTATCTTGTCGTTCAAAAGAATTTGGGTTCTGATTCCCTGCAAAAATGGCTGGATGCGCAGCTCACCGAACGTTTTGGACCCGAGTTTTCGGTATCTCGATATGCCATGTCGAAGGGCTTCCGTATCTTGGAGGTTGTACGTTCTTCCAAAGATTCTTAAAGGCTTCAGGTGGATGCTCACTCGATAATGCCCGCCAGCTTCTTCGCTTCAGAAGAAGATTGACGGGCATAAGTTCTCAAAAATCCTGGGTTAGAGGAGCTCAATCTTGGCAACCGTCTGAGCTGGCCCTGCTAGAACGACGTGTTCGAGGTCGTCGGGGCCTAGAACGAAGGTTACTGCGAGCGTGCCGCCGGGAACATGAACCAGCCATTCATCGGGCGCCTCTTCGCCGCCCCAAAAACGGGTTGCCGCAGCGGCCGCGCATGCACCAGTCCCGCAGGATAGAGTCTCACCCACGCCGCGTTCGTATACGCGCATCCTGATGGCTCCAACATTTTTATTCTCGTCGGATGTTTCTAGATCAACCGGAACCACAAACTCAACGTTAGTCCCTTTTTCGGGTGCTGGATTTACCTGTGGTTGGCTGTTCAGATCGAGCCCGTCCAGTTTTCCTTCCTGACCCAGCATTACCACGGTGTGGGGGTTACCCATCGAAATCGACAGACCGGCTCGTGGAGTCATCAGCCCACGCGCCGAAACATGCGAATCTTCACCACTTTCGCGTGCTGTGTCTCCGTGGATAAAACTCCACGGACCCATATCAATGGCATATCCTTCTTCAGTGCGCGCCACGATTTTGACGCCGCCTCGCGTAGCAATCTTGACGGTCTCACCCACTTCAAGGTCAATCATTCCCTCAGTACGCAAGTAATCGACGAAGGCACGCACACCATTCCCGCACATTTCGGCGATCGAGCCATCACCATTGCGGTAATCCATAAACCAGATAGCGTCTGGATGCTCTTCCAGCATATTCTGCCCGGTCCTGAAATTTTCGGTATACGCTGCACGGATAAAGCCGTCGGCACCGATTCCAAAATGACGATCGCAGACACGCGCGATGAGGTCAGCATCGAGCGGGATCTCAGAGGCTGGGTCGGTCAGAAATATAAAGTCATTACCCGTTCCATGCCCCTTTGTCAGAGTACGCCCGGCTAGTTCTCCCCACGTGGATACGCCATCGGTCATGCTCGTTCTCTACCCTTCGTTCTTCGTGACTAAATCTCTGTAAATTCTACCGGTTTACCGCAGAGGATGCGCTGCTTAAGCGGGTTTCGGTCCTTTACAGCCTTGGCTCGCCTGGTGCACGACCTCAAGCGCTTGGCTGAGCAGGTTCTTCGATTCGGCGTCAAACCAGTGTACGCGGTCGTCCCCGCGAAACCAGGTTATCTGACGGCGCGCAAATTGTCGGGTTGCCGTCGCGGTGTCTTCGATCGCATCGTGCAGAGTATACGTCGCGCTCAACGCGGGGGCGGGGGCGGTAGTCTGCGCATCCAAAACCTTCAAAAACTGGGCGTACCCGATGGCACGTGAGGCGGTCTTTCCCTCGCGTAGACCATGCTGTTCCAGCGTTCGTACTTCGTCTAAAAGCCCTGATTCCGCCATGTTCACCACCCGCCGGTACAGGCGTTCGTGCAGACGCTTACGATTCATATCCAGCCCAATCTGTATGGCGGGTGAGACATATTCGCGTACTGGCATGAAGGCAGAAAAGGGACGCCCCGTCACCTCAAAAACTTCGAGGGCACGGATAACGCGCCGCCCGTCGTGAACACGCGCCGCAGAGTCAGGATCGACCTGAGCCAGGCGTGTGCGCAAAACACCGATCCCCTGCTGGGTGGCTTCCTGCTCCAACCGAGCCCGTACTGCCGAATCCGTACCGGGAAATTCGAGTTTATCAAGAGCTGCCCGAACATAGAGACCGGATCCGCCCACCAGAATAGGGTACTTACCGCGCGCTCTAATATCTGCAAAGAGCTGCCGAGCCTGATGCTGAAATTCCGCTACCGAGGCTTCCTGCGTGATATCCAAAATATCGAGCAGATGGTGAGGAACCCCCTGCATTTCCTCAGCGGTAATCTTGGCAGTTCCGATATTCATACCGCGATAGAACTGCATGGAATCCGCGTTTACGCATTCACCGCCAAGATGCCGGGCAAGAGCAGTTGCGAGCGCGCTCTTACCGGTACCAGTGGCACCGACAATAGCGATAATAGGAGGCTCTAAGGGGTACGTCATGGGTCTATTGTACGGGTCTACAGATAATATAAGGCCACACGCACGCCCCGCAGTATCTAAGACTTAGGCCCAATAGTAGGCATGCCAAGTCCCACAGGACCGCCCGAAGCCTGGGTAGTTCCGGCACCGCAGGATTCAGCCTGTGAACGGTCCCAGGCGTCCCCGGCTCGGGTGCGGCGAAGCTGATACTGCTCAGCGGTGGGATCTGAAATCAGATGGAATGACCCTGCCTCAGTGATAGGAACGGTCACCATGTCTCCAGGGCGAGGCTCTTCGCATCCAGCGGGCACCGAAAAATGTACGAGGCGCTGATCCGGTCCGCGGCCCGCCAGACGATGCGTCTGCTGCGCTTTACGTCCGGACTCTGCGACAACCATCAGCTCAACGGTCTTCCCCAGCTGTTTACGGTTCTCTTCGCCCGCAATACGGTCCTGCAGAGCCACTAGGCGTTCGTAGCGCTCTTGCACAACATCTTTTGGAATCTGGTTTTCCATAGTCGCCGCCGGGGTGCCGGGACGAATTGAGTACTGGAAGGTAAACGCTGACGAAAACCGCGCCTGCTCCACCACACGCAGCGTATCCTGGAAGTCCTCTTCGCTCTCACCGGGGAATCCCACGATAATATCGGTGGTAATGACAGCGTGCGGAATGCGCTCGCGCACCTTCTCTAAAATACCCAAGAATTTCTTGGATCGGTATGAGCGGCGCATGTCTTTGAGCACCTTATCCGATCCCGATTGAAGTGGCATATGCAGAACAGGCATGACGTTCGGGGTTTCTGCCATCGCTTCTATCACGTCGTCGGTGAACATAGCTGGATGCGGTGATGTGAACCGTACTCGTTCCAGCCCCTCAATATCACCGCAGGCGCGCAATAGTTTGGAGAATGCCTGACGGTCCCCAAATTCCACGCCGTAGGAGTTCACGTTCTGCCCAAGCAGAGTTACTTCGATCGCACCGTCATCGACGAGCGCCTGAACTTCGGCAAGGATATCGCCAGGTCGGCGGTCTTTCTCTTTACCGCGCAGTGACGGCACGATGCAGAAGGTACAAGTGTTGTTGCATCCTACGGAGATTGACACCCAGCCCGAGTACACATGATCGCGTTTCGTGGGCAGGGTCGAGGGGAACACCTCAAGCGATTCGAGCAGTTCCGCCTGCGCTTCGTGATTGTGGCGGGCGCGTTCAAGGAGCGTGGGGAGCGAGCCAATATTGTGGGTGCCGAACACGACATCTACCCAGGGGGCTTTTTCGATAATAGTGTTCTGGTCTTTTTGGGCCAAGCATCCGCCTACAGCAATTTGCATGCCTTCGTGGCGCCGCTTCACGGAGGCCAACTGTCCCAAATGTCCGTAGAGACGATTTGATGCGTTCTCGCGCACCGCGCATGTGTTAAACACCACGAGGTCGGGTTCTTCCCCCTCGGCAGCGCGTACATACCCGTTCGCTTCTAGCAAACCAGACATACGTTCAGAATCGTGAACGTTCATTTGACAGCCAAAGGTGCGAACTTCATAGGTTCGGGGAGTTTCGGCGGACGTTGCGGATTCAGCAGAAAAATCATTTAGGGTCATGCTCACGCCATTAGGGTAGCGGATGGTGGATAATGGCTCTATGCAGGTATCCCTTAGTAATTCTTCCGGCCAATATCCTGATAATCCCCTCGCGACTATTCTTGAGCGTGCCATCGCGGAATACCATCCCGCGCCCACGCACTCCCCCGCCGATTCTGAGGCGTTCCGGGTCAGTGTTCTCAAGATGCTTTCGTGGGCGGCAACCCTACCGGCTATCGGAGATCGGATTCCGCTCTCGCTGACGATTCTCTCAACCGGAATGCGCTCGGTAGTGCTGCGAGTACGCTATGGATCTAACCCGCATACACCCTGGCAGCCCGAATCTGTCATCTTAAAACGTTATCGCCGCGGAGATTCGGCGACTAACGCAGGCGGTTTTGGATACCTTCGGGAAAAATACGGTGCAGTTGCCCTCGATGAGATGGTTCCAGATATTTACCCTGCCCTCTACGGTGTTGATGATGACTTACGCTGCTTAGCACTCGAAGACGTGGTTTTTGAAGGGTCGGTACCCGTTGCAAACTCCCTCATAGCTGATACCTCCACGCAGCTTTTCAACCAGAACAATACGGCACGCGCTTTTGCGGCTTACGCGGCAGTGTGGGGTGAATTCGCCCGACAAGGAATTTTTGACGACACCGTCGATCAATATCGCGCGTCGCTCGCGAAGGCAGACCGCAGGGCACAGTTCCCGGGGGCGATGCCCTCCCCGAAACTCGCAGAGAAGGGGCTTCAACGCCTATATCCCGATCTCCCAGCAGAACGGAGCGAAGATGTAGAAGAACCTACAAACGATCTCCAAGAACTAATCTTCCGGTTCCATCGCATTACTCAGCCATTTTTCCTCAAACGCCCGCCGGTACCCGAGCAGTTTAAACGTAGCCGCGGGCAGGTCTATATGCTCTCGTCGGGAGATTTTTCGCCGCATAACGTGCTGTACTCCCCTGCCGATACGGCACCTTCTCGCGGTATCGGCACCCGCGCCTTTGATACGGAGGGAACCTGTATTCACCATCGCGGATTCCCTTTTGTGGAGGCGATGCTCGGGTTTCCCTCGTCGCCCCAGTACCCGCTTTACCGGGTAGACAGGGAACAGGAGCTTCCTAAATTTTATACGGTCCTCTTCGGTGAAATACCTTTAGATGCCAGGCTTGCAGAAGACATCGCGGTGTGCGCAGCTATTACGGTGTGTACGCTTTTGGAACTTTACGCCGACGGAGCTCGGGCGCGGGTTCTTCCCCGCATTTGCCGCCAGGGTGTTGAGCTGATGCGCATCCTGCTTACTCTTGGGAACACTCAAGACCCCGCGCTTTACGATCTCATCCAGCGCCTTGGCGATTACGGTAAGAACCTCGAAAAGTAGATTAGACGGCACGTCCAGTTGCCTCACCGGCGGCAAGCGTAAAATCCCAACTAATTCCGTTCCAGGTGAGAACCTGCGGACGTAGTTCCTCACGCAACGCAAAACTCTTATCGGCGTACCCCAGCAGGTACTCGTCGAAGGCCGGGAGGCTAAGCTCTCGGTTGAGTGCATCTCTGAGCTCCGAACGGGTAACGCCTTCTTGCCAGGAACCTACCGCATATTCTTGTCCACCCAGCACAATAGTCTGGGTACGGCGAGCATGTTCAAATGCATACCGGGCATCGGTTATTGTAATCCCAGCCCACCAGCGCAGATCCTCCGCGGTCACCGGCCCGTGACCGCATATATAACGTGTACCCAGTTCAGCCAGTGCCTGTTTTCGCTCGTATTTTGTGCGGGGCACAGGTATGGAGTCACGGTGCACGAAGCTTTCTTCTTTTTCCCGAAGCGGCCCCTGGAGAACCGTGCCCTCACCGCCGTAGAGCCGAATGAGGTGACTACGTCGCGAACTTGGCCCGCTATAGCCGTATTCGCACAGAATGGTGTAGAGATCAGTGCGGGTGAGCGGCTCAAGATGTCCCCTGGTTTGTAAAGCGTCATGAAGGTGCTCACGCCACCGTTCGAAGTCTTTGAGCGTAAAGTTACATTGACGCATATAGGCGGGCTGAGGCTTCGCGCCTCGGCCGGCGACAGCAGCATACAGCGAATCTGCACTATTGAGAGTCAAAAAGTGGAGTGTCCCGCGCATGGGCCACGAACGCACAATGCTGTAGTCGTGAATGCCTTCAAGAACTGTTTCAGCACTGCACGCAGCTCGTAGCGCAATGGCGCGCACACCGGCATTGTAATTTTGCCCCTGAACAGCGTAGAGATGATTTAACACATGTATCGGGGCGCTTGTCTCTTGGTACAGAGTGTCAGCGTCTACCCCTATATCGCGATGCGCTGCGCTTGGGGCGAGGAGCTGGGCGATCATACGCCTGGCACGAAGTTCTTGTAACGGCTGCATAGATTACCTCTTATCTGTTGCTGGATCCGCTGGATACTCTTCTGATGAAGAATACTCAACAGTCTTCTTCTTGCTCGCTGCGGTACCTCTCGATTTCTTCTTTTACCACCGAAAACGCTACAGATGAAGAATATCCTCGACGTGCCAGCATACCTACTAGCCGGCGCATGATTTTCTCCTTCTCGGTACGATCTGAGAAGTTCATGGAAGGACGCAGTTTTTTGCGCACGAGCTCCGTCGCGTCCTGACGTTCATCTTCATCTGTGCGTGCAGCGAGCGCATCTTCAGCAAGTTCTCCGGTAATTCCTCGCTCTTTGAGTTCACGGCGCAGAGCGGTTCGGGAAAGCTTCTTATGTTTTCCCCGCTGTTCCACAAAGGAACGCGCATACTCGGCATCGTCAATCAGGTGAGCCGCCTCAAACTTATCGAGTAGCGGCTCTATAAGACTTTCCTCAAACCCTTTATCGGCAAGTTTTTTATGCAGCTGCGCGCGGGATTTAGCGGAATACGCCAGTTGATTATAAACCAGAGTCTTTGCTTGCGTGTACGGATCTGGCTCTTCGCGCTGTTTCCAACGTCCTGAGCGATTGGTGCCCGGAACATTCGTCTTTTCTTCGGCAGCGATACCTCGAATGAGAGCTTCTTCTTCGGTGTTCAAAGGTTCGTTGAGGGCACTCCCCTCACGAAATAATGGGCCTGATGACCGTTTCTTCTTCCGTACTTTTTCTGGATGTTCTTCCTCTGCACGATGAGCCCCAATAGCCGGGGCGAAAGGGGATTTTTCGGTGTTCTTGGGGCGCCGGAATCCTTTTTTCCAGTCCGGGTTTCGACGCTTCTTACGGGCGCCCGATGTACGCCCTACTGAGGGTTTTGACGAAGCGTTTTGTGTACGGGTTTCTGCATCATGTTGAGCTGCCGCCCCTCCCCCTCGTGTGCGTGGGAACGAGCGCGATGGGGAAGAACGATAGGGTGCAGAATCGGGGTCGGGTTTGTCTTCCACATATCCGTGTGCGGCGGGATGCCAATCAGAAAATCCTGTGGCTTTGTCCTCTGCAGTATCAGAAGTTTTTTCAGCGTCAGAAATCGCAGGATCACTCAACGGGTTATCACCCCAGGCATCCGCCAACCAATCGTTACCCATGCCGCCTTCCTGTGCTGGTTCGATGCTGTAATCCTGTAGGTACAACGCCTCAAAGGTTTGTAGTGTTCGCAGATATGCTAGAGCGTGTGCCGCGTATCCTCAAAGCTAGGCTATCTATCGTGGATGCGCGGCACACGCCATCTTATTTAGAATTCTTCTGCGAGCTCGTCGAGAGGATCGGCTTCAACCGATGTGGCTTCAGCCTCTTCCGAAGATTGCTCACCTTCAGGATCAATAATTCCGAGTTTTACGAGGACCTTATACTGTAGTTCTTCAGTTAGTTCCGGGTTATCCTTGAGCAGTTTACGCACGTTCTCGCGCCCCTGCCCCAGCTGTTCACCATCATAGGTAAACCAGGCGCCAGATTTCTTGACGATGTCATGCTCTACCGCGAGGTCAAGAATACCGCCTTCGACAGAGATACCCTCACCATACAGAATGTCGAACTCGGCCTGTTTGAAGGGCGGAGCCATCTTATTCTTCACGATCTTGGCACGGGTTTTATTGCCAATGGGGTTCGCCCCGTCCTTTAGGGTCTCAATACGTCGAATATCGATACGCACCGAGGCGTAGAACTTCAGAGCCTTACCGCCGGTCGTGGTTTCGGGAGAACCAAAGAACACGCCGATCTTCTCACGAAGCTGGTTAATGAAGATTGCTGTAGTGCCGGTGGATGCCAGGCGACCTGTAATTTTACGGAGAGCCTGGCTCATCAAACGAGCCTGCAGACCCACATGAGAATCACCCATATCGCCGTCAATCTCGGCGCGGGGAACGAGAGCCGCTACAGAGTCGACCACAACGATATCTACAGCGCCGGAGCCAACCAGCATATCCATAATTTCAAGTGCCTGTTCCCCAGTATCGGGCTGCGATACCAAGAGGGCATCGGTGTCAACGCCGAGTTTAGCAGCATAGACCGGGTCGAGCGCATGTTCAGCATCAATAAACGCCGCAATACCGCCCGCTTTCTGCACATTCGCTACAGCGTGCAGAGCGACAGTGGTCTTACCGGAAGATTCAGGACCATAAATTTCGATCACACGGCCGCGAGGCAGTCCACCAATACCGAGAGCAGCATCCAAAGCGATAGCGCCGGTTGAAATAACCTCCGTTTTCACGGTCTCTTTATCGCCTAGACGCATAATCGCGCCTTTACCATAATCCTTGTCGATTTTAGCCATTACGGCTTCAAGTGCCTTAGCACGGCCTTCTTCAGGAACACGAGCGACGCCCTGTGCCTTGCTGTTCTTTGCCACGATTAGTTACCTCGTTCTATCAATAGAAGGTCTCAATGATTCTTCGGGAGGTGCTTCTCGCCACCCTCTGCACACTACTCTACGAAGTCCGCCTGACACTTTAAGACCGGCGGCGGAAGAATGTGGAAAAATCCCCCAGAAAGTACAGATATTTTTACTCTGTGGATAGATTAGCATGACTCGAACAAAAATCCTATAAATCGCACAAATTTTCGGCAAATTTTTTCGAATTTATGCTCGCCGTGCCCATCTCAGAGTCTCCCCATGTGGTATCTCAACAGCCCCTAAAACCGGACTTATTCCGCAGCAATTCATGGATTCCGGCTACCTGCGCGGTTCACGGTCGGGTCCCAAACGGCGAACCTCCGGAATATCCTGTGTCTCGCAGACCGCAAGCCAAACATCCTTCGGCGCAACCCCAGCTTCAAGTGCCTCTAAAGCCGTCATATTCCCAAGCGACCCAAGCACCAAATCGCCCGCCAAAACTCGGGCATATCCAGCACCGAATTCGTAGTCCATATTTGTCCAAAACTCGCTGAGTTTCATCGTACCTCCTTACGCTCTCCTGTTTCAGGGCACGTCCGAGAAAAAATTACGAGAATGCTTCAATCAGAGTCCCCTATGAAGGTAGACCTCTACCGTTGTCAGTGCATAAAAAAAGCGAACCGCGCATCATAACGGATGCGCGGTTCGCTCACATAGGTCTCTTAGAGCGAAGCCATCATGTAATCGTTACGGTACTGCTCAGCAAGCTCGGCGGGAACGGTATCCGGAACATGTACGCCCTCTAGAATTGCCATACGGTCGGCGACTTCACGGAGCATCTGGTACATCGGGATATCAAGCGCCTGGCAAATCCATGCCAGAAGCTCCGAAGAAGCTTCCTTCTGCCCACGCTCAACTTCGCTGAGATAACCCAGGGAAACACGTGCGCTCTGTGAAACCTCGCGTAGGGTACGACCCTGGCGCTGACGAACGTCACGAAGAACCTCGCCAATAGCCTGGCGCAGAGGTACAGTCTTTGCCTCTTCCACAACGGGAGCTACCTGCTGCGGAGCTGGGTTAATTTCTTTCCACCGGGTAATACCATTAATAGATACACGCTTCTTGGTCATATGCGTTGTTTCTCCTCGTACGTAGGTCAACCAGTGTTCGGTTCTTACAGTTATTAAGCCTAACTCATTTTTTAGTTCTCGGCTAGCCTCGGGTACTGTACCGTTTATATGAGCCTAGCTAGTATATATTCAAACTTACCAAGCTATAGTTTTATTCCCATGTACCTGGGAAATTCCTGGAAACTTGATTAAAGTATCCCGTGAAAAGATACTTCAGCTGACCTCTAGATAAGGCTACGATGCGTCCTTAGCACCGTGCACAGCCTGGGTCAGCAGGAGAATTGCATCCGCCGTTGCCGAGGCGCGAATCTGTACCCTATCCCCCTCATAGTGCCGCTGTACGGCATAGGTTGCCTCTGGAGTGTGCACACCCAAAAATACGGTACCAACGGGCTTACCATCGTGCGGCTCTGGCCCTGCAACTCCAGTGGTCGAAACCCCGTAGTCAGCTCCACAGATTCGTGCGGTTCCCTGCGCCATCTGCCGGGCAACTTCCGGATCAACGGAACCATTCTTAGCTAAAAGCTCCTCGTTTACGCCTAAAACGGATGCCTTGACCGCGCTCGCATATGAGATAACCCCGCCGCGGTAGTATTCCGAGGCTCCTGCAACGGTGCAGATAGTACCCCCGACGTCTCCCCCGGTGAGGGATTCCGCCGTGGCGATTGTCAGGCCTGTACCGACCAACGCATCGTGAAGCATCTGAGAGGCTTCCTTCGCACTATGCGGTACCGTTTTGAGTACATCCATAAGTACTCCTCCCAACGAGATATATCCGGCGTATAAAATACCGGGACACTCCATCTAGAACCGTCCCCAGCCTCATGACTGTGCGGGATGCTGCGCCAGCCATGTCTGGCGAAGCTGATGGGCATCACGCACGTAAACTACCCCTGTCCAGACGGTAATAGCGGTTACCGCCGCCATAAGAACCCATCCGGGAACCAACCAAGGCTCGCCGAGGAGTCCTAAGGGTAAGAGCATCACCACGAGAGCAATGGTTTGTAAAACGGTTTTGATCTTTCCGCCCTTATTTGCCGCCATAACCCCGTATTTGATAACGAAAAAACGCATGATGGTGATTCCCCACTCCCGAAGGAGAATTACAGCGGTTACCCACCACCACAGCTCGCCCAACCAAGAAAGGGTAATGAACGCCGCACCGGTGAGGAGCTTATCAGCAATAGGATCAGCGATCTTCCCAAAGCTCGTGATGAGGTTACGGCTTCGAGCCAGGTAACCGTCCGCCCAGTCGGTAATCATCGCGGCGATAAAGAGGGCAAAAGCAAGCCACCGCTGTGCTACATCTTCAGCTCCGAATGTTCCGCCCGCAAGGAGCACTACAACGAAAAAAGGAACTGCAATAATACGCACAACCGTCAGAATATTCGGCAAATTCCAGTTAGATACATGACGCTCGGTCTGCGATACCGCCGATGCTGATTCCTGACTCACTGTTACCCTTCGTCTCTACAGTCTGGTACCAACGACTCGTTGTTGGCTGCAAGGAGCTCCCAGAGCGTAGCCCTCGCCTCATATCTTTCCAGTATACGAGGTATCGTTCCTATAAGAATGGCATTCCGATAAATCCTTGTTCGGGCTCGCAGTAATAGAAAAATTCCCGCTTCCGTAGCACGATATGCCAGCAGAAGCGGGAATCTCTCTAGGGTGTGAGAACTACTTTGAATACGACTGTTTGGGTTATCGCCCCGTGAGCTGCCAGGCGTCCTCCGAGCCCTCATCGCTCTCTTCCACCGCATATTCGGCAGGCTCTGCGGGGTTCACCGCTTGCGCATACGGGTCTTCAAAAGTTTCCTCAACGGGTTCGGGCACCTCTTCACCCCGGATGCGTGCCAAGGTATTCTGCAGATCGTCTGGGCGCACCAACACATCGCGCGCCTTCGACCCCTCAGAAGGACCAACTATGCCTTGAGACTCCAGCAGATCCATAATGCGCCCCGCCTTCGCAAAGCCCATGCGGAGTTTACGCTGAAGCATTGAGGTAGAACCAAACTGCGTGGTAATCACGATTTCAGCCGCCCGGAGCAAGTCATCAAGGTCATCGCCGATTTCCTCATCAATCTGCTTCTTCGCGGCTGAGACCATAACATCTTCACGGTAAATTGTCGGAGCCTGCTGCTTCACGTGCTCAACAACCGCATGAATCTCGGATTCAGAGACCCACGCACCCTGCACACGCATCGGCTTCGAGGCACCCATTGGCAGGAAGAGCGCATCGCCCTGACCGATCAGTTTTTCAGCGCCTGGTTGATCCAGCACCACACGCGAATCCGTGACCGATGATGTCGCAAACGCCATACGCGAAGGAACGTTCGCCTTAATCAGACCGGTTACCACGTCAACCGAAGGACGCTGAGTTGCAAGCACCAGGTGAATACCAGCTGCACGCGCCAACTGCGTAATACGAACAATCGCCTCTTCAACGTCACGCGGGGCAACCATCATCAAATCGGCAAGCTCGTCCACGATAACCAGCAGGTACGGGTACTCGTGAATTTTTCGTTTACTCCCCGGCTCAGGCTGAATCTTACCCTCGCGTACGGCCTTGTTGAAATCGTCCACATGCTTAAACCCGTAATGCGCCAGGTCGTCATAGCGTGCATCCATTTCACGTACTACCCATTGAAGCGCCTCCGCTGCCTTCTTCGGGTTAGTAATAATAGGCGTAATCAGGTGTGGAATTCCCTCATAGGCGGTAAGCTCCACGCGTTTGGGGTCCACCATCACTAAACGCACCTGATCAGGTGTAGAACGCATAAGAATCGAGGTGATCATCGAGTTCACGAACGAAGACTTACCGGCGCCGGTTGCACCCGCAACCAGCATATGCGGCATTTTCGCCAGGTTCGCAAGCACAAAACCGCCCTCGACATCTTTGCCCACGCCCATAACCATCGGATGCGGGTTCGAGTGAGCCTGCGGGGACCGTAAGACATCGCCCAGAGATACCGTCTCGCGGTCAGTATTTGGAATCTCAATACCGATCGCCGATTTACCGGGAATAGGCGATAGTATACGCACATCCGGGCTGGCGACTGCATAGGCGATATTCTTACTCAGCGCGGTCACACGTTCAACCTTCGTCCCGGCACCCAGCTCGATCTCGTAGCGGGTCACGGTCGGACCGCGCGAGAATCCGGTGACAACCGCATCAACCTTAAACTGCTCTAAAACGTTGGTCAGTGCTTCGACCACGTGTTCGTTCACTTCGGATGATTCCTTAGCAGGGGGACCCGCCACCAGCATCTGTTCTGCGGGCAGGTTATAAGTGCCCTGCGAAGACTCGACGGATTGTTCGGGGCGGGCCTGCTCGGTATGCGCGGTGCGCGTGTTGTTTTGCAGGGGTCGTGACGCCCCCGTACCGGCAGCCGCTGTTCCGCTGACCGTAGCTTGCGGCTTCGTCTGCGGCATGCGGGATGCACCACTACTTTGCTGCGGTTTAGCCGATGTACCTTGCTGCTGCACTGCTTCCGGCTGTGACTGTTGAGGAGGCTGCGTCTGAGGGCTTGCTATCTGCTTTGTCGCAACATTCTGCTCGGATGCGGCGGGCACAACCGACTGAACCGATGTGTCATCAAAAGCCTCTACATCAAAGAGTGCATCTGGTGCCACACGACCGTGTTCAACGGCGGCACGCTGAGCCTGAGCCAGGCGTGCCGAGGGCGCGTCCGAAGCCTCATGATCGAACACGGTGTTCTCGGTGCGGCGTTTGGGCAGGCGGCTCAACCTACCCTGAGACGATGCCGAAGAATGCGGCGCTGGGGCATCCGCAGAGGTTGCGGAAAACTCTTCATGAGTATTAACCACGGGGCTGGCGAATGCCTCATCGCCAACGTATTCATCCAATCCCTGATCGGCCTGTTGGGAACGGCCGAATCCGAACCACCGCTTAATTGACCCGAAGATACCGCCGCGAGGCGTACGGCGTTCTTCCTCATCACCGTAAAGATAGCTACGATCATGTTCCGAGGCACTCAAATCGACTGTCTGAGTCGCTGCCGTGGAATCCGCATCATAGCCGTCTTGCGGGTATGCGATGGTCGGGTCGTCATCGGTGGAGGCAACCGGCTTTTCGCCCAAGGCCATGCGAACGAGATGTGTAAGTCGCGGAATAACCTGACGCACCGGAGTAGCCGTCAATACCATGAGCCCCATGACGAAGAGAGCCAGAATAACGAGCCACTGCACAAATACTATGCGCTGCATGAGAGGTCCAAGAAGCGCACCAATGGCGCCACCCCCAGCCCAGACAGCCTCAAAACCGCCCGAAAAACTGGGGTATCCGGCATTCATCGCGAAGAAAAGCGACGCTGCAATAAGGATAAGCAGCAGACCGAGCGAGACTCGATTGGTGCGGCGAACATCATCTGGCGTACGGAAAACGCACCATGCCAAGATAAAGCTCAGAATCGGTACCAAGATAGCACCCTGACCGAAAACGCCGCCCAGCATGGTGTGCCATGCCGAAATTGGGGCATGAATAATGGCCGGTGCGGATATGACGCGCCAGCTATACCATTCGACCCCCGCCGTAATAACGCCGAAAAGCAGAATGAAGAGCGCTCCGCCGTCACGGCGTGCCTGTGGATCTAAATCTGTGCGATGCACCCCAAGAGCACGCACCGCGCCGCCCACCGTGTGGGCAATGCCTAACCAGACTTTCGCAATAGCGTTTGCTACGGGGTTGGTTTCTGGGGTGTTCGCGCGCTTAGACGTGCCTCGGGAGCCGCGTGCCGAGTTTTTCTTGGCTGATCCGGTTTTGCTTTTACGCCCTTGATTACTCCGTGAAGCCATATTTACTAGGTTAGCAACCTTCCATGTGCTTGGGGCTAGATGCCGTCTTTCTCTCGCGACCGATGCAATCGGGGCAAGAACGTGATACGCATCCATAGTATTCATATGCTACCGTACACGGGAACGGGACCGACCGCTCAAGCAGCTATCGGCCCCGTTTGTCATGTATTGTGCGGGGGGCGTTCGCACAGAGCGTGCCCGCACCGCCTTTTACCGTGGGCTATGCGCTCACTGCACCGTCGGCCTAGGCTCCTCATCCGTTTTAGTCTCAACGACCACCGGGACGATCATGGGCTTACGGCGCAGGCGGCGGGAGATCCATGCACCAATGGTACGGCGCACAATCTGCTGAAGCTGCTGTACCGTATGCACCTTCTCGGGCGCGCGGTGAAGCGCATCCTCAAGGGCGGCGGTAATTTTAGGGGTGATCTCGTCGAAGACCGAATCGTCTTCGGCGATACCGCGGGCATGAATATCTGGCCCGGTTACCACACGTTTGGTAGCACGATCGATGACCGTCACGATAGAGACGAATCCTTCTTCACCCAGAACGCGGCGTGCCTTAAGATCGTCCTCAGTCACCGAACCGACAGAACGTCCATCCACGTACAAGTATTCGCAGGGAACTTCGCCAACGATCTTCGCTACGCCGTCTTTGAGGTCCACAACGGTACCGGATTCGCACAGGAGCACGCCTTCTTCGGGAACACCTGTCTCTTTCGCCAGTTCCCCGTTAGCAATCAGGTGACGAACCTCGCCGTGAACAGGCATCACGTTCTTCGGTTCCAGAATGTTGTAGCAGTACAGCAGCTCTCCCGCCGCAGCGTGACCGGAAACGTGAACCTTCGCGTTGCCCTTATGCACAACAGTCACGCCAAGTTTCATCAGGGCATTAATGATGCGGTACACGCTGGTTTCGTTACCCGGAATTAGCGAAGAAGCCAACACGACGGTGTCGCCCGGTTCAAGCTGAACCTTGTGATCGCCATTAGCCATACGCGACAGAGCTGCCATCGGCTCGCCCTGCGAACCGGTACACATGAGTACAAGCTCATCGGGGCGGTATTCATCGACCTTCTTCAAATCTACAAGAACGCCCTCAGGTACCTTGAGGTAACCCAGTTTCTCAGCGATGGTCATGTTGCGCACCATGGAGCGTCCGACCAGCACAACTTTGCGCCCGCGCTCGACTGCGGCATCGAGCACCTGCTGCACGCGGTGAACGTGTGAGGAGAACGAGGCCACGATAATGCGGCTGGGCGCATCGCGGAATACGCTCGATATAACAGGTCCGATATTTTTTTCGGTGGGTGTAAACCCGGGAACCTCTGCGTTTGTGGAGTCAGGCAGGAATAGATCCACACCTTCGTCGCCCAGACGCGAGAAGTGACGCAGGTCGGTGATGCGCCCATCCAGTGGAAGCTGATCCATCTTAAAGTCGCCGGTGTGTAGCACAGTTCCTGCAGCGGTTCGGATAAATACGGCGAGTGCATCCGGAATAGAGTGGTTAACCGCGATGAACTCGCATTCAAAAGGACCAAATTTTTCGATCTGGTGTTCCTTTACGGTGAGCGTATAAGGCTTGATGCGATGCTCGGCAAGCTTCGCTTCTACCAGCGCGAGAGTGAGTTCGGAACCGATGAGGGGAATATCGGGACGTTTCTTAAGCAGATAAGGTACCGCCCCAATGTGGTCTTCGTGCCCGTGAGTGAGAACCATGGCGACTACATCATCCAGGCGATCGACCACATAGCTGAAGTCGGGCAGGATTAGGTCTACACCGGGCTGGGACTCTTCAGGGAAGAGCACACCGCAGTCTACAATCAGCAGTTTGCCGTTGATTTCGTAGACGGTCATATTTCGACCGACTTCACCCAGACCACCGAGAGGCACCACGCGCAGGGTATCTTTCTGCAGTTTGGGAGGCGCCGGCAGATCATTTTCAAAAACGCTCATGCGTATCTCCTTATTTTCTATGATTCTATTTTTCGTGTCGTCTAAGGGCGCACCCGCCGTAAGTATCAGACTCTGAAGCGTATCGGGTTGCTTCGCGGGTGCTGCTCATGCGGCTTGAGGGGCTGAGAGTCCGTTCGCTAAAGGTCGTGGACGCATCTCGCCTCTAGAGGAGGGGTCCACGCCTTCACGTTCCGCTTCTGCACGGAAAGCGGACCCGCGTGATCTTCTCGCTACATACGAGTCACGCTGGGTCCGCCCGAAACTAGCCGCAGAAAGTCTTATGCGTTTTTAAGAGTCTGCGCGATAGTGGAGGAAAGCAGATCCGCTCGGATAGACTCCGCCACTTCGGGTTCGGAAAGTACATGAGGCAGGCGTACAACAGGTGTGCCAAGAACGCCTTGCCAAGCCAGGATTTCTTTGGCAGCAACGGCGCCGGGGGCTCGTCCCATGGTGGCGTTCACAATGGGCACAAGCTGCAGGTTAATGCGCTGCGCACTCACAAGATCCTGCGCTACAACGGCATCAATAAGCTCACGGAAGAGCATGGGTGCCACATGCGCGGTAACTGAAACTAAGCCTACGGCTCCTACTGCCATCCAAGGCAGAGTCAAACCATCATCACCACTGTAGTAATGCAAATCTGTGGTTGCCATAACGTCGGTTGCGGCGCCAAAGTCAGCCTTCGCATCCTTAACAGCAACAATATTATCAAGTTCTGCCAGCCGACGGTAGGTGTCGGGGGCAATCGGGATGCTGGCACGCCCCGGAATATCGTAGAGCATGATGGGTGTACTGGTGGCTTTTGCTACGGTGCTAAAATGCGCGTAAACGCCATGCTGAGTGGGCTTGTTATAGTAGGGAGTCACCACAAGCAAACCGTCAACACCAACCTTTTCGGCGCGACGGGCAAGCTCAATGGTATGCGCGGTGTCGTTCGAGCCCACGCCAGCAACAATAGAGGCACGGTCTCCTACAGCTTCTTTGACGATGGCGAAAACTCGCTCGTTCTCATCATCGGTCATGGTCGAGTATTCTCCTGTGGTGCCACAGACAATCAACCCGTCATGACCATTGTCAATGAGGTATTCCGCCAGGTGTGCAACCTGTTTTTCATCCACAGATCCGTCTTGAGCGAAGGGCGTTACCATCGCCGTGAGCAGACGCCCAAAAGGCGGGTTTACAAAAGTACCGGGGTTCATCACGTTCTCAGCCATACACCCCAGAGTACTATCTTAAGCTATTCTTACGCTACATTAATTTTGCTTTTGTCCCGAAAAATTTTCACTTTTTATGGAATTCTGCGTTCTTGAGCTCAAAACACAACTTCAAGCACTCTTCATGAACACGCATGGACTCCCCTAACAGACACGCTATTTCAGGTCGGTCACACCACGACCGCGGCGCAGAGAAATCGCATTTCGCATAGCGGCGCGGGCACGTTTACGTTCACCGCAGACATCGTACATGCACGAGAGATTAAACCAGGCTTCCCAGCTGTCCGGATTTGCTTCGAGAACATCGGCAAATTTTTCAAGTTCTACTGAAGCGGTCTCACGATCAACCCTTCCGGAAGGACTTCGCGGCAGCGTATCTTCGGGAAGTTTACCCTGGACATCAAGCTCCTGAGCCATTCGCTGTATACGCGCACCAAATATCACCTCGCGCACAAGCGCCCACGCACCCACTGCGGGCAAAAGCAATAGTCCCGCTCCGAGCAGAATACCTGGGATATTCCCCGACGCAATGAGCACGACCCCACGCTGTGCCGTAAACAGCAGATACAGCCCCAAGAGCGCCACTGTGAGCGCCGCAAAGATTTTACCTTTACCGCCCGCATCCACCAGCATAAATACTCCGCTAAAAATCAGCACGCCCAGTATTGACGCACGAATACCCAGCGGCAGAGGCAGCAGAAGCACGGTACAGACTAATAAGAGACAGGCAATCGCAACCCATAATCTCAACGATGTCAGCCATGAGGCGCCCCGCACGGGTTTTACCGTTTCTTGTTCAGAGGTCATTGGAGTCGGTATCCGCACGATCTACAGATCCATATACTTATCGAGTCCAACGCTCAACCCCGGATGCGCCGCGACCTGACGAACGCCTAAGAGCACACCGGGCATGAAGGATGCGCGGTCGAAAGAATCGTGGCGGATTGTCAAAAGCTGTCCGGGGTCGCCCAGCAGAATTTCCTGATGCGCAACCATGCCGCGAAGCCGCACCGCATGCACATTAATACCCTCAACTTTACCGCCGCGAGACCCCAGAGGATCGCTCTCGGTAGCATCCGGGCTGTTTCCAAGCCCAGCTTCCTCTCGCGCAGCCGCAACTTGACGTGCTGTGTGAGCGGCTGTTCCCGAAGGGGCATCCACCTTATTGGGGTGATGAATCTCGATAATCTCAACCGATTCAAAATACGGTGCCGCCATAGCCGCAAATTCCGTCGCCAAAATGGATCCCAACGCAAAATTCGGGGCGATCAGCACACCCACCTGCGGGTGCTCATCAAGAAGCTCACGCAAGGATTCCACACGTTCTTCGGTCCAGCCGGTAGTACCCACAACAGCATGCACCCCGTGCTCTACGGCAAAACGGACGTTCGTCTCGGTAGCGCTCGGCACGGTCAAATCAACCATAATCTCAGCATTGGTTTCAACGAGCTTTTCAAGAGAGTCTTCACGCCCTAAAGCGGCAACTAATTCAAAATCGGGGGCATCGGTAATAGCCTTGACCGCTTCCGATCCCATACGCCCCGATGCTCCGAGAACCGCCACCCGCCGTATTTTAGTCTGCGTTGCTTCTACCATTCTGTTGCCTCCAAAAATTACGAATAGCTCAGTTATCTCTACCCTATTATCGCATGTGGTGTACAGCACGAATCGAGACACTATGTTGCTTATGTCCTAAAACCCCATCAACGTTCAAGTACCAGCACAACACCCTTATAGATACCAAAATATCTGGTAACCGCTTTTCTTAAATTTCACAAAACTTCCCGATGGCTCCAAACGTCTCTATCTAACAAATAAACTTTTATACTAGTAAACAGTATTTTTCTTCACTCTTTCATCACCCCGGAGTAACAACACATCATGAAGCAACTTTTTCCGTCCGCGGTCAGTCCCCATGAGGCTAACCGCTCTTTTATGTTGCCCGGGCTCGACGGCTTGAGGGCCATCGCCGTACTCTTGGTAATTGTTTACCATCTCTGGCCTACTGCGGTGCCGGGCGGTATGATCGGGGTCGATATTTTCTTCGTCATCTCGGGATATTTGATCACCGCCCTCTTACTCCGTGAAGGGGCGATAACCGGGCGCATTAACCTGTTCCTTTTCTGGAAGCGCCGCGCTCGCAGGCTCCTCCCTGCGATAGCGCTACTCATTTTAGTAACCGGACCCATCGCACTAGCAATAGGCGGCGATATACAGGTCAATCTGGGCAGACAACTTACTGGCGCAGGCACCTTCTCATCTAACTGGCTCTCTATTTTCAGCGGTAACGACTATTTTGCTCAGACTTCTCCCGAACTTTTCACGAACTTTTGGTCGCTTGCCGTTGAAGAGCAGTTCTATCTGTTCTGGCCTCTTCTCCTGGTGGCGGCGGGTGTTATCCTCGGCAGACGGTGGAGACGATTCAGCCTCATTATCTTTATAGCTATCATTGCATCCTTAACAAGCGGCACGGTTATGTTGGCGTTTGGAGCGCCCATCAGCCGTATTTATTACGGTACCGATACCCATGTTTACGGTCTGCTTCTAGGTGTTTTACTAGCTTTTTCGATCCCGTGGTCGCTCTATCCACCTCGTGATAAACACGTTATATATCGAGTGGCGCAACCCTTTGGAGCGGTGACTTTCCTGCGTGTAATTCTCAGCTGGCTCTGCTTGGTTGCTCTCATTTCGCTTGCTCTTCTTATGCCGGAGAAGGCACCGGGCACTATCCCCTGGGGGCTCCTCGGCGCTTCGCTGCTGACTCTTGGAGTTATTCAAGGAATCCTGCCGGATATGCTCGCCGGGGCATCGTCTCTATTACGTTCGGTGTTATCTTTCGGTCCCCTCACCTGGATTGGGCAGCGATCCTACGGACTTTACCTCTGGCACTGGCCGCTTGCCGTTATGGCGCATTATCTTCTGGGTGTGGATCGTTCACCGCTGTGGAACGTTGTCGTTCTGCTGGTTACCGTCATTATTGCTGAGCTTTCTTATCGTTACCTTGAAACTCCAGTACGGCGATATGGTTTCCGTAGCTCGTTCGCACAATTTTTTGGAAGCATTCGTTACGGCAGGTATCGTGCTCTACCCGTTATTGCTTTAGTCCTTGTGATGGGCGCAGGCTCAGCGACTGCCGTCGCGGTACGAACTGCTCCTGATCAAACTAGTGCACAACGCGCCGTTGAAGAAGGCAAAAAGCGCGCCCAGGAACGTTTAAAAGCGCGTGAGGAACAACGAGCACATGCGAGCGCCTCGCCAACAGCAAGTGCGGCAGCAGCGACCCCTAGCTCTGCAGCCCCGGCGGTGCCGGATGAATATCCGCAGGTGAATTCTGCTGATGTAACCGTGATCGGCGATTCTGTAGTGCTTTCTGCAGAGCCCGATATTTATGATGCGATGCCGGACGCCACGATCGACGCGGCAGAGGGACGCACCATTGTTCAGGCGTTGCCCATGGTCAAATCCTGGTCATCGCAGGGAAAAATTGGGAAAGTTTTAGTACTCTCGGTAACCGCTAACTCGACGCTGATGCCCGGTCAGCTTGAAGAGGTTTTGCGGGTGCTTCCGGCAGACACGAAGTTGGTGCTCGCAACGGGGTACGGTCCGCGAACCCTCACCTGGATTGATTCTTCAAATAATCTGATTCGTGAGTTTGCGCAGAAAAATTCTTCCCGCGTCTATATTGCAGACTGGAACGGTGCAATAACGCAGGCGGTGCGGAGCGATCCAAGCCTGATGACTTCGGACGGTGTGCATCCGGAGGTTAAGGGGCAGATGCTCTACGCCCGTATTCTGACGGAGGCGGTTGCTCGGGCACAAAGTTAGGAGGAAATCGTACGTGTAGTGTATTGGTGGCGTTTTTTAAACCTTTTGAATCCACATGCCCCAAACCACAGGTCAAGAGAATCAAACCGTTTTGATACTGGCAGGTTGGAGGAGGGAGTTTTAAGAGTAATTGAACCTTTCAAAGAACTTCACCTACCTGGAGTACTATCATGTGTACGTCTGCATGACCTGCTAAATCCATTCCGCTTCGTCAAGACATCTTCGGGGTCCAGCTTTGGCTTGCTTGGTATATTAGTTCAACAAAGTAATACTCCCCTGCATATCAGTAAAAGCCTTCCTATCGGCAGGTTTCCACGAATTGCAGCGAAACAAAATGCTGTTTTCACAGCGCTCAACTAGCATTCCGCTATCACCGGTGAAAGACTCTAGTTGCTTTACATCCGTGAGTCCCCGAGGACCAGCTAAATACTCGTTGTACACAAGGATTGATGATTCTTGAGTGGCACCATGAATAGGTATTCGGGCGTAATTCTCGTCGCCCGGTGTCGGGTTCACCTCACCATGAACCAGCCTGATTCTCTCCGATAGCTTTCCGTCTGGGTGGGTGAACTTACAGCCATAGGCATTTAATCGTAAAGCTACCTCTCCAGCCGGATGCGGTGACGTGAACCGTATTTCCAGCTCTTTCGGGACGTCCGTGATATCAATCGCTCCGAAAATCTGCAGCCCCTCCCACTCAAAATAGAATTCCTTGATGGTTGGGCTGCGGCGCATCATCTCACTAAAGTCTGGCATGTGTCTTCCCTCCTGCTGCCTGAAGGCGTTAGCTGAGATCTATGTCAAAATTCCTTTTGATTGCAAACTTCAACTCATCCATCACATCATCAACCGTTTCCTCCCGCCGAACAGATGACCTTATTGATCCAAGAAAGAACTGCAGACCATCAATATACCCTTTTGAGGTTTCATAATTAGGGCGAGCTATCAATGGTCGATTGTACGCACCTGACTTCTTTGAGGTTTTCGATGCCACCCAATCCACATCACTCCGGTATTTCTGCAAGAATACACACAGGCAGAAAGCAAAATCATTGGCCAGGCTGAAAAAAGTGCCAGAAATATCATCCATCTGCGGCCCTGTCCTATCTAAGGACTCCCTCCCCAACCGCAACAGCTGTTCTAAATCACTGAGAGTAGGAAAATCTTTGCCACTTGTAGAGCCTAGATACTCTGCAACATACGCGGTCCTTGGCCCTTGATCCTCTTTGAATAGTTTAACGACCTGTCGCAGTTGGGCTCTAGTCATTTCCTTGAATGGTATCGGCTCATGACGCGGCGCAAACCAATCATAAGCTTGATCAAAATCTTCGAAGTTCATCATGAGTTATAGGTTTTCTCTCTGACATGCTGAAAATACGCCAGCGGTGATGTTAGTTGTCTCTTAGACGGTGATGTCGCTAAAAATCTCTCAGAAAGTTCTCTACCGCTAAGAGCCTTGACGAGCTACCCGCAAGGCATCAAGCATCAGGTGATCTGTGTCGGTCTCCTGTGAGAAGGAGTACTCGTAGAGCAGATATTCCAGGCTTCTATCCTCCGTAAGAGCGTCTTGAGCATACGATAAAGAGGCGGCAAACCGGGCACGGTAGAAAAGCGGTTGTACAATATCGTACGGTTTATCGGCGTCGAGCTCCTCAAGGTACATCTCGTCCATGCTCTCTGCCCACTGCTGGAGACGTTCGGCGTGGGAGAATATTTCTTGCTCACGCACTATACGCACAATATCCTCAGCCACCTCAAGCGCTGAAAGGTGCTGCTGTTTCCAGTCAAGCCACGCCAATGCTAAAAGGCTGATAAGTTTCTCACGTTGTGATGCATCTAGACCGCAGATTTGCTGTAGTTCTTCGGTATAGTCGGGAGGGACAACGATAGTGAACATAGCGGGGTTCCTTTCGCGAATTCCCTCAACCTTAGCACAAGGGTAAAGTGAAACAGGGAGGAATCTCCTCATGAGAAACTCGTGAAAGCTGTACACGATAATCTCTACCATAAAAGCACCGTCTCTACACCCGATATTAAAGGGATTCTATGGAGTCACAGCAGGAAACATCACACGATATATTAGAGTCTCTTCTTCAAGAGCTTGTAGAGCGTGGAGAAGACTTTAGTTTCTACATAAGTCTCTGTCTTCGTCTGCTTGCGCGGTCTCCAAAGCATGGTTGGGATGTTAGGGCTTTTATGCGGGGTTTAGAGCCCGAAGATATGGCAGCTCCACGCGATCCTGCCGAGCTCCGAACAAACCCAAAGTTTCTGGAGAGCGAATGGCTTATGGGCAAATATTCTATCCTTCTAGAAGCTTTCGATGAGGCGGGAACTTCCCATCACATATCCACTGCCGCTCCAAGAGATACGACCCTGGCAGGATACGATCTTCGCATCCTGTGGAAAATCGTCAATGCCCACTACAGCTCGTATTTTGAGCCAGACCCGCGCAGGCGTGTTACCTGTGCGATTGAGGGGCTTGTGGGAAAAGATTATTCGGTTGAAGACCTCACACGTGATCTTCAAGATTACCTTGATCGGCATGCGTGTCTGCTTAAACTACCGGACCTCTGCCGCGAGCTGGCGGATCAGGGTAAAGATCTGGCATTCTTCGCGGACCTTGGTATACGTCTTCTTGAATCCGTCACCTGGCCCGTGGATGATCTGCGTTCCTTCCTTCAGGAAATAGGCTCGGAGGATGTGGTGAATCCAGTCGGTATTCCCAAGCTTGACTGGCATGAGCTGTTTCGCACGTCTGACGATGAGATTTTTGCCGACAGTGAGCGGCTCATGCAAAAGTACAGTATTCTCGCGGATACGCTTGGTGAATTGAGCAGCCCCGCATATTCTCAAGTTGATCTTGCTGCCCGCGTCGCCCACGCCCAGTACGAGCTGTTCTTCGCATGTGAAGGGCAAACGCGCCTCCTGAAGGCTCTGCGGATTCTTTTATCGGAGGACTACACTGCCGATATGCTTTGCACTGATGCAGAGGCATATCTAGCAGATCGGTAAAAGATCACGACCAGCCCGATGAGGCTGCCAGAAATTCCAGTAGGTCTTGAACGAAAAGCTCCAGCTCCTCCAAGGTCGCAAAGTGCCCGCCGCGCTCAGGATATGTAAACCTGACAACATTGAAAAACCGTTCCGCATATTCGCGTGGAGGATTACTGATATCGTGCGGGAAAATCGCGAATGCGGTTGGAACCTCTACCCTACCCCGCTGTATATTCCCGGCGCCCAAAGCCTCCCGATATATCCTTGCGGCAGAGTGCCCGGTATTCGTTATCCAGTACAGCATCGTATTTGCGATGATAATATCCCATGAAATCCCGTTTTCGCTCCACGACTGCATTTTCTCCGCCATAAAAGCAGCCAAAAATACTGGTGAATCGGCAAAGCCGTAAGAAACAGTCAAAGGTTTTGTGGAAAGCAGCATATAGTAACCGCCTTCAACCTGCGACCAACGCGCAACCCGGCTCAGATAATCTTGTTCTGCGTCCGAAAGCGTGCTCTTATCGAGAGAATACTGGTTTGAAAACGGGACATCGGTCAAGTGAAGTTTCAGGATACTCTGCGGATAACGCAACGCCATCTGCTGACCAATCGAGGCTCCCCAATCACCACCGTGTACCGCATAGTGCTCATAGCCCAACTGTTCCATCAACGTATGGAGCCGTTCGGCAATATCTGCGACAGTATGTTTTTCCAACTGTTCCGAGAAAGCGAATCCGGGAAGCGAGGGAACAACAACGTTATACCCCGCCTCAACGAGAGGATGAATCACCGGAATATACCGTAAGAAAGAATCGGGCCAGCCGTGAATCAGCAGAACTGTACCAAGATTTTGTGGACTTTGCTCATGAAGAGCGTGCAGCTCTTTGCCCTGTATTGTATAGATGCCATGCCGATACGAGTTCAATATTTTCTGATGCGCCGCCCAATCATACTCGGTAAGCCAATAGTCCACGAGATTTTTCAAACTCGACCGAGATTCCTGCGCTATTCTCCTGTTCATCTAGAACAACAGGAAAACGTGCACCCCGCAAACGGACCTTCAGGTCTTCAAGTACTTCGTGCGATACGTCAATATATAGGTCTCGCATAAGCTTCTTTCCTCCCCCAAGCTTCTCTCTACTATGAATACTCCTACCGCATTACATGCCACCGTATAACAAATCCCGCAGGGACACAGACGTTTTCGTCATCAGAAACGAGAACGTCTACGCACTGCGGGGTTTGCGAGAATAATAAAGGACGTTAGCGCACAATCGTAGTGATCATCTGCTGCTCCCCCAGATACCTGGCAAGGTCGTGCACATCGTCAAGGGTAACCGCACGAATTTTCTCCAATAACTCATCGGTGCTCGTGAACTTGCCTGAGTCCAGCTCGGCACGTCCCAGTCGGGACATCCGAGAACCCGAGTCCTCACTGCCCAAAACAGTTGAACCGGCCAGCTGCCCGCGTACTTTACTGAGTTCTTCCTCAGTAATTCCTGCGGACACCAACTTATCAAACTCATACTGCAAGAGTTCACACACCTGCTCGGTTTTAGCGGGCAAGCACCCTGCGTACATGCCGAAATATCCCGCATCGGAGTAGGCACCCGAGAACGCAAACGTACTGTACGCCAGCCCGCGTTTTTCGCGAATCTCCTGGAAAAGCCGCGAAGACATGCCCGACCCAAAAGCACTCGACAGCACACTCATCGCGTAGCGGCGCTCATCCCCAGCGATAATACTCGGGCACCCCATCACAATATTGGTCTGTTCAAAGCCCTTCTGCACCTCGTACAGCTCGGAAAACGGGACAATACCGCTCTCTGTGCGCACACGGCGCGGTACCGGAGCCACACCCTCAAGAAGGTTCCAGCCGTAGCGGGTGAGCGCATCCAACACAAGGTTTACGATGTGCGAGTGCTCCAGCGACCCAGCCGCCGAGATAACAAGGCGATCCGGCGTGTAATACTGCTTGTAATGTTCCCACACAGCATCCCGCGGGACCTGCATAATCTCCTGCGGAGTACCACCGATCGGGCGACCCAGGGGGTTCTGGCCCATAAGCTGTTCTACAAAATTCTCGAAGGCAACGTCCGTAGGATCATCCTGGTCCATGGCAATCTCTTCCAGAATCACCCCGCGCTCCTGCTCCAGATGCTCTGGATCGAGCAAAGCGTTACTCACCATATCAGCCAGAACATCAACCGCCATCGGGGTATCATCGTCAAGTACACGCGCATAATAGCAGGTATGTTCCTTCGCAGTGAGGGCGTTTGATTCGCCTCCCACCGCATCGAATGCCTGGGCAATATCAAAAGCAGTTCGAGACGGAGTTCCTTTAAAGAGCAGATGCTCCAAAAAGTGGGTAGACCCCAACATACCGGGTGCTTCATCCCGGGAGCCGACCCCCACCCAGAATCCGAGGGAAACGCCGCGGGTGCCAGGCATCCGCTCCGTTATCACCCGAACACCGCCGGGCAAAATCGATCGGCGAACTTCATTACCATTTATACCCTCGTAAACCAGGCGACCGCGTTCATAGTCGAGCTCAGCGGTAATCTCATCGCGCGCAACGGGAAGAGAAATAGGCATTAGTGAATAGTCCTTAGCAAACCAAATGTATATAGCGAGCCGTACAAGTCAGAGTAAACGCCAGCCCATCATGAGAACAACCCTCAGGAGTCTCAGGACGAGCTGGCGCTGCTTATCCGACAGAAAAACCAGCAAGTTCCTTAGTCAAGGTGCGGTTTATATCGGGGAGAGTTTCTACTCGGCATCCTCAGCATCAATCACTGGGGAGAGCGAAAGCTTGCCGCGATCGTCAATCTTAGTGATCTCAACCTGCACCTTCTGCCCCACCGAAACAACGTCTTCGGCATCCACCACACGCTTACCACCGTTGAGCTTGCGCATCTCAGAAATATGAAGCAGACCGTCCTTACCGGGGGTAAGCGAAATGAACGCACCGAAATCGGTCACCTTCACAACGGTACCCAGGTAGCGCTCGCCGACCTCGGGAACCTGCGGGTTCGCGATCGCGTTGATAGCGGTGCGTGCAGCCTCAGCCGAAGGACCGTCGGTTGCACCGATAAAGACAGTACCATCGTCTTCAATCGAAATATCGGCACCGGTATCTTCCTGGATCTGGTTAATCATCTTGCCCTTCGGGCCGATCACCTCGCCGATCTTAGCGACCGGAACCTTCACCGAGATGATGCGCGGCGCAAATTCGCTCATCTCATCGGGGGCATCAATAGCTGCGGTGATCACATCCAGAATGTGCAGACGAGCCTCACGTGCCTGGGTCAGTGCGCCTGCCAGCACAGATGCAGGAATGCCGTCGAGCTTGGTGTCCAGCTGAATAGCAGTCACAAATTCGCTGGTACCGGCAACCTTGAAATCCATATCGCCTAGGGCATCTTCGGCACCCAGAATATCGGTCAGTGCGGCGTAACGAGTTTCGCCATCAACCTCATCAGAGACAAGACCCATTGCGATACCTGCAACGGGCGCGCGCAGAGGCACACCGGCATTGAGCAGCGACAGGGTCGAAGCGCAGACCGAGCCCATCGACGTGGAGCCGTTCGAGCCCAGAGCTTCAGAGACCTGGCGGATCGCGTAGGGGAACTCCTCGCGCGAGGGCAGCACCGGGGTAAGCGCACGTTCCGCAAGTGCACCGTGGCCGATTTCGCGGCGCTTGGGCGAGCCAACACGGCCGGTCTCGCCGGTAGAGTACGGCGGGAAGTTGTAGTGGTGAATGTAACGCTTGGACGTGACCGGGTACAGCGAATCGAGCTGCTGTTCCAGCTTGAGCATATTCAAGGTAGTCACGCCCATAATCTGGGTTTCGCCGCGCTCGAAAATTGCCGAACCATGCACGCGCGGCAGCACCTCAACCTCGGCGGTCAGCTGGCGAATATCGGTGAGTCCGCGACCATCAATGCGCACCTGTTCGGTGAGGATGCGCTGGCGCACGGTGTGCTTGGTAAGAGCCGCAAACGCCACTGAAACTTCATTAGCGCGCTCCTCAAACTCTTTACCTTCCCCGGTGAGGACTTCCATCAGCTCGGCTTCAAGCTCAGCGGCAGCGGCTTCACGGTCCTGTTTACCCGCGATGGAGTAAACTTCCACGAGGCGCTCGCCTGCGAAGTCCTTCACGGCGGCGTCAACGTCTTCACCATGCCCGCCGAAGTAGGGAAGCTCCAGATCGGGTTTACCGGCACGCTCAACAAGATCAGCCTGCGCCTTGCACAGAGCAGCAATAAAGGGCTTCGCAGCCTCCAAACCTTCGGCTACGATCTCTTCGGTGGGGGCAGTATGGCCGTCTTCCTTAATAAGCTTCCAGGAGTTATCGGTTGCCTCTGCCTCTACCATCATGATCGCAACGTCTTCGCTGCCGTCGGCCTTAGTCACGATGCGACCGGCCACAGCCATATCGAATACGGCGTTTTCCAGCTGAGAGTATTTGGGGAAGCACACCCACTGCCCATCAATAAGGGCCATACGCACACCACCGATAGGCCCGCTAAAGGGTGCACCTGATAACGCGGTTGATGCGGATGCTGCGTTAATCGCAAAGGTATTGTAAATTTCGTCTGGCTCGATGGTCAGAACGGTGACGACAACCTGCACTTCGTTACGAATACCCTTGGTAAAAGCGGGGCGCAGTGGACGGTCGATTAGACGTGCCGCAAGAATCGCCTCGGTCGGGGGTCGCCCCTCGCGGCGGAAGAACGAACCGGGAATTTTACCGGCGGCGTACATGCGCTCTTCAACGTCTACGGTCAGCGGGAAGAAGTCAAAGCCCTCGCGGGGAGATTTACCAATTGCGGTTGCTGAAAGCAGCGTTGTTTCGTCATCAATCGTGACGAGCACGGATCCTGCCGCTTGTTTGGCGAGACGGCCAGTTTCAAAACGTACATGGCGTTTGCCATGAATACCATTGTCAATTTCTACTTCAGAGAATTGGATTTCGGGACCTTCCACGATTCCTTCTTTCTGTGTTCGTATGCCCGTCGCCGTTTTCACCCAATCTATCGGCCTTCGATAGGAAACCACGGACGTCGTACCCTGAACCTCTGTTGTGTACAGGAGTATTCCGTAATTCGCTACCGAGGACCGCACCGGGGCGTGCCTGGAACGAGCACTTTTTATAAACTGTTTATCCGAAAAATGGACGGGTTTCCGTACATGATAACGCGGGCGCATCCCCCGCCGTGCGACGGAGGATGCGCCCGCTTAGCGTTACCTGCAAGGTACGAAAACCTTAGCGACGCAGACCAAGACGCTCAATGAGCGAACGGTAGCGTTCAATATCAATATCCTTGAGGTAGCCTAGCATATTGCGACGACGACCCACGAGGATCATCAAACCACGACGGGAGTGGTGATCGTGCTTGTGGAACTTCAAATGCTCAGTCAGATCGGAGATTCGACGAGACAGAACTGCAATCTGCACCTCGGGAGAACCAGTGTCACCCTCGTGAGTTGCGTATTCCTTGATGATTTCCTGCTTGATAGCGGGATCCAATGCCACTGTATAACTCCTAGAGTTAGTGCCGCGTAGCTGCCCGTACGACCGTATGTCGCCGGGGTTTTGGGCGTATGCCCCTCACGTCTTCTGCCGCGGACCGCAGACACGCGTTTAACATATTCTACGCTACTTTTACGGATTTTGAAAGATTACCGCCGCAGCACATTCCGTATTTAGGCCTAGCATTTCCGCCCGCAATACCGCATTTATCCATCCTGAGCATCAGACGTGATCGCCAGTTTTGCGTTCTTTGCCAACCGTGACGCTACCGCTAGGCGATAGTACGCGAGAAGGAAAACACACCATATAGCGCCAACAACAAGAGCCAAACGAGTGTCATCGAAGAATCCGAATAGCACGACGATGAACGCCATAAACGCAAGCGTTATATAGCTGACAACCAGAGGAAGCCGCACGGGCTGCACTTCGTCTTCGTATCCCCCACGTTTATAGGCGATGTGCGCCAGCAGAATCATAACCCACACGAAAACGGTCGCGAATGTTGCCAGCGAAGCGACTACTTCAAAAGCATTCTCGAACGCGATATTCACGATCACGCCCACCGCCATAACCACGATCATCAGAAGAGTCGTCATCCAGGGCGCACCGTTTTTTGCAACCTTGCCGAATGATTTCGGGGCCAGCCCCTGCTTTGCCAGCCCGTACATCATACGCCCGGCACCGTAAACATCGGCATTCATCGCAGACACGGCGGCGGTAATAATAACCACGTTGAGGATTGATCCTGCCGCCGGAATTCCCAGGTTCTCGAAGATCTGCACAAAAGGCGAGTTCTCTTTAGTGACAGAGTACCAAGGGTAGAGCGACATAATGACGGAGAGAGTCAGCACATAGAAGATCAGAATGCGGAACGGCACAGTACGAATAGCCTTAGGAATCGACGTGCGTGGGTTTTCCGCCTCCCCCGCCGCAATACCGATATTCTCAATACCGCCAAAGGCAAACATTACCACGGTAAAACATGCCAGGAAACCAGTAAACCCTTCGGGCATAAAACCACCATCAAGCGCCCACAGATTCGTGACGGACGGCTTCACCGAGGTGTGTGCCTGCACACCAACGAAAAGCAGAATAATTCCGCCCACAATCATGGCGATAATAGCGCTTACCTTGACAATAGTGAACCAAAATTCTGTCTCGCCAAAGGCTTTCACCTTGGCAAGGTTAATGGCGAGCAAAATGAGCAGCACCGATACGATCCAGATCCACGAGGGCGACTGAGGGAACCAGAATTTCATATATACTGCAAATGCTGTCACATCCGCGATGGCAACGAGCGCCATTTCCAGAGCATAGCTCCAACCGGTGACGAACCCAGCCCAAGGTCCCAGATACCGGGTTGCGTATTCCGAGAATGCGCCAGATACGGGGTGTGCCAGTGCGAGCTCCCCCATAGCGCGCATCACCATGAAAACGGCAGCTCCGCCAATCACATAGGCGAGTAGTACAGCGGGGCCCGCCAGTTGAATAGCGGAGGCGGAGCCGTAAAAGAGTCCGGTGCCGATTGCCGAGCCAAGCGCAATGAACATGATGTGACGCAGGGAGAGTCCGCGCGATAGCTGGGGCGCATCCTCGGTGGAGATAGCGCCATTTGCGGTGGTTGCCGCAGAGTTAGCGTTATTCTTCATTTTTCCTCACCTCGCGGGTTAGCGGTGTAACCTCTTGAAAATCTTGTGTTCTGGTTGGTTCTGCGGTGTGGCTTTTGTTGCCGTATGCCGTGCACCTCCCCCATCGAGGTTGTGGGATGCGCCCAGCGTACTCCCCGTGCATCCTTGCGATTTCTTAGTTGCGGTGAACCGTAACGCAAAAAGACGGCGGGTTTGGCAACGATAGCCAACCCGCCGTCTTGCTTAAGACTATTTCTGTTTACGCTTACGTCCTACGATGAGCGACAACAGAGCGGTTACGCCAGTCACGGTATAGACTGCCGGCCACGCGCCAATTTTCTTGGCGAGTGGATGGGAGTAACCGAAGGCAGAAAGGTAAACGCCGGTGAGGAACGTAGCACGCCCAACTCCAGCTTTACGCTTCCAGTTCTTGAAAGCAATAAAACCCGCAAGACCCAGCACGGCGCCACCAAGAGGCCGGTTGCCGGTTGTAGATGCGACCTTGTAACCGCCAAGAAGACCAGCCGCAGAGGCTAAGGTCGGGCAGATTTTCATGGTGCTCTCCTGAGTCACGAGTACGTTATTGCTGTGTTAACCATACGCTATGACGGCTTAAATGTGAATTCTCTCGGAATTTTTCTTGTAATGAGTGTTTCTGTGCAACCGTCTGAACACTTGGGGCCTGAAGCATTATGGTCTTCTTAAGCAGATCCGTCCACTTAGTCTTCAAGGTTCAACTCAAGAGCGGGTAATTCCTGCTGCGTCCAGAGCTCAGCGGCAATCTGCAGCGCATATCGTGCCGAGCGGGGAGCCACCACATCGACCGAAAGATGAAATTCCTGATCTGCGGATGGGCCGCATAAATCAGAGATGCAGCGTACCGCCATAAAAGACACATCATAGTTACTGCAGATCTGCGCGATCGCTGTGGTCTCCATATCGGTGCTGAGTGCCGTATCGAAGGCCTCTCGGGTGTCCTTCACGTTGTACTCAGTCACGAATGAGTTACCCGCAAGCATCCGCCCTTGGTGCACCGCCCAGGAACCTTCCTCCTGTGCCGATTTAAGAGCTGAAAGCGCCGCTTCAATCGCCTCTTCCCAGTCCGAGTCACGATCGCCATAGGATACGGGCATCCCAGGAATCTGCCCGCGTTCGTATCCAAAAATGGTTGCGTCGGCATCGGTGTACAGGTAATTTGACCCCAGTACTATATCTCCAACGTTGATGTGCTGCGCAAGACCACCGGCGGTTCCTGCACTGATAACCCCCAAACAGTTAGTCGCGTAGTTGATAGCTTCCGTGACGGCGGATGCGGCATTGACTAACCCAATTTTGGAGCGAACCAGCAGAAGGGGAACCTGATCTTCTTCAAGCATAAGATAACGTGGGTAGAATTTTGCTACGCCTTCAGTGAAGGAGGGCTGTGCTTGCTCAGTCGCTGCGAGGAACGGGGCTAGCTCTTCATCCATCGCAACCTGAATGACGATCGCGTTTGAGAAGCTCATCATGAGGTCGTTCAGGTTCTCCAGGTCGGCATACATTTCGTTAAAAATATCCGCCGGCGTAAAGTCTGTGGGGAACATCTGCGCAGCTGCTTCGGAGTGCCCCTGTTCGCCAGAGTGATGCTGTTCGCTCACGCCGCCATCACCTGCTCCCAGTCAGCACGTGCGGCGAGGAATTCACGTGCAGCATTCTGCGCCCCTTCAAGGGTGTGGTTAGCGCCCCAACCGCACTGTATTTCATTCGCGGCGGGTACCTCGGTAGCCGTGAGAATATCGCGTAGAGTCGCTTCCAGGATGGGCAAGAACTCCTGCAGCTCTAGCCCCAGGGTGAGGGCGTAAAACCCAGTCTGGCATCCCATCGGTGAAAAATCGATGAGCTTATCGGTGTGGTTGCGCATGTGCTCTGCGCTCATATGCTCGATCGAATGTACGACGGGCATTTCAAGATGGCTCTTGTTAGGCTGAGTGAAGCGGACATCGTATTTGATGAGGGTATCTCCACCGGGCAATTCCTTGCGGTCTGCAATCCGCACATAGGGGGCCACAACGGCACGATGATCAAGGTTGAAAGACTCGACGTTCATTTTTTTCATGCTTATATTCTCTCTTAAGCACCCGCTTCGTCGGAACCCTTCATAAGATACTCTCCCTAAGAGAGTTCCTGCATTCTCATTGCATAAATGCCGCTGAGCTCGGTCTCATGACGCAAGAATACGGCGGCATCGCGTTATTGCAATACCGCCGTATTCCATGTACAGCATGCACTGCTGCACTAGCCCTCTTTATATAAGTGCCAAACAGCTTGATGGTGCATAGCTTTGCTGGAGGATATTACTCTCGGGTCCAGTTACCGCCGAAAGCCCAGTATCCGCTGATCGGCACCGCATGCTTATTGGCAGAACTGCTGCACTCTGCAACACGGGGGTCTTTGAGTGCGTAAGAGTACTCGCCCACCACACCAACCTGGTCGTTATCTCCAGCCCAACGTTTGGGACCACCATTATAGGTTGGATTGCAGTTGTTGTTGTAGTAGCGCTGATTAATGTACGAGGCGGACATTTCTTGAAGCGAGTAAACACGAATAGTTACTTTAATAATCGTTCCTGCACTTACCGGTCCGAAGTCAAGATAGAGCTGTCCGCGCCAGCGGCTGCCCTCAACTACAGAACGCGCCTGAGAACGGGAGAACGGATAGAACTTACGGTCCTCATAACAACCGTAAGACCCCGTAGTTTTTGAGGGCATACCATCAATATTTTTGTGGTTGAAGCTCCCCCACCCAAAGGTTCCCTGCTTGATAGGTTGGGCACCAGTAACTTTATACCCAACACCGTTAAATTGGGTATCGAGTACAGCATTATTTTTTGCATTTTGTTCACCCACTGGAGTTGCCTGATTAACCCAAGGATTCGCCTTAAAGCTCCGCAAATCTTCTGTGATGCGGTAGGTAAAGGTGAAATCATGGTAAGGGTTTCTCTCAATGGGTGTATTAACAGCATAAGGGTTACGACCATTGTCATATGTATCGGCAAATTTATAAGATACACCAGCACCCCCTTGGTTCCCCCAGTCCGCGACGGTAATATTCGGATTACCATTGTCCGAGAATTCGTTAGAAACGCTCGTCTCCACAACATTCTGAGTCGCAAGCCATGAACAATCCGGCACGCTGGACGCATATGCGGGTATAGCGGAGGAGGCTAATACAACAGGGGCAGCCCAGGCGGTGCCTTTTGCCAAGGTACGCCGGGACAGTGTTTTCGAGGTATTCACAATATTCCTTTGTGTCGAGTAGGTGATTGTCATCCCTGATTTACGCAATAAGTCAGGGATATATTCTCCAGGTAGATTACTCTCTAATATATCTTATGTCACCAAAGACCCAAGATATATTACATGCATCAATAAGCTATCGGAAATTTGTAATTTTTAGTGTATCTCATGCACACATCAACAAGAGAGAAAATTACATATTTCTCTCGAAGTAAACAAAAATATTACAATTAAATTCTCAAGGTGCGGTTTATCTATACATTTATACAATTAATATAAAAAATATTTTAAACCTTCACGATAAACATGAAAGTTACAGAATCAGTTATGTTTTATTTTGGTCTTCATAAGATTACAGACGACAGAAAACGCCAGAGTCTTATTACCTAAGCGTAAGACCCTGCGGCAAGCACATCGCGCGCCTGCGCAACATCCTGATTAATCTGTTCGATCAAAGCATCAATGCCATGGTACGCAACCATAGGGCGCAGGTGCTTCACAAATTCCACGACCACATGCTGCCCATAAAGGTCAAAGTCCTCAACACGTTCTTGAGGACGGTTAATAACATGCGCCTCAACCTGACGGTTTTCAATGCCGTCGAAGGTTGGGTTTGTACCCACGGATATAGCCGCCGGATGCTTTTCACCAGACTCATCGGTCAACCATCCGGCATACACACCATCAACCGGGATAAAGCCGCGCGCCTCCAGCTCCAAATTTGCTGTAGGGAACCCCAATTCACGCCCACGCGCCAAGCCGTGCACGACTTCCCCGTACATCAGGTGCGGACGACCAAGCAGCCGAGCCGCACCTTCCATGTCCCCCGCGTTCAGATATTCGCGAATGCGGGTTGAAGAGCATCGGGTTTTTTCATCGGCCATCAAATCATCAACCACGATGACCTCAAACCCGTATTTCTTCCCCAGTTCGCGCATTGTGTTTAAATCGCCCGAATTCTTGTGCCCAAAACGCACATCGTCGCCGATCACGACATAACGTGCACGCAGGGTATCAACAAAGACGGACTTCACAAATTCTTCGGGGCTCTGCTTCGCAAACTCTAGGTCGTAATGCAGCAGTAGGTAGTTCTGCAGGCCAAGCTGGCACATGAAATAACGTCTTGACCCCTGACCCATGATTTCCTGATGCTTCAGTTCAGGATTATGCACCTGCATGGGGTGCGGATCAAACGAAACAGCAACCGAAACAAGCCCGTGCTCATTCGCTACCTCGACAACACGTGAAATAACGCGAGCGTGACCAATATGCACGCCATCAAAATTGCCGATAGTCACTACGGACGGACCGAAATCCGCCGGAATATCGCTCAACTCGGTATAGAGGGTCACGGGCTCTCCTGGTAAGAAATAATGTACCTATACATCCTAAACCAGTCTGAAGACGTATGTAGAATTACCACCCCGATAAACCTGAAGGATTTTCGAGACCCAACGCTAACGAGAGGATTTCCCCTGTTGCGAAGCTTGAAGCATATCCTGCCGAATCTTATTGGACTTATTAATCCAGGCGTACCAAATCAACAGGCATGGAGGAATGACCAGCTCAGTCACCATCAGCACGATCAGCGACCAATGCGGGGTACCGTGGGTAGCCCACGACATAATACGTCCCACGCCGCCTAAGAAAACCACCAAACAGGATATCACCAGCATATTGACCCACTTGAACTTCACGGCGATAACGAGGAATGAGAGCCCCAAACCGAAGTATATTGCGGCGAAAAACGCATAATTTGATTCCAGAGAAGCATTTGCCGCCAGAGCATCATTCTCTGGCACAGCACGGGCGCCAGAGAAGATCTGCCACCCCGCATAGAGCATAACCAAAGCACCATAAAGTGCGGTCACAGCGCGAAAAACCCCTTGGTTCTGAGGCTTGGCGACGTCCTCCACCGTACGCACGGCCGTCGTTTTCTGCGATGCTGCAGGGGCAGTATTTTTTGATCCGCGAGCAGATTTCTGAGCACTGGATTCAGATCCGATTTTCTGTGCAGGCTGTTGAGCCGACGCAGTGCGCGCTTTCTGCGGATACTCCGACTGCGCTGAAATCACCGGCTGCGGCTGAGTTACCGGTTCAGAGGTTGAAAGTGGTTTTTTCTCGGCCTTCTGCGAGTTCTTATCACGAGTCATAGTTCTCTCCTTTTAGTTTTCGCTATCCTCACCGAGAATTCTGCGACCTGTTCGTAGTGCGATGCGCTGCCCGGTACAGCCACCACAACCCCACCACCGGCAGTACCAAGGGGATATACCCATATCCCTGCCCGAAATGCGACCACACGGATGCTAAAGGGAAAAACTGCGGAGCGGCATACGAGAAAACTCCTATGCCAAGGACGCCAAGAAGCTCCACTACGATGGTGATAACCGCAAGCTGCCTAGCACGTTCTCCACGCTTTGCTAAAGAAACAGCAGCAATAGCATAAATAATTGCGGAAAGAAGCGAAAGCAGAATCGCCAAAGGCGCCTCATCAAATTTACGAATCAGCTGATAACACGCGCGAGCGCCCGCCGACAATGTAAAAATCCCGTACACCACAGCGATAACTTTACCCGGACCGGAGGCATGGCCAGCTGAGGAAACAGCATCGGATTTAGAATTGCCTTTTGTGGTGCGGGAACCCCAAGGGTTCAAAGTATTATGCACATCGTGTCCTTCCCAAGGTGTGTGCGCAGAAGGTGTCTCTAGATGCTTGCGTACTTGCTCTATAATTCAGGCTCTGTGCCCCAGCTATGTGGAGTAAAACCTGTGTCTAATAGTAATACCACAGCATATTCATTCGGTGAACCATCACGATAAGCACGGGCCCTGGAACCGCCAGTAGCAGAGTCGCCCATCGCGTACGCTCGCTGAGAGAATAGAAGAACGCGCCGGCGGGAATAAGCATGGCAGTCACGAGGTACCCGTAATACTCCAGCCAGTCACCACGAGGTCCCGGTCCCACAGCCTGCATGATGATCGACCCTACCAGGTACACCACTAAAAACGCTTCAAGAACAAGCATCGGACCTTGTGAATAGTCATCGGGTTCATAACCACGGAAATACTGTACCAAAGAAGCCAGACACGATAACGTACCGAGTACCACAGTAATCCAGAACCACCAGTCCAAACCAGCGATCATAGCCGCTCCCCCGCTTCCCGCGAGAAGTCAATTCCTGCTTCAAATACGAGCACGGGTGCCGCGCATCGGGTTCCCCGAAACTTCACATTCTCTATAAGAGCCACTAGTGTTCCGTCCGGCGCAAATGCGGCAGTTATCCCCTCGGTATTGGCATGCTGAGATTCCGGGCTTTGTGTGCCTAAGACAAGAGCATCTGAGCCTTCCTCACTGACTGTAATGCGCCGACCAAATGAAATATCGGTCGCCTCTTGCGTCGTAAGCTGCCGAACGTTGAACAGACGACGTGCCGCCTCCTCAAGAGAAAGTACAGGTAAGTCTAGCGGCCCATCAGCGTTCTCGTGTTCCTTCATGAGTTCAGCTAAATCAAACGCCTCACGCTGATACACATTCCCTACACGTATACGGTTCAAAGCACTCAGATGGCCCCCAACGCCCAGGGCTTTACCCACATCACGAGCAAAAGCACGAATATAGGTTCCAGAAGAGCAGGAAACCGTAATATCTACCTCAACAACTGGTACACACGCGGGAGCATCAAGCCCCTCGGCAACAGTATATAGTCGAGTATCAAGTTTGCTATCGCGCACCTCATGAATAGCGGCCTCATGAATCGTGACCTTTCGGGCGGGAAGTTCAATATCCTCGCCGTCACGAACCCGAGCATAAGAACGCACGCCCTTAACCTTAATCGCCGAAACGGCGGAGGGAACCTGCATAATATCGCCCGTCAAAGATCGTACGGCGTTTTCAATCTTCTCCCGAGTCAGAGCCCTCACAGCCTCCGCGCGAGCAATCCCGGTGAGCTCTCCCTCAGCGTCCTCTGTCAGAGTTGTGGCCCCTAACACCAGGCGAGCCTCATAAGTTTTATCCTGACCAACTAAATACGTCAAAAGCTTTGTCGCTTTATTCAAGCCTAAAACCAACACGCCGGTCGCCGCCGGATCAAGAGTACCTGCATGACCAACACGCCGCGTACCGGCAATCCAGCGGATCTTCAAGACTACATCATGGCTCGTCATGCCAGCGGGTTTATCCACCACCAGTAGACCTGACGGTCCACGTTCCCGAGCTTTCGCCACTGTATTAGTCTTCCTCTACTTCGGCCTGCTCAGGTTTCTTGTATGGGTCTGCCTCGCCCGCGTACTGGGCCCCTGCGGATGCGGCAGCAAGTTCAGCATCGCGCTCACGGGTTTTCTTTAAGAGGTCTTCGAGGTGGTAAGCGTTAACCGGTACTTCGTCTGGTACGAAGGTGAGGGTTGGCGTCAGACGCGCGGTAATATTTTTTCCCACCTCAGAGCGCAAAATGCCCTTAGCGGATTCCAACGCCTTTTTTGTGTTTTCTTGTTCTTCTTCAGAACCGTATACGGTGTAGTACAGGGTTGCGTGCTGCAGGTCATTCGTGACCCGGGCATCGGTAACCGTCACAAAACCGAGGCGGGGGTCTTTGACCCGGCGTTCAAGCGCCTGCGCCACAATCACCTTAATACGATCGGCGAGACGGGCTGCACGTGCTGCATCAGCCATAGTTTTCTCCTTGTGGTCAAGTACAGATAGGGGAAACGCCCGCCCCGCATCCCGCACCTTCCGGTACAAAACCAGAATGAAGCGAGATACGGGGAACGGGCGCGTTTCTGCGGGTCTTAGACGCGCGGCTTCTCGCGCATCTCCCAGGTTTCGATGACGTCGCCTTCCTTGATGTCGTTGAAGGAACCGAGTCCAATACCACACTCGAAGCCTTCACGTACTTCGGTAGCATCGTCCTTGAAACGACGCAACGACTCGATGGTGAGGTCTTCTGACACCACAACACCGTCACGTACCAGGCGTGCCTTGGAATTACGCTTGACAATGCCGTTCTTGACCATCGAACCTGCGATGTTACCCCACTTGGAGGAACGGAACACTTCGCGGATCTCCGCCGAGCCGAGTTCGACCTCTTCGTATTCAGGTTTAAGCATGCCTTTGACAGCCTGCTCAATTTCCTCAATCGCGCGGTAGATGACCGAGTAGAACTTCATTTCGACGCCCTCGCGGTCTGCAAGCTCAGAGACACGCTCTGCAGGACGAACGTTGAAGCCAATGATCACCGCGTTGTCCACGGTTGCCAGGTTCACATCGTTCTGAGTAATAGCACCTACACCGCGGTGGATGACGCGCAGCTGAACTTCGTCGCCGCCCACATCAATCTTCATGAGCGACTCTTCCAGAGCTTCAACAGCACCGGAGACGTCACCCTTAATAATCAGGTTGAGGGTATCCATCTTGCCCTCAGCCACAGCGGCATCGAAGGATTCAAGGGTCACGCGCTTACGACGCTTCGCGAGCTGTGCGTTACGGTCTGCGGCCTCACGCTTCTCTGCAATCTGGCGTGCGGTGCGCTCTTCTTCGGTCGAGAGGAAGGTATCTCCCGCACGGGGCACGGTCGAAAGACCCAGAACCTGAACGGGACGGGACGGACCGGCTTCTTTCACTGCATGACCGTTCTCGTCGAACATTGCGCGCACGCGACCGTGTGCCACACCGGCGACAATCGCATCGCCCACATGCAGAGTACCGGACTGCACCAAGACGGTGGAGACCGCACCGCGGCCCTTATCCAGATTCGCTTCAATGGCAACGCCACGAGCTTCCTTATTCGGATTAGCGCGCAGTTCCAGAACGTCGGCAGTCAAGGTTACGGCTTCAAGCAGTTCGGTAATGTTTGTGCCATTCCGAGCCGAAACGTTCACAAACATGGTGTCTCCACCGTAATCTTCAGGTACCAGACCGTACTCGGTCAGCTGGCCCTTGACCTTATCGGGCGATGCGCCTTCCTTATCGATCTTGTTGATAGCCACGACGATCGGCACATCAGCCGCCTGAGCGTGATTCAGCGCCTCAACGGTCTGCGGCATCACGCCGTCATCCGCAGCGACCACAAGAATGGCAACATCGGTAACCTTCGCGCCGCGGGCACGCATAGCGGTAAACGCCTCGTGACCGGGGGTATCGATAAAGGTAATCGCGCGGTCTTCACCTTCGACAGTGGTGTGTACCTGATACGCACCAATATGCTGGGTAATGCCGCCAGCTTCACCCTCAATGACGTTGGTATTCCGAATAGCGTCCAGCAGTCGAGTTTTACCATGGTCAACGTGACCCATCACAGTCACAACCGGAGGACGCACTTCAAGAACGTCATCGCCTTCCGCCTCTGCTTCGGCTTCAAGGTCGATGTCAAAGGATTCCAAGAGCTCGCGTTCTTCGTCCTCGGGAGACACGATCTTTACGACGTACCCCAACTCGGCGCCCAATAGCTCGAAGGTTTCTTCATCGAGCGACTGGGTTTGAGTAGCCATTTCGCCCAAGTGGAAGAGCACGGTAATCAGCGAAGCCGGGTTAGCGCCAATCTTCTCGGCAAAATCCATAATGGACGCACCGCGACGCAGGCGGACCTCAGTCGAGCCATCACCGCGAGGTACTACCACACCACCGGGTGCGGGTGCATTCATCTGCTCGACTTCATTGCGGCGGGCTGCCTTCGACTTACGGTTCTTACGCTTAGAACCGCCACGGCCGAAAGCACCCTGTGCATTTCCACGGCCACCGGGACCCGGACGCGAAGGACCGCGGTTATAGCCGCCTCCGCCACGACGGTTACCGCCTCCGCCACCACCACCGGGTGCTCCGGGACCGGAACCAACGTTCGAGACCTTGGACGGCATAATGGACGGGCTAGGACGGTTGCCGCCGCCGGAACGAGGCGCGTGCGAGCGCGACCCCGATGCGGAACGGGGACCGTTGCCCCCACCGCCGGGACGAGGGGCATTATTGCCTGAACGTTGACCGCGGGGTGGACGAGGACCGCCAGAACGTTGTTCGCCGCGTTCGGGTCGTTTCATTCCCTGCTGCGAGGAGAAGGGGTTGTTACCCGGACGAGGACCAGGCTTCGGGCCCGGTTTTGGAGCCGATGCACCAGGTTTCGGTGCGGGCTTTGGAGCAGCAGGCTTCGGAGCCTCTGGACGAGCCATTCCCTGCTGTGAGGAGAAGGGGTTGTTGCCAGGACGAGGACCCGAAGAAGATTTAGCGGCGCCCTTGGCACCGGGCTTAGGAGCCGCAGATTTAGCTGCAGGTTTTGCACCCGGTTTAGGGGCAGGTTTCGGTGCCGCAGGTTTAGCAGCAGATTTCGCGTCCGCCGGCTTCTTTGGAGCGGCGGGCTTAGCACTAGCAGTTTTAGCTGTGGAAGCTGCAGACTTCCCTGACGCTTTAGTTGGTTTTTCAGCTTTTTCAGGTGCCTGAGCGGGGGCGGGGAACGCTTCACGCAGTTTCTTAACCACGAGCGGGTTAAGGGTCGAGGATGCGCCCTTTACGAATTCGCCTTGTTCGGCTAGTTTTGCAATAACTTCTTTTGACGTTACACCAAGTTCTTTAGCAATCTCGTGTACGCGAGGCTTAGCCAAATTTTCTCCTGTCCTGGCTCGCACCAGGACGGTGCGAACACTAGTGATGTGTGTATGCGCGCACTAGGCTCTCGGTTACGCCTAACACACGCGTGGGCATAAATTTGCCGGGGTGTGAGCACAGATGGGTACTCATGTCGCGGCACTCATTAGATATCCATCAGTTTTCTGACTCGCTTTCGTAATCTGCAAGAAGTCGTCAAACTCGTTGACTTATAGGGATGTGAGTTTCACTCATAGCCCGTAGTTTCGGGCTTGCGCTGAGCGAAGTATTCGGTCAAAACCATAAGGTCTGCGCGAGCAATTGAAACTTTAAAGGCGCGGGCGAAAGCATTTTTACGAAAAGCCTGTTGCTGGCAGGATTCACGCATATGCAGCCACGCACCGCGACCGGGCAAGGTGCGGTGCACATCCGGAAGGATGCGCATCCGTTCTCCGTCGCCGCCGAAACGGACGATACGGAGCATATTCCGCGGATTATCGCGGAGGCGACAGCCAATACAGGTACGGAGAGGTTCACTCATTGCTCTCCCCTCTTCCCCATCAAAACTGTCACAGCCGTTTAGGCACGCCGCTGGGGTGCACGCACCAAACGCACATCTTAAGTGTAGCCCCTCATCTGGGTCACGTCCGTATTCGGTTTCACGAATGCGGAAAGACCCTCTAGGGGCTACAGGGTACTCCTACTAGAATACCGGTTACTACTCGTTTTCGTCTAAATCAAGGCTGCGGGCTACTCGCTCAGCCACCTCTTCTTCGGCACGAATCTGAGCATATTTTGATTCCGCCAAAATATCAATACGCCAGCCGGTTAGTTTCGCTGCAAGGCGCGCGTTCTGGCCTTCCCGCCCGATTGCCAGCGAAAGCTGCTCATCGGGGACAATCGCACGAGCAGAATATTCGCGGGGGTCCGCAATAATAACTTCGGTCACCTTAGCGGGCGAGAGCGCAGCCGTAATAAACTCCGCAGGATCCGTCGAGTAATCAACAATGTCGATCTTCTCGTCGTTAAGTTCAGCGGCAACAGCACGTACGCGAGCGCCCATATCACCGATGCAGGCCCCCTTAGCGTTGATACTGGGGTTCGTTGCGCTTACCGCTATCTTCGAGCGATGTCCTGCCTCGCGAGCAATGGAGTTAATCTTGACCGATCCGTCGGCGATCTCTGGAACCTCATGCTCAAATAGGCGAAGCACCAAGTTCGGATGCGACCGCGAGAGCACAATCGAGGGCCCTTTCTGCCCGCGGCGCGCCTCTAAGAGATATGCACGAATACGGGTTCCGTGGGGATATTGTTCTCCGGGAACCTGCTCGTTCGCGGGGAGTACGGCCTCAATAGTTCCCAAATCGACTTGAACCATACGGGGGTTATTCCCCTGCTGAATAACGCCGGATGCTAAGGTTCCTTCTCGGTCTTTAAATTCACCAAGCACGGATGCATCTTCGGCATCGCGCAGACGCTGCGATAAAACCTGACGCACCGTCGCCGCAGCAATGCGCCCAAAGTTATTGGGCGTATCATCGAACTCATCGATTTTCTGGTTGTCATCGTCAAGTTCCGGCGCAAGAATAGCGAAGTCGCCGGTGGTTCGATCGATGACGGCTCGGGAGCCTTTAATGGCGCCGGGCTGCTTCATATAGGCAAGCACCAGAGCATTTTCAACCAGCGAGAACAGTTCCTCCAAAACGAGACCTCGTTGCTTTGCAAGTGCATGCAGAACGCCTAAGTCGATCGTCATATTGTTGTCCACGCTCTTCAGCCTTTCCCTGTAGCACGGCGCCGGGACGCTTTTTCTGCGCCCCGGCTCCCGAACGGTTTGCTTTATGTTTGTTGAGTGTGAAAAAACAAACAGAAAGCCTATTTTGTACCTATTCTACAGTCTCTTGAGTAGAATTGAAATCAATTTCAACATTAGCGTGCCCAATATTTTCCCAGGGCACAATCACAGCGTCATGGTATGTCTGCTTCTGCCCTTTCTTAGTCTGTTTCTTACGCCGAAGCACAGGGCCTTCGTCCGTAATCTCGTCAAGACGAGCCACGTATTCCGTGCCATCTGTCTGTGTCACTGCTACAAGTCGGGCGCGAGCACGTTTCCAATGACGGCGCTCGGTGAGTTCTCGGGTAGCTCCGGGAGAGGAAACCTCCAACATATAGGGGAAGAACTCATCGTGCTCATCAGCTTTATCCAGAGCCTGTGAGATAGCCCCCGAGATTTCCGCAAGGCTGTCCAGAGAAAGGGAATCTGTCCGATCTTCCGTATAGTCCACGGTAATTTCTACCGTTCGGTTAGCTGCCGGACCGCTGATCTTAATCCTTTCAAGCACGAGCGAAAACTCACTGAGCACAGGTTTGATAGCTTCGTTTACCTCGTCCTCATGTAGGGAGCGTGTCCCAATTTTTGCCGGTGCCGGTTTTTCCGACCCTGCGGATTCGAAGGGACGAGTTACACCCCTGGCGGTTCGTGATGCGGCACGCCGGGAGCGAGCATTGGGGGCGCCGTCTTTCTTACCGGACCGTTTAGGTTTATACGCCATATCTTCCTTCTCTTCTCGATAATCTTGCCAAGGATGATGAACGCGTCTATGCCTGGGAATAGGACCTAAGAGCGGATCTCGGCGAGGATTTCGCGCACCGCATCCGATACGGCAATATCGCGTGCCTCTCCGTTTCGCCGGTCTTTGAGTTCCAAAGTACCGTCTTTGAACCCGCGGCCAATCACTAAGATGGTGGGTACGCCCAGAAGCTCTGCATCGCCGAATTTAACGCCCGGGCTGGTTTTCAGACGGTCGTCCAAAAGCACCTGCACCCCGGCACCTTCAAGCTCCGTGCTCAAGGTTTCTGCGTACTCGTGGGATTGAGCGTCTTTATTCGTGATGACGATGTGCACATCGGCGGGTGCCAAGTTACGCGGCCAGATCAGACCCTTCTCGTCATGATTGCCCTCAGCGATTGCGGCAAGCGCACGGGTTACGCCAATACCGTAAGATCCCATCGTCACGGTCTGGAGTTTACCGTTCTGATCGAGTACTTTCAGTCCCAGTGCCTCGGCGTATTTACGGCCAAGCTGGAAGATATGTCCCATCTCAACACCGCGTGCAGCAATAAGCGGTCCAGAACCATCCGGTGCTGGGTCGCCTTCGCGTACTTCACACGCTTCCAAAGTACCGTCTGCATTAAAGTCCCGCCCGTAAACGAGATTTGCCACGTGTTTGCCGTGCTCGTTAGCGCCAGTAACCCACGAGGTTCCGCGAACCACGCGCGGATCAACGAAAAACGGAATACCGGTAGCAGTTTGACGCTCTTCGGTATTCTCACCCAACATGGGCTGATCGAGAGTAAGACCCGGGCCAATATAGCCCTTGACGAGCTGCGGGAATTTCTTTAGATCCTCCTCAGAAGCAGCCTCAACCTCGATCTCGCCACCGATACCCATGAGCGCACCAATGTTAACCTCGACGCGTCCCAGATCGACTTCGCGATCACCAGGTACACCCACGGCAAAGAGTTTACGCTCCCCGGCGGGGGTAATGGCTGCGCCCACAAAACATTTAAGCGTCTGTTCAGCGGTGAGTTCACCGCCGGTCACCTGCGGGTGCAGGTCGTTCATCTGGGTTACAAGAGTTTCAATCGTGGGAGATTCGGGGGTATCGAGCACGATAGCTGCGGGTGTATCCGTGAAATCAATATCTGCAGGCACAACGGTGGTGACTGCCTCCACATTTGCGGCGTAGCCACCGGCGGAACGCACAAAAGTGTCTTCACCTACAGGGGTCGGATGCAGGAATTCTTCACTGCGTGAACCACCCATAGCACCCGATTGCGCGGTCACTATGACGGTGTCTAATCCCAAGCGGTTAAAAATACGCTGGTAAGCGGCGCGGTGGGCCTCGTAAGCTTCATTCAAGCCTTCGTCGTCCACAGTAAAAGAGTAGGAATCCTTCATGACAAATTCGCGCCCACGCAACAAACCAGCGCGGGGTCGAGCCTCGTCACGGTACTTATTCTGGATCTGGTAAATATACAGCGGCAGATCCTTGTAGGAGGAATAAAGGTCTTTCACCAACAGGGTGAACATTTCCTCATGGGTGGGCGCCAGCAGCATATCGGCGCCCTTGCGGTCCTGAAGGCGGAAGAGATTATCACCGTATTCTTCCCACCGGTTAGTTGCCTCATAGGGTTCTCGCGGCAACAATGCCGGGAAGAGAACTTCTTGGGCTCCAATTGCGTTCATTTCTTCACGCACGATATTTTCTACCTTGCGCAGAACTTTCAAACCCAAGGGCAGCCAGGTATACACGCCAGGAGCGGCACGACGAATATAACCTGCGCGCACTAAAAGCTTATGGCTTGCTACCTCAGCGTCTACAGGATCTTCACGCAGGGTCCGCACGAAGAGGTTGGACAAGCGAAGTACCATGTGTGTTCTCCTTGGATTTGATGCTAGACCTTCACCGCATCCCACATTCCTTAACCCGAAAGCGGCGGCGAACGTCGATGAATAATATAACAAGTCTATAGGTTTCCGCGCTCACAGGCGAAGCATAGTTGGTATAAAAAACCAACGTGTATATTTTCAGACGCTAACGAGTAAGGATAATGGTCGAATATTGCCCAATATCTTCCCATCCGGTGCGCTGATAGAGAGAAAGTGCCCGATCGTTGTAGTTATTAACGTAGAGGCTCAGATGCGGGTGCCTCTCTCGGAAAAGCTCACAGGCCGCAGCAAGAAACGGAGCCGCAAGCCCCAGACCGCGATAGTCAGGGTGCACCCAAACGCCCTGTATCTGCGCAGCGTCCAGATGCGATATACCCAGATCAGCTTTGAAAACCACCACGCCGAGATCGTTAGTGACAATCACGTTTTTGCCTTCGGATACCATCGACCGTACACGGTTTCTGTAGTTGCTGCCGTACCGTGCGATGGGTTCAATACCGACTTCCTCATGGAACATAGCGGCTGCGGCAGGCAGAACATCATCGTAATCTGACAGAACAGTACAGCGCACATATCCTCCAGGGTTCTCTGGAACCGACTGTAACGAGGGTAGATAGCCGGGCAGTTCAGGCAGAGAGGCCGAATAGAGTGAGAATAGATTTTTTTCTGGGGGCAGGTACAGTAGCGGCTGTACCGTCCGAACAGAGAAAGGACTCGCGAGGCGTTTCCTCAAGTACTCCCAGATTGGAAGCACACATTCACTGGGTCCAAAAAGAGACTCAATGCTGCCCCGAGAATGGTAAATGAGGTGAGCAAGAACCTCGGCATGTGAGCGCATTCGATCGTCGTCGGGTAACCAGATGGGAACGGTATTGCTGCCCAGTAACAGCGCGCTCAGCAAGATGTTATCTTCGTAAATCCCCACGAACCCGCGATACTGTGCTGGCAGCTTATTCCCCGTCATGCGTGCTCCGGATGCCGATGCTGGCGGCAGCCCGTAAATATCGTAATGCTCAATAGCGTAGAGGTTCCCCAGCGTATCCGCATAGAGAAGCTCTTCGAGGGCATCTGCATCGCGCCGATCGAGAGCCACCACCTGGGGGGCAGATGAGGAGAAAAACTTTTTGAGCACGCTTTCGATTCTATCTAACGAGAGAGCTATCGCGGTTTTGAATGTGTCACAGCTAAGCGCCCCGCGTCCGTTGAAGGCGAGGCGCTTAGAGATTTCAGACTCGTCGCGTTTATATTCAACGCTACGGACGAGGTACAGCCGTACTATTTGACGGTAACAGCGGGGGCGCCTTCGGGCACGTACTCCCCCGAGGCTTCCATCTCGGCAGCAATACGGGTTGCCTCTTCAAGAAGGGTTTCCACGATCTGATCTTCGGGAACGGTTTTAATAACTTCCCCTTTCACAAAGATCTGTCCCTTACCGTTACCGGATGCCACTCCTAAGTCTGCTTCACGTGCCTCGCCGGGACCGTTCACCACGCATCCCATCACGGCGACGCGAAGCGGAACCTTCATATGCTCCAAGCCCTTGGTCACGTTTTCGGCGAGCTCCCACACATTCACCTGGGCGCGACCGCATGAGGGGCACGAAACAATGTCGAGCTTGCGCGGGCGCAGGTTAAGGGATTCCAGAATCTTGGTTCCTACCTTGACTTCTTCCACCGGAGGGGCCGAAAGCGAAACACGGATCGTATCGCCAATCCCTTGAGAGAGGAGGGTGCCGAATGCTACCGAACTCTTGATGGTTCCCTGGAATGCGGGGCCTGCTTCAGTCACGCCTAAGTGCAAAGGCCAATCGCCGCGGGCGGCAAGCTGCCGGTATGCCTCAACCATAACCACCGGGTCGTTGTGTTTAACGGAAATCTTGAAATCGCGGAACCCATGCTCCTCAAAGAGAGAGGCTTCCCACACAGCGGACTCAACCAGCGCCTCTGGAGTAGCGTGGCCATATTTTTCGAGCAGACGTTTATCGAGCGAACCAGCATTCACACCGATGCGGATAGAGGTACCATGCTCGGAAGCCATCTCGGCGATCTCTTTTACCTGGTCATCGAATTTACGAATGTTACCGGGATTCACACGCACTGCGCCGCATCCGGCTTTAATAGCCGCATACACGTACTTGGGCTGAAAGTGAATATCCGCGATCACCGGAATATTAGACTGCTTTGCGATGATGGGTAGTGCCTCAGCATCTTTATCGGTCGGGCATGCCACACGCACAATATCGCACCCGGCGGCGGTTAGCTCAGCAATTTGCTGCAAAGTTGAACCGATATCGTGGGTCTTGGTGGTCGTCATAGACTGTACCGAAATGGGAGATTCGGAACCGATGCCCACTGTACCTACCTTGAATTGACGGGTCTTGCGGCGGGGTGCAAGAACCGCAGGTGCAGGCTTCGGCATACCAAGGCTAACCGACAAGGCAATCCTCCAAATGTCATAAAAATTGGGGCGCGGGATGCGCCGCTCAGCTTCCTATTGTGCCACCGTCGCGTGCAGAACCACTAATACGGATACCCTAACCGCGAGCAATATCACGATGAGATGAAAAAACGGTAGTCCCGCTCACAATTCGTTTGCGTACACGATCCTCACTAGACGCTATGCGGTGCATAGCTTGCTCCACCATTTAGAACAGCCGCAGGGGTTTAATAAAGTCGGCGGCAATAATCACAATGGACATCAGAATGAAAGCACCCGCTACAACATAGGTAAGCGGCAGAAGTTTGACCGGGTCAAACGGACCGGGATCGGCACGGCGGGTAAGCTTGGCGAAACCACGTCGAATTGCCTCCCACAGGGCACCAAAAACATGCCCTCCGTCTAGGGGAAGAAGCGGAAGTAGGTTAAAGGCGAAAAGCATCAGGTTCATTCCGGCTACCAGCGAGACTAAGGTCGCAGTTTTTGCTTTCAGATCGATACGGTCTGTCGAGGCCACTTCACCGGCAATCCGGCTTACCCCCACTACGGATACTGGGGAGTTCTCATCGCGTTCCTGATTCGAGAAGAGATTTACCCCCAGCTCCCATACGCGCTGTGGCAGCGACCACATGGAATGTGCAATACGTCCCAGCGTGTCGCCCACATTGGGCATTACATCGCCCAACGAGCCTGGAACCATCTCCGAAGTTGGTGAGATACCGATAAAGCCGCCGGTCATCATCTTGAACGACCCATCGTCGTTACGCACATATTCTCGAGTCTTTTCATCCACGACCGGACGCTCCAAAAGCGCCGGGGTCATGGTGAGCTGCTGCTCAGAACCATCGCGTTCAATGGTGACGGTTACGGTATTATTCCCTGCCTGACGAATGTTAGAAGAAACCTGTTCCCAGGTGCTCGTGCGGTTGCCGTTGATAGCAACTATACGGTCATCTTTACGCAGTCCTGCCGCTTTCGCGGGAGATGGTGCCGAAGAGTCAGTACATTCGGAATATGAGATACGGTCTTCGGTGATCGTTGCTTTTGGCACGCAATCGGAAACCGATGCCACTTTATTAGTTGCAGACAGGGTTCCAAAACCGCAGATGAGAATGGCGGTGCATACGATCCCGATGAGCAAGTTCATGCTAGGCCCGCCCAGCATGATAATCATGCGTTTATACACGGGAAGTTTATAAAACAGACGATTTTCATCTCCGGGTTTCAGGCGCTCTAAGTCAGCCTCACGGGCCGCATTCGCCAAAGACCCAAAAGGGCTGGTAGTTCCGGCGCGAAGAGTTTCGATCTCGGGTTCGTGTTCTTCCTCCACGCCAGTGGTACCCTCGGCGTTCCCCTCTGTGGGATGCTCCATTGCCCGTTTCGCACGCTCCTCGTGTTCGGGCGCAGGCGGATACATGCCAATCATAGAAATATATCCGCCTAAAGGAATAGCTTTAAACCCGTACTCAGTTTCACCGCGGCGGAACGAAAAAATAGTTTTGCCGAAACCAATCATATATTGCGGTACACGCACCTTAAAGAGTTTCGCAGGTACCAGGTGTCCCACCTCATGCAGAGCAATAGACAGCGCAATAGCTATCGCCATAATGATGACGCCTGCGGCGTAGAGCAGAATCTCCACGTTTCTCCTTCGCAACAAAAGGTACGGGTTCTCAAGCGGTTTCCCGCGAAGTTTCTAGGGTACTCCCCTAAGCTGTGAAATTATAGGGTACGTGGCGCTCAGGTTATGCGCCGCGTAGGGAAAACCTTCGTGATGGTTATGACGGCATCTTCTTGGCGTAGAACTCACGAGCGTATGCACGTGCCCAAGCTTCGGCGTTCAGAACAGCCTCTAAGCTCATGTCGGCTTCAGCCGTAACCTCGCTACTGGCGGCGTACGCCTCCAAAACACGCGCCACGGAATCCACAATATCGGTAAACCGAATTTTACCGGCGTGGAAAGCGCTAACCGCTTCCTCATTAGCGGCGTTAAAAACGGTGGGAAAGGTTCCGCCCCGCTTGCCCGCCTCTTTAATCATCTGCACAGCAGGGAAAGCCGTCGAATCAAGCGGCTCAAAAGTCCATGTTTGCGCCTGAGTCCAATCACAGGGAGCCGCTACCTGCGGAATGCGATGCGGCCACGTCAGCCCCAAAGCAATAGGCAGAAGCATGGTCGGCGGGGATGCCTGGGCAATAGTCGCGCCGTCTACGAACTGAACCATCGAATGCACAATCGACTGCGGGTGTACCGCAACATCAATGCGGTCAAGATCAACCCCAAAAAGATGGTGTGCCTCTAATACCTCAAGGGCCTTATTCACCATAGTTGCCGAATTGGTTGTGACCACCAGCCCCATATCCCAGGTAGGATGCGCCAGCGCCTGCCGTGGGGTAACATCATGAAGCATGTCACGGGTATATCCTCGAAAAGGTCCACCTGAGGCCGTGAGAATCAGCCGGTCTATCTCGGCGTCGGTGCCACTGGCTAATGCTTGGGCAAGAGCCGAATGCTCCGAATCCACGGGAACCATCGGGGTTTCTAACGGTGAGGCATCGACGGCGGCACGCACAAGCGGTCCACCCGCGATCAGAGATTCTTTATTTGCAAGGGCAACCCGGTGCCCCGCTTTGAGGGCGGTCAGTGTGGGTTCTAAACCGATAGATCCGGTAATGCCGTTGAGCACCACATCCGCCGGATGCGCCGCCGCCTCAACGCTGGCACGTTCTCCCCAGACGATGCGCGGACTGTACCCGCTAATGCCCACACTGCGGGCGGCCGCATCAAGGTATTCTCGCAACCGTTGTGCATCTTGCGCCGTGCCGCTGGTGGCAACAAGCTCGGCGCGTACCCGAACCGCCTGCTGTGCTAATAATTCGAGGGAGCGTGAACCGGCGCTGAGAGCTGCAACCTTCAGCGGTGCATCCTCAACATCGACGGTGGTGCCCGCAAGACGCGCAAGATGCTCTATAACCTGTACTGCTTGGGTGCCAATAGACCCGGTGGAACCGAGTAAAGTAACCCTTCGAGCATCACAAAGTCCGTGTTTAAGAGCTTCGGTGAGGGTTTCGCGGAAGCCCCCAACCCGGGTAGAGGAACCAAACTTCATGTTTACTAGTATCGCATGCTGTCGGTACGGTCTCAGAAAGCTCTGCGGCTGCCAGCAACGTCTTAGGTCAGATCTTGGATAAGCTCGATACAGCGATCCATAAAGGCATCAACCTGGGTTTCTTCATAGCTCACCGAGCCGGTCGCAGACCTAAAGACAGCGTTACGAATAACGGATGTATCAAGCGGTTCTTCGCTATTGAGTTGAGCATAGATATGATGGCATACCTTATCAACATCACCCACAAAATACCCGGCGTGCTTGCGTTTAGAAGGGCGGCGGAAGCGTTCACCATCCGGCCGCTCTAGTCGCTGTGCCAGAAGCTCACCCGCGTCTACGAGGGATAGCTCCCAATTGCTTAAACCGTACTGTTCTATATAACGGCTGCGTTCCAGTTTGGCAAAACGTTCTTCTATACGCTCTAGGGCGCGATCGACGTCCCCTACCGCATAGCCGCCGGGCTCGGTACGAAAAACAACCTGGCGAATAAGCCGCGACGTGTAAATATTAGCGTGCTGCTGTACAGCGCCGCTTAGCTGTTCGTAATCCTCGGCTAGTCGAGCAAAGAGACGATCGACCTCGGTTCGTTTATAACCAGGTTCGAGTTCTGCCGCACGGCCGAAGCCGTTATCTGTACGACTAGTATTCGTTGCCAAGGATTCTCCTTATCATCAGGCAGGGCACACGACGTGAGCAGCTCGTGTGCGTACCCTACGCATAAAGTTTTCGCTATCTTGTGTTCCACTCTAGAGAGGAAGCACAAAGGTAAAAATCAAACACCCAACTGCGGCCGCAAAAAGTACCGAGTCCAGACGATCCATCATGCCGCCGTGCCCAGGCAGGATATTTGACATATCCTTGATGCCTATTCGACGTTTAAAAACAGATTCTACAAGATCACCCGCCGTAGAGGCGATGACCATGACTGCAGCGAGTGGTATTCCCCAGTACCATTTCTGCCCCAAAATACTTAGAGCAATACAGGCTACCACGGCAGACCCAAGATAGGAACCGGCAAAGCCCTCCCAGCTCTTCTTTGGCGAAATGGTAGGTGCTATAGGATGTTTACCCCATATAACACCGGCAATATACCCGAAAGTATCGTTGCTGACTGCCATGAGAAGGATCATCAGGATGCCTGCCCAACCGCGCTCGGTGCTAAAGTACACCATCGAAATTCCGAGGGTCAAGGGTACCCATCCCAAAATTAGAATGAGACCCCTCAAAACTTTATACCGTGAGGCTGTGCGTTTCCTGGGTACCACCAAGGTGACACAAGCAAGTACTAGGGCGACAGCAACGCAGGAGATCCCCAAACCAGTGAATCCCCAAATATACGCTGAGACTGTGGGGATCGGAGCCAGCACCGTCACCAGGGTCAGGGGTAAATTGTAGTCGCGTTTTTTGTTGAGTGCGGAGGCAAGCTCCCAGCTTCCCAGCCCGGTAGAGATCGCGCAGAGAAGCACAAGAAACGGAGGAAAGAAAAGCCCTGTAGTCAGCACCGCGCCGAATGCTACGCCTACGCCGATAGCGGCGGGTAAGTTGCGCCCCGCTCGGGATGCTGTTTTCCCTGGGGCGGGGGCTGTTTCGCTCTTCTTATCCCCCGTATCTTCTCGTGTGTTCATCTCTGAGCCTTAAACCTCAAGCAGCTCAGATTCCTTGTGCTTGTAGAGCTCATCGATAGTATCTACATGTTTCTTAGTGAGGGCATCAAGCTCTTTTTCGGCACGGGCACCGTCGTCCTCACCGGTCTCGCCGTCTTTCACAAGCTTATCAATGACGGTTTTAGCATGGCGGCGCACATTACGTACCGAAACGCGAGCTTCCTCGGCTTTGTGGTTGACCAATTTTATGTATTCTTTACGACGCTCAGAGGTCATCTCGGGCATAACCACGCGGATAGCGGCACCGTCGTTGCTGGGGTTTACACCCAAGTCAGAGTCACGCACTGCTTTTTCGATAGCAGCTAAAGCGCTCACATCAAATGGAACAATCTTAACCGTACGGGCATCTTCAACGTTGAACGACACCAGCTGCTGCAATGGAGTCGGCGCGCCGTAGTAGTCTGCGGTAATAGAGCTAAAAATCGCAGGGTTCACACGTCCGGTGCGGACTTTGGCGAATTCTGTTTTGATAGCTTCAATGGTCTTATCCATCTTCTCGCCGGCTTCGGCAAGGGTTTCTTCGATCACGACGGAATCTCCTTTATAGGGGAAGTCGGCTCATGCCGATTTTGGTAGCTACGGCTACGGGAAACACCAAACGATGCAAACCGCGACCTAGTTATAGTTTAGTCGCCCGAGACTATCTCGGGCGACTTCTCACCGTTTTTTCCTTATGGCTAAGCCGTTGAACGGCTTCTAATGCAAGGAGTATAACGGCATAACGTTTCTTTAGCGGGTTACAAGAGTACCCATCTTCTCCCCCAGAATAGCGCGGGTTACGTTACCTTCGCCCTGCATGCCGAAGACGCGCATCGTCACGTTATTATCGCGACATAGGGAGAATGCGGTCTGATCCAACACACGAATGTTGCGTTGCATAGCTTCATCGTAGGTGAGGTTATACAGGCGCTCAGCCTGAGGGTCTTTATTCGGATCGGCAGTGTAGATGCCGTCCACACCATTCTTTGCTACCAGAACTTCGTCAGCGTGAATTTCCAAGGCTCGCTGGGCAGCTACGGTATCGGTCGAAAAATAGGGCAGACCGGCACCGGCGCCGAAAATAACCACACGGTCTTTCTGCATATGGCGAATAGCGCGGCGAGGAATGTAGGTTTCTGCAACCTGCGGCATAGTAATAGCAGACTGTACGCGGGTATCAATACCTTCTTGCTCCAAGAAATCCTGAAGAGCCAGAGAGTTCATCACGGTACCGAGCATGCCCATATAGTCTGCGCGGGAACGATCCATACCTGCCTGTGAAAGCTCGGCGCCACGGAAGAAGTTACCGCCGCCAATCACGATGGAGGTCTCTACCTTACCCACAGTTGCTGCAATCTGCTGTGCAATATTACGCACAACCCCGGTCGAAATACCAACTTCTCCCCCGCCGAAAACTTCGCCTGAGAGCTTGAGTAGAACACGGCGACGACCGGTGTCGTCTCGATGGATTGGGTGCGTGTGTGAGTCGGTCATAAATACCCTCCAACGGATAAAACTTATGCTGATAACGGGGTGAACACTCAATAGTCCTTATCAAGGATACGCTACGGAAACACTGTCTTGTGGTACACCCTTCGATATTTTTCTCTCTCATTCGACATGCCAGAAGGCGTAGAGTTTAAGAGACTAAATGCTCCGGGCATATAAAACCCTATAAAACCTCAGGTCAACACTGTATCTGCAAGATAATCTATACAGAAAATAGGTTCTGGAACTTTCTTTGCGCTAGGTGCGCAACCTGCACAATATTTATACAAAAAGTCGGATGCTCACCCTTCACAGGGCAAGCATCCGACTTTAGCATATAACCTCAGTAAAGGCTGTCTGCTTGAGGAAAGCTCCTAGAAACTAGGCACCAACGCGGAAACGTGCGAAACCGGTAGCGGTTGCGCCAGCCTCAGAGAGTGCCTGTGCCACAGACTTCTTGGTGTCTTTTGCGAAGTCCTGGTCAAGCAGGGTGTTCTCTTTGAAGAAGCCCTTGAGACGACCCTCAACGATCTTATCCAGAATCTTCTCGGGCTTGCCCTCAGCGATTGCGGTCTCACGTGCAACACGCTTCTCAGCTTCAACCTGGTCAGCCGGGATAGATTCAGAGTCCAGGTACTTGGGGCTCATCGCTGCGATGTGGACTGCGACGTCATGCGCAATTTCATCAACGTTATTACCGGAAACAGCAAGCAGAACACCAACCTGTGCGGGCAGGTCCTTAGAGGTCTTGTGCAGGTAAACTGCCACGTTCTCGCCTTCAACGCGTGCTACGCGGCGCACCACGACCTTCTCACCCAGCAGGGCGGCAGCATCGGTGGTGAGCTCTTCAACGGTCTTACCCTCGAAGGATGCGGCCTGCAGCTCTTCCAGAGTGGATGCGTTAGCCGCGATAGCAGCCTCCAGCACGTTACGCCCGAAGGTGATGAAGGGTTCGGACTTAGCCACGAAGTCGGTTTCAGAATTGACCTCAACCATGTAACCAACGCCGTTTTCTACGCGAGCTGCAACCAAACCTTCAGCGGTTGCACGACCTTCACGCTTGGTGACGCCCTTCAGACCCTTCACACGGATAATCTCCATTGCTTTCTGCTGGTCGCCGTTAGCCTCATCGAGAGCTTTCTTGACGTCGAGCATACCTGCGCCGGTCTTCTCACGCAGTGCCTTGATGTCTGCTGCAGTGTAGTTCGCCATGTGAACTCCTCTTTTTCCTTAATTTAAGATGTAGGCGTGATAACGCCCATGAGCTATGAGCGGACGGCACCTTACCCGCCACAGGGTAGGTACCGTCCGTACTGCTTTTCCCATCGTGGAAAAGCTAAAGCCTACTTAGCTTCAGCCGCCTGAGCTGCCTCGTGCTGCTCTAGCAGTTCGCGCTCCCACGCAGCCATAGGCTCTTCAGCAGCCTCTGCCTTACCGGTCTTCTTAGCATTACGCTCAATGAGACCTGCAGCAACAGCGTCTGCCACCACACGGGTGAGCAGGTTGACGGAACGGATCGCATCGTCGTTACCAGGGATGGGGAATGCAACTTCGTCAGGGTCACAGTTGGTGTCAAGAATAGCTACCACGGGGATGCCCAGCTTCTGAGCCTCGTTAACCGCCAGGTGCTCCTTCTTGGTATCAACAACCCAGACGAGGGAGGGAACCTTGCTCAGGTTACGGATACCGCCCAGGGTCTTTTCGAGCTTCTCAAACTCGCGGCGCATCAAGAGCAGTTCCTTCTTGGTGTAACGAGAACCTGCGACATCGTCAAAGTCGATCTGCTCAAGTTCCTTCATACGCTCAATGCTCTTAGCAATGGTGGAGAAGTTGGTGAGCATACCACCAAGCCAGCGGTGGTTAACGTAAGGCATATTCACGCGGGTAGCCTGCTCAGCAATAACTTCCTGTGCCTGCTTCTTGGTACCCACAAACAGAATGTTGCCGCCGTGTGCAACGGTGGATTTAACAGCCTCAAAAGCCTTATCGATGAATTCGAGGGACTGCTGCAGGTCGATGATGTAAATGCCGTTGCGTTCGGTGAGGATGAAACGCTTCATCTTGGGGTTCCAACGGCGGGTCTGGTGACCGAAGTGAACGCCGGAATCCAGCATCTCACGCATAGTTACGACGGGCATGTCGTCTCCTTTATATCAGGGTGCCGCGCTGACCTCCCATCTCGGGCTAGCCACACGCGCGCATAGTAGTTATCGGTTTATCCTAGTGGCGATTAGACATTCGGGTTGCCCCGTGTCTCAAGCCCTGACCGCTTGTTCTAAGCGGACCGAAGGTCTTTTATCACCTGGTATTTAGGTTCCAGGTGCTCACGCCACGCGTCGTCAGCGAGCCTTTCCGTTACCAGGCTAGGCACACTGCAATAGAAAATTGTACCTGATATTTGGGTCTTAAGTCTTTAGTACCGTGAGCTTTTCGCCCGGATAAGCGTGGTTTTTGTAAAAATTGTTGCTACCACCTCACTTGAACCCGTAGAATCACGAGTCTTCATATTTTGGAGGTTTATGAAAAACGCTGAACCGTCTCACCTGTTTTTCACGAAAACGCTAAATACCGTCTGTGGATATCGAATAAAAATGTCCCGAAAGGGTAAGTTTTCCACAGTACAGCCTTGTACATATCTTTATGCGTCTTCGACTGTGGTGTGCTCGAAGAATGATATGTGATTGGTTGGGGGCGTGGATGCACCGCGCGGGTCTGGCGGCACAGGCACGTATTTTTACGATGTCCAGACAACACTTTATATCTGCACTGTGGCGTACTCCCCTGTTTCTTCTAGCATGCTGGCGCTCAGGGCATCCTATAAAAGTCTGGGTGCCTTCTCCAATATTCTTGCGGGTTTTAACGATCCAGATCATAGTCCTTACCGTGGCATTATCTTTAGGCTTCGGGCCACACGTCAGCGGTATAAAGTACCGACACGGTCCCCTCCAGATCATGCACACTTCTGCGCGTTCATGGATTTCACCTATATCTGGAAAACCTCATGTCATTCATGCCTTTATCAAGCCCAGTCAGCGGTGGTCGGCAGGGCATCGCGGAGTCGATCTTGAGGCAACAGAACAGGACCAAGTACGCGCTCCGGCGCCTGGAACCATAGTTTTCTCGGGAACTGTCGTCGATCGACAGGTAGTAGTCATTGAGCATCCGAACGGGTATAGGTCGAGTTTCGAGCCTGTCACCGATCCTCTGCCAGTCGGTACTCACGTTCAGGCGGGGCAGGTTATCGCTCGGGTGGATGCGCATCCCGCAAAACCTCGGTGCTCTACCACATGCCTTTACTGGAGCGTTCGGCGCGGCGGCGACCACAAGAACGGAAGCGGCAAAAACGCAGAATATATTAACCCTATGCTTCTGTTGGGACCAGCAGAACCGACTATACTACTTCCCGTTGACGAGAGTTTCAAAGCCTGAAATATTACCTATATGTCGTGAGCCCCGCATCGTGTACGATGCGGGGCTCACTGTGTGCCTGACCAACCGGTCTCTGCTTTGCTATACGTTATGGCACGGCACTACTGCAAAAAGTCCTGATCACTATCACCCGAAACGGGTTTCTGCTGTGACTTTGCAGCGTGCTTCGGGGGAGGAGCCTGTTGGGCGGGCAGCGGAATAGTACCGTCCGTTTCAGCCGCATAGGAGCTTCCGGACGAGAACGCAACGGTCGGCGAATCGTCGCCGTAATTGAGAACATCCGAGTCTGAAGCTGTGTAGGCTGCTGTCGGCTGCACCGCTTGCTGTGCAGCTCGGCGTTCGCGTGCCTTCTGGCTTGCGCGACGAATGCGCTTGCGGAAGATGAAGAGCACCAACAGAATCAGCAGAAGCAGACCGAGCAAAATAGCATCCACCACAAAGTCCGTCATGGTAAACCCATGCGCTGGAATGGTGAGGGATGAGGTATTGACATAACCCTCCGAGCTATTAACCGTAACGTTACGCCCGTCGCCAGAGAGATGTGAATCTTGGCGACCAAACATAGAGTTGCTTCCCTGCAGAGCATCGGTTTTAACCGAGCTCATGATGGGGAGCTCAAACTTAAAATCGTAGTTTTTGGGCTGTAGCTGACCAAAACGCTCCTGCAGGTTAAACTTGGGCGAAACCGTATAGTCTGCCCCGAAAAGATTAACCCCGCCAGGATGATGAATCGTCATTTCAGAACCGGGTAGGTAAGTACCAATACGGGTATTGAATTCCGCAGAATCTTTGCCTCGTATCTTTGCTGAATATATCGTATTATCGCCGTCAGTACGTTCCTCAAATGTCGCTTGAGCCTCATCAGACCCTTGAACGAAAGATTTAAGGGCATCCCCAGCCTGCGCGACATCAGAACTCTTAAAAGCAAGTTCAAACTTCGCTTCAACAGAACCGTCCATACCCAGCGCAGAATTCACGTTTAGGCTTTCAGGCTGAATCGTGCGCGAATTCTTTAGGTTGACTTTTATTACCCTATCCGACGCGGATGCGCTTGAGCTTGAGCTATTCGACGAACCGTAGTCCTGGTCAAAATTTTTACCGTCGTCAGAGAAGCTAAACTTCACCCCGTAGTTGGTTCCCGGTGAACACACACGGCTGCAATCAACTGAACCTGTTACATGCTCAATGATCTTCGCCCCAGAAGAATCAGTTTTAACTTCTTGGGAACTTTCTAACGCGGTCTCTTGAGTACCCAGAATTTTCTGAAGTTTAGCATTGAGATCCTCGAAAGAATCGGCAGTAAATTTTAGGTTGCGACCGCTTTCATCTTTACCAGATTGCGTGGACGGTAGGCTCCGGTAAGACTTTTTGGCGATTTCTTCGTCAATACCTTTAGTAAGCTCAGCTCCCTCAGGTTTCACCGAGTTAAGATAAGCGTCTACAGCACTTACCCGGTCAGGTACCATGATCTCTTTTGCGAGAAAGACAATCTTGGCGTTATATTTACCGTCCTTCTTATCGACCGCAATCACAACTTCATCAAACCCATTATCTTTGAGGTCTTTAGCTTGAACCTCGTTGGAGGACTCTGTTGTTTTAATTTCGCGACCTTCAAAGGTAACGCTGTTTTTCCCGCTGGACTGCAGGACGTTGTCTTTGCGTTTTGCTTCGACCAAGCCGTCTGTTACAAGTGCTTCGGGGAGCCACTTGATAAGGTCCTGCGAGGTGAAGTTTTCGGAAACTTCAACGCCCTGAACCAAGCCGTCTTTGCTGTTGCTAATCAGAATCTGAGGTTCTTTGTCAAAACTCGAAGCTCTCAAAATAGCGGAGACTTTAGTGCGGTACTCATCTACGCTATTAAAATTCACTTTGAAGGTGGCCTGAGCGTTATCACCTTCGGTTCGAATGCCCTCGTAATCAAGTTCTTGAGGTTTGTGTTTCTTAATCGAAGCATCAAGAGCGTTAACGTCACCCTTGAGGTAATCTTTATTATCTTTCAAGCTGAAAGACACTGTAATGGTGCGGGAGCCCTTCTCTGAATTTTCAAGCCCAAGATTTGTCTCAACTTTTGCACCACAGGCAGACATAATGAGCGCTAGAACCGCCAGAAAGACGGCAAGGAACCCAAGTCTTCCTTGCCGTCTTGACGAGCGCTGCTGTAGTAGCTGGCTCATCTTACAATGCTCCTAGAGGCTTGATGCCAGGGGGTTAGGCATCATCTGGAACGCAATGTTGTATACAATGAGGGCCACAAGAACCCATGCAGTTGTAAGAAGAGCGTGCATTAACACAGGAGATTTCTCAAAACGACCCAGGCGATTCAGCCCCAGGTAGATAAGAGACTCACCGATCACAATCGAGAACGCAAAGATTGCTACCAGAAGATATATCGTCAGGGTGGGGTTCTCTGCAAAGTTCTTCCCATTTGTACCCATCGTGAGAAGAACAAAGAGGTAGAGCAGAAGATAGGAGCCAACCAAGGGAAGAGCCGCAACACCTGCCGCGCTCATGCAGTCGTTGAAACTCGACTGAACTTTTCCGATACGAGCGGTCAGCATGAGCTGCAAGCCGCGCAGAACGTGAATCGCAAAAATTGCGACAAAGAAAATCAGAAAAATCATGACGGTCTGCCCAAAGTTTCCTCCCTGAGAGGAGCTCCCCCGGCTGCCGTAGAATGATCCGCGGAACATGTAGAAAAGCCCAAGAAGACCGCTGACCAGCTGCGTAATGACCAAAGAGCCTGCGAAGGACTGTGCTGCTACAGCGATAATCCATCCCCAAGGTTGGCTGTCCTGCAGTCTTTTATGTGCGTCGCCCGGCTGGCTCTTAAAGACATCAAGGAAGCTGCCCCAAACATTCTTGAGAGCTTCAGCGAAAGGGTTTGGCACTGCCGGTGCTGCTGGCTGGGCGAAACCAGCATGTGGGTCTCCCTGAGGCTGTGCAGGGTTTTGCGGGTTAAACCCGTTCGGCTGGGGAATCTGCTGGTTCGGAGCACCCGGAACCGGGTTTCCAAACTGATTAGGATCCTGCTGGTATTGTCCGCCCTGCTCCTGGGGAGGTACAGACTGGTGCATATTAGGGTTCCCATACGGTTGAGCGGGGTTGGGATTCTGGTACCCGTCATTGCCATAGCCTTGAGGATGTTGTGGCTGACCTTGACCGGACTGCGGAATATTCTCACTCATCATCTGATCCTTATCTCGGATTTTCCTATGCAACAAGCCGATATACACTCGGGACGTTGCTTCAAGAAACCAGATAAGTCTGAAGATCTCGTGGCTAAGCCTTATTCCAGGAAGAAGGCGCTGGAGCAACAGTACTCCGTGTGTTTATCGGCGATGTCTCGCGTGTGCATGCGAGGTTACTTTTTACCCTACCTTAAATCTCGCCTTTACTCACGATAATTCGTCATATCTTCAGAAAATAAGGTATTTATTCTTCTTCTAATTTCTTCACGCGACGAGTCACCACGATGGGGATAGAGATCAGCACTACGATGAGCAGGGATGCTACGACAATCCCAGCAATCATAATTGGCCTATAGTTGCGGGGGGCCTTCTGCATATGAATTTCCATTGTGGCGGTGTTAATACCCTTGGCGCGCACATGAATTGCCCCATCGGACTGATCTACAACAGTATTAGCAGGAGGATTTACAACTGCCATACCGTCCGGCGCCACCACAATATATTCACTGTCGCCACTGAATCTATCGGTGACTTTAGCATCCGCAACGAGCTTGGCACGCAACGTCAGCTGATCGTTCTCACCCTTCTCAAGACTTACCTCGCTGCCGGGCATATAGTTGTTGAGCAAACGTTGGAAATCTTGAACTTTGATATTGCTGATCCGGGTAGTAAAGGTACGCCCTATACCCTGCTCATTACGCTCCATATTATGTTCACCGGTCTTTGTATTGGAGGCACCAAAGATCTCATTAATACTCCGGCTAAAAAGCATTGCGTCGAGCGGGCTAAAGGTATATTGGAAGCTCGCACTCAAAGAAGACTCGGAGCTGATGTAGAAAGTGCTTGAAAATTTCTCAGGAACCACTCGGCGGCTCATCGTATAGCTAACAACCGAAGATGTACCAGAATCGTATTTTGCTGCCTCGTTGACGCTGTACAGAGCTTCGTCGCCGCTCTTACCCCAGGATGCGGGCGCCGCCACAAGCCCCAATGGCGGGGATGACATGCTCGCATCACAAATACCGGCACAATCAATATGCACATTTGCGGTTGATAAAAGCTCTTGATTTTCTCCTGTGGACTCGCTGAAAGAGATGGAATTATTCTTGGTTCCGAGAAGCTGTTCGAGGTCTCTATTAACCTGGTCGATGCTATTCGCAGTAAATGTTACGTGCCGACCCTGCGCTTCTTTCGGGATAAGAGCATCTTTACCCACAAAATACGGCTGATACGAATGAATATCGGACTCTACCTTTTGGTTATCAACTTTGACGGCCTCCAGATAGGTATCTAGGTCTTGAAGCTCGCTTTGCCCAATCTCACCTTTAAAATCTCCGAGAAGCAAGTGCCCCTCAAAGGTACCGTCTTCCTTGAGCTGAAGCACAAAAATAAGATTGCGAACATGAGGCGAAGGAACATCCTGCTGATCTGCGCTAGCCGCTGTCAGGAAGGCCGAGCCGTGATCGTATGTAGGCCCCGGCGCAAGAACGGGTGCCGCCACGCCAAGAACAGAGGCGAGGGTAAACGCGGTGGCAAAACGCAGAAAGCGGCGCTCATATAAACCGTGTAGCGCTCTCATGCAGGATTTATCGGTGGTCATTATTCCTCTTTTGAGTGAGCCGGAGTCTCTAGCAGGGGTTCCGAGAGAAAATGGTGCTTTTAAAAAGTAGCTGGCAAACACTTTATCTCTCAAATGTTCGTATCTAATGTAGCGTGTTTATGCTCTCTGTTCTAACTCGCGTAACTCGAACCCCGATATAAAGCGAAAAGACCCCGCTCGGCGACATGTAATAAATGAGTCATACCGAGCGGGGTCTGTAGGGAGTGTGGGACTTGAACCCACGACCAAAGGATTATGAGTCCTCTGCTCTAACCGGCTGAGCTAACTCCCCTAGAGGCTTAGCGCGTAAGCCACGTCTCTAGAGTACCTGAGGGGTACAGTTTTGGCGAATCTTAGACACACCTTATTTTTCAGAACGTTGGGCAAGAAAACGCTCATAGGGGGCATCCGATACATATAATTCCTCAAAAATGCGCCAGGTATTCTCCGCACTATGGAATTCCACAATACGGCGGCTCTCACGCCCCATCTGCTCGCGTTCAGCGGCAGGTAGACGAAGAATTGCTGTAAGTTTATCCGCCAAATCCTGCGGATTATTAGGCTCAAAGAGGTATCCGTTAACGCCTTCTTCCACGAGATGTGGAAGCGCTAGGGCGTTTGCCAAGACTACGGGGGTGGATGCGCTCATAGCCTCCAAGGAGACAAGCGACTGCAGCTCTGCGGTCCCAGGCTGACAGAAAATATCCGCCCTCTGGTAAACACCCGGCAGTTCTTCGTCCGGAACAAACCCACGGAACGTTACTCGGTTTTCAACACCGCATTCGCGTACCTTCTGTTCGAGGGTTTCACGAAGCTCGCCGCCTCCAGCGATATCAAGGCGAACGTGGTCAAGGTCTTCGGGGAGAAGAGAGAGCGCCTCAATAAGCACATCTACGTGCTTCTCTTCAGCAAGACGACCCACGAAGGTTACACGCAGTTCGCCGGGTGCTTTGCCCAAATCTGCGCCCTCAGCAAGTTCGTAGTCGCTGATTTCAATGCCGTTAGAAACGGGCATAACGGGGCGAGTAAATCTTCCAAGATCTCGCATCGCATCGGCGCCGATCTGAGTCGGAGTTGTCACCACCGCCGCATATTTGAAAAGACGGCGCATATCCGCCCAAGTAATGTGCGCATACACCTTTTTGATTGGTTCCGGGAACGGCAGGAATGGGTCCAAGTTTGCGGGCATAAAGTGGTTGGTGGCGATAACTCGAATTCCACGCTTATGTGCCTGCTTCAGTAATGCGCGCCCGATAATGTAGTGGCACTGCACATGAATAACATCAGGTTTAACTTCGTCAAGGATACGACCCACCTCGGCGTGGATTTCCCAGGGAATACAGATGCGGTTGGTTTCATGAGTGGGAGGCAAATGCGAACGCAGACGGTGTTCGACGATGCCGCCCTCTACGACAGTTCGGTAGCTAGGTCCACGGCTGGGATTTGCGGCAACCACGTGTACTTCGTGCCCGCGCTTGAGCATAGAGGTCGCTAGGCGGTGCCCAAATTGTGCCGCGCCGTTCACATCGGGGGGATAGGTCTCAGCACCGATCAGGATCTTCTTTGCCTGCTGCATCGCCTGTTCTCCTTGGTCTGACTTCTCAGGTGTATGGGGTGTTCTTCATTATTTTATCGGGTGTTATCGCGTTCCTCAGCATAGAGAGGCCTTGGAGTTCTCTGAGAGTCTCTCCAAAAACCCTCAAAAAATGGCCCGCCACCGCGAAGGTGACGGGCCAATAATACGGAGTTTGTGGTGCAGATACTTGCGTTAGCGTCGCACAATCTTTCGGAGGAAGAGTACGACTGCAGAGAGTGATGCGCCCAGAGCTGCGAAGGACTTCCACCGAGCCTTAACAACCTCAGGCTTGGATGCGTTACTGACCATGTTGCGCCCAACGGTAGCCGCGCTGCTGGGCGCGTTCTGCACACTGGTCTTTGCAGAGTCTACGGTTGATTGGGTGAAGGATTGAGCACTCTGTGCGTACTTCTGCATGTCATCGCGCAAAGCTGCAAGGTGTGCGCGACGTTCTTTAGTGCGCTGCTGAATCTGCTCAATGGTGAGCGGCTTGGGTTCTTCTTCGCCGCGTGCCTTACGTTCTTCAGCTTCTTGGCGTGCCTTCTCTGCTGCGGCCTCACGCTCTGCCTGCTTGCGCGCTGCCCGTTCAGCCTGCTCTTGTTTCAAACGGGAGGCTGTCATTGCGCTGCCTTCACGAAGCACGCCGAGATCAAAGAGAACGCCGAAGATTGCCGATTCGGGAGCAAAGGGCAGCTGGGCTTTAACTTTTTTATATCCGATAAGCCCTAAAATGGCGAGAATAATGAGGAAGACGCCTGCCCAAATCAGCGCTGAGGCCCATAAAGGTACAAGCTGTCCAAGGAGGAAGATAAGCAGACCGATAATAGCGATGACCATGAAGCACGCAAAAACAGCTGCGACGGCGAGGAACGCTGCACCTTTGCCAAGAGCGACGCCTTTGGTCTTAAGCTCGTGCTTTGCAATCTGGACTTCGTCTTTGACCTGGTTAATACCTAGGGTTTTAAGTACCTTAGCGGCATCAAAGAGACCCGCGATACTTGACTTAATCCCTGCAATGCCTGCTCGTATGCCTTGGGGATTAGTGTTTGTGGTCATGCCCACCTCTCCGTGATTGTTCTGTGTGGAGCTTCTGTTTAGCACCCCACGGTTATTATTCTAGCTCTATTCTTACCGCAGGTGTGTTGTTACACAGCCGCCCCAGCGATCACACCAACCAAACCGTATGGTTTTTCTGCTCCCATCAAATCTTCAGAAGGCGGCAGTACACGGTTTTATGGTGCGTAGGGTATCTTTCGCATTTTACCGTGTGCTGTGTAATTTCTCGAAAACTTTTATGCGTATGCATTCATATAGTGTTCGAGACAGAGATGTTTGATGCGCGAGATGGTTCTTGTGTGAGGGTATTTAGAGACCCCAGCGTTGAGAAAATATGGAGCGGGTTACTGGCAAAATCCAGTCACCCTATGAGAAAAGCCTCGGAGCTTTACTCTGAGGCTTTTAAATGCTCCCCCGACTGGACTCGAAATAGACGAAGCCCGATAGGAAGCGCCCCAGCGCTTTCGCAGGGCGAAGTGGGTTACTGGTTCCAGTCAACATATAGAGAAAGGACCTCTGGTGTAACCTGAGGCCCTTTAATAAGCTCCCCCGACTGGACTCGAACCAGTAACCCTTCGATTAACAGTCGAATGCTCTGCCAATTGAGCTACGGGGGATTATCCCGTTACGGCGTTTATCCGCAACGAGTAATAACTATACCGGCTGTTTGTTGCCTCCGCAACTTAGGGTATAGTGATGTACCTTACTAGTTTTTTGTGAGTGTTCTGCGGCGCATTTCAAGCTCTAAAAGCTCTCGTTGCACGTGCGCATACTCTTCACCGTCAGAGGCCGAACTGAGCTGCTCCAGACGCATCATGAGGTCGGATTTCTGTCGGGTGATCTGGTGGATAAAGAGGCTGTTGAGAGTACCCTCAATAAACCTGGGGAGGTGCTCTTCGTGGGCTATGGGCAGCGCCGCTACACTCAGTTCGGCGATCGCGGGGTGTACCTCGGCGATAGTACCAGAACGCACTACGTTGAGCCATTCAACCCCGGCGGCAGGCGCTACCGTGGAGGCCGCGTGTATGATGCCTCGAGAAATTTCACGGTGCATACGGTAGCGGAATTCTACGCGGGCGAATTCCTGCCACTGGGATACGCTCATCAAATGAGGATGCTGCAGGGCGATTTCAAGTGCGGCCTTTTCCAAACGCGCCACGGGATCGGCAGGGTCGGGGGCGAGTATTGGCTCTCCCCCGCCGGTATTTGCCACGCTAGTATCGCTGTGAGTGTCTGGCATAGTATTTCCGGGGTTCGAGGGCCTTTCTGTCTGAGGCGCAGGGTTTCCGGCAGATGCGTTCCACGGTTGAGCTGAGTAGTTCTGCAGATCCTGCTGACCATATCCAGGTACCTGCTCGTACCGGGGCGTTTGGGGCTGCTGAGCCACCGGTTCGTACCGCTTTTTCTGCTGCGGATGGCGCTGGGCGTAGGCGACCGCACGCTGTATTTCCTCAAGTTCCATACCGAGCTGTCCAGAGACTTTACGCATATAGGCCGGGCGCAGGTCGCGGTCCCTGATCCCGGCGATAATGGGCGCGATGGCGCGCATCGCCAGCACACGCCCCTCTAGGGTGGTCAGGTCGAAGCGTTTGAGGGTTGTGTCGATGACGAATTCGAAGAGCGGACGGCGAGAGGCGATAAGGGATCGTACCGCCGCATCGCCCCTGTGCAGGCGAAGATCGCACGGATCCATACCTTCTTGGGCGACCGCCACGTATGTTTGTGCCACGAAACGCTGATCCTCTTCAAACGCTGCGAGCGCGGCTTTCTGTCCCGCGGCATCGCCATCGAAAGTAAAGATAATTTCTCCGCCGGAGCCGTCATCGGTGATCATGCGGCGTACCACTTTAATGTGCCCTGCACCGAAGGCGGTGCCGCAGGTTGCTACGGCGGTTTTGATGCCTGCCAGATGTGCCGCCATAACATCGGTATAGCCTTCGACGATGACGACCTGTTTGGTTTTGGTCATCTCACGTTTGGCGAGGTCGATGCCGTAAAGCACTTGCGATTTTTTGTATAGCGGCGTTTCGGGGGTGTTGAGATATTTGGGGCCTTGGTCGTCGTCGAAGAGACGGCGTGCCCCGAATCCGATGGTTTCGCCCGCTACGGTGCGGATAGGCCAGATGATGCGCCCACGAAAACGGTCGTAGAGGCCGCGGTTTCCCTCAGAGAACATACCGGTAGCGCGCAGTTCCTCGTCGGTAAATCCTTGGGAACGCAGATGTTTGAGCAGATTGTCCCAGCCGCGGGGGGCGTATCCGACCCCGAAGGTTTTGGTGGCGACTGGGTCGAACCCGCGAGCGCCAAGAAAGCGTTGTGCTTCCCCTGCGTTCGCTGAGTAGAGGCTGCGTTCAAAAAACTCTGCGGCGATTTTGTGGGCGTCGAGAAGTCGGCGGCGCAGGCTTGCTTCGTACCTGTCTCGCGGGTTTCCGCCTTCATAGTGCAGGGTGTAGCCGATACGCGCCGCTAAGCGTTCAACGGTTTCGGTAAACCCGGTGTGTTCCATCGCCATGACGAAGGAGTAGACGTCACCGGATTCGCCGCATCCAAAGCAGTGGTAGGTGCCCATTTGCGGACGCACATTGAAGGAGGGCGTGCGTTCGTCGTGGAACGGGCACAGCCCTTTATACGCGCCGATACCTGCACCTTTGAGGGTTACGTATCCCTCAACGATTTCGCGGATATCGGTACGGGCGCGTACTTCATCAATGTCTTCTTTGCGGATTAGTCCAGCCATCGTCTCATTTCTGCTGCACCGTGCTGTAATAGCAGTTTTAGAAGGTATTTCATGCCCGTCTATGCACGGGGTCTCTGTCTTGTCTTTGCCGCGTGGAAGACTAGGCTACCACAAGGGCTTCTCCCCCAGCATCCAGGGGGTTCCGTTGATGCGGGTGTAAAGTGCAACCGCCGACCTGTCGGTTAGGGATGCCACTTGATCAATGACGAGGCGCAGGCGTGCGTCGTCGTCATGAGTCCCCAGCTGCGCGTAGTCCGTTCTGAAGATGCTGTCGATGTACTGAGGGTATGCACGCTGGGAATCTTCGTATAGTGCTTCGACTAGGATACCCAGTATTTCGTGCTGGTGTTCGTAATGGGGTTGGGCGTCGCGCACCGTCATAACGAATGCGGTTGCGATCCCCTTCATGACAGCGATTTCGTCTCGGGTATCTTCCGGTACGATCAGTTCGGCGCTATAGCGGGTTAGCGGGGCGTTTCGCCCGTAACGTTCGCGGGTCGCCTCCACGGCGCTCCAGGCGAAACGACCGATAAGTTTACTAGTAAGTCCCTTGAACTGTGCTAAGGAGGCGCGCGAACCGGTCATGCACGGAACCCACCGGTTCAGGGTCTCTAGGCGGCAAAGCGCTGAGTCCAGCTGTTCGTCGGTGGCATCTGGAAGATACCATTGGCGGGTCATGTTAAAGACGGCCTGCCGATGCTTCGCCTCGCGCAGCTGTTCCAACTGCACATGCCCGCCGAAGACTGCATCTTCAACGTCGTGCACCGAGTATGAAATATCATCGGCAAGGTCCATAACCTGCGCTTCCAGGCATTTGCGCTGGGACTCTACCCCGGCGTCGTGTGCGCCCTCACGGAACCATTCGAAGACCGGCAGGTCATCCTCGTAAACACCGAATTTGTGGGTTTGGGTGCCGTCTGCGCGGCGTGGTGCGTCTGTGCGTGTCCACGGGTATTTGCAGGTGGCGTCCAGGGATGCTCGTGTCAGGTTCAGACCCGCAGATACGTCATGTTCGGCGATCACTTTCGGTTCAAGGCGGCTGAGCAGCCTAAGGGTTTGGGCGTTGCCCTCGAACCCGCCCATATGGGCGGCGAGCTTGTTCAGAGCACGTTCACCGTTATGTCCAAAGGGCGGATGCCCCAGGTCATGAGAGAGGCAAGCAGTATCAACTACGTCTGGATCGCATCCGAGCATCCGGCCCACTTCGCGCCCGACCTGGGCGACTTCAAGGGAATGAGTGAGACGGGTACGCACGAAATCGTCCGTATCCGGGTTCATGACCTGGGTTTTAGCGCCTAGACGCCGCAGCGCAGAGGAGTGAAGCACACGGGCACGATCGCGTTCAAAGGGGGTGCGATCCCGGAACGGATGTATTTCGGGCACCCAGCGTTCCGAATCGTCGGGGGTGTACCCTGCGGGCAGGTTCCATTCCCAACGTTCCTGCCCTTCTTCGGCAATGCGAGTCATCGCTCCTCCGTTCCTGCTCCCGGTGCGTCTGGCACCTTGTCTACTACTTATATAAGCACTATTTCGCCTAGACGCAATGTTTTTATCAGACTACGATAAACTCCGACCGATTATCCGCCCGAGATATCGAGTTCCGCCTCCACGAGTCCAAGCCTTTCAGCATCCCCTAAAATACGGGAGTTAAGCCACCCATCCGGCAGATGCGGCTTCTTCGGGCTCCCGGCCCGGCCGCGCGAACCTTCAACCGCGGCCCCCGGATACCCGATACTGTGATCAAGCTGCCCCAGCAGTTCGCGGAAAGTCGCTAAATCAGGTACGGTCGCCATCTTGGCACGCAGCTCGCCGCCCACCGGGTAGCCCTTGAAATACCAGGCAACATGTTTACGGATCTCACGCAGACCCTTGTACTCATCCGCAAAAGTCTCAACAAGCAGCTCGGCATGCCGGTAAATCATTGCGGCAACCTCACTCAGAGTAGGTCGGATACGCTCGGTACTACCCTCAAAAGCATTCTGCAGATCGCCAAAAAGCCACGGGCGCCCTTGGCAGCCGCGCCCAATCACCACGCCGTCCACACCGGTCTGTTCGACCATGCGCACGGCATCTTCGGCGGCAAAAATATCGCCGTTGCCTAAGATGGGAACGTCTGGAATCGCCTCGCGAAGCTGCGCGATGGAGTCCCAATCCGCTGTTCCCGAATAGTGCTGGGCAGCGGTGCGCCCATGCAGGGCTATGGCGGCGACACCCGCATCCCGGGCGATCTTAGCGGATTCAAGGAACGTGATGTGGTCATCATCAATACCTTTACGCATCTTGATGGTCAGGGGAATATCGTTGCGCGAAGCCTCTTTGACCGCCGTATGCACAATCGCAGTAAAGAGATCGGTTTTCCACGGAAGCGCCGCGCCGCCGCCGCGTTTTGTGACTTTCGGCGCCGGGCACCCAAAGTTCAAGTCGATATGATCCGCACGGTCTTCCTCCACGACCAGCCGAATAGCCTTACCCACGTTAACCGCGTCTACCCCGTAGATCTGGATGGAGCGAATCTGCTCATCCGCATCGTGTTCGATAATGCGCATCGACTCGGGTTTGCGTTCCACGAGGGCGCGCGCCGTCACCATCTCGGTCACATATAATCCACCGCCGTACTCGCGGCACAGACGACGGAACGCCTTATTCGTAACACCCGCCATCGGGGCGAGCACCACGGGCGTTTCAACAGTCAGTTTACCGAGGTTCAGCGGCGGTAATTTCAGGTGGGAGGCTTCAGAATTCACCTCTATATTGTGGCATACACACGCAAATCGGCACGGATGCACATACCCCGGTTCACGACAGGCGCACTGGGCAGGGTGCCATACGGCTATCGTGCCCTCATGGTGCGGTTTTTCTGCGGCATAGTCGGTGCCTTAATCTTTAGGAAGCGGAACCCGGATAATCGCTTGCGTAAATATAGGTTGGGTCACCTTCCACGCTCGCGGTTCCAGCACGCAGAAGAACATCGGTCACCTCTACGAGAGCGGTCATCGAATCGTCTACCTCAACCAACACCGGGTACTGCGCCGTCAACAGCGAAAGAAGCTGCATAATAGCCTCGACCGCGCCTTCGTTCTGCATGTCATATCCGAGCAAAACCTCAGTCGCAGTATTCTCATCGACCAGCGCGGCGGCAGGGTCAGTCTCAAAAGGATGATAACTCACCGCAAAGGCAATGATTTCGCCTTTCTTCCCCTCTTTCTCAGCCTGCTGAATGTTATCGCGCAGTACCAACGCCCCGAAGGCGCGCGCCTCATCTGAGAGGAAATACCGGTTTACGGTCCCTAACCCGACCTCGGCGGGAACATCCCAATCATGCGAATCGCGGTAGAACTCCCAGAGCTTCGAGGTCAGCTCAACCGAGCCGGTCGCCAAATCCTCAATTGCCTGAGTGGGTTTGTCGTTCTCATCCTCACGCAGGGGCACTGGCGGAATCGCACCCGCGTCAATATGAACCAGACGCGAGCGCTGAATCATTTTCATGCCCTTCGCTTGGGCAAATTCCTCGCCGGTGCTAAATGGTGCCAGCTTCACTCGGACGTTCGGAACCTGCCCATTTTCGGCGGCGATCTCACGCAACCGGTCTAAAAGCTCGGTACCCAGCCCGGCGCGGCGGTGCCCTTCGGCCACTTCGATATACGCCCACAGCCGCTGGGGGTGCAGCAGCGATGCGGTCACGACGCCGGCGGCGATTGGCACGCCCGCATCGGTGACTACGAGGGTTCGACTGAAGGGGGCATCCGAGGCCTCTCCGAACGATGTGCGCTGCAGCGCCTCCTGCTCGCTTCGCGGATCTCCCCACACCTGCAGAAGCTCTAAATCGTCGCCTTCGCGCCATGGACGAAACTCGTAGGTGTTCATGGGATGCCTTTCTTCCACAGGATGCGCGGGTTTCACCGCGAGGATAGGGTTCTCACTATTGTACGTATCGGCTAGGTTCTGCACCAGATCCTAGTGACTAAGTGAAAATACCGGCGGGGCTCTCTGTTGCAGAGAACCCCGCCCATGTACATATTGAAAAGAATCTATATGGCCAGACGCGCCGCCAGGTATGCCTTCACCTGATCGAGCGCCACGCGCTCCTGACTCATGGTGTCGCGCTCGCGGATGGTGACCGCCTGATCCTCTAAAGTATCGAAGTCTACGGTAATGCAGAACGGGGTGCCGATTTCGTCTTGGCGGCGGTAGCGGCGGCCGATAGCTCCCGCTTCGTCGTAGTCGATGTTCCAGGCACCGCACAGGTCGGCTGCCAGCTTGTGGGCGGGCTCGGAGAGTTCGGGTTTCTTCGACAGGGGCAGAACGGCAGCCTTCACCGGTGCCAGGCGCGGATCGAGTTTGAGCACCACGCGCTTATCGACGCCGCCCTTAGTATTCGGGGCTTCATCCTCAACGTAAGCATCGACGAGGAACGCCATCATGGAGCGTGTCAGGCCGAATGAAGGCTCAATGACGTAGGGCACGTAACGTTCGCCGCTGGCCTGATCAAAGTATTCGAGCTTCGCGTTCGAGTGTTCATTGTGCACGCCCAGGTCGTAATCGGTGCGGTTCGCCACACCCATGAGTTCGCCCCATTCGCCGCCTTGGAAACCAAAACGGTACTCAATGTCGATGGTGCCCGCTGAGTAGTGCGCGCGGTCGTCCTCAGGAACATCGAACTGGCGCATGTTCTCAGGGTTAATGCCCAAGTCAACGAACCAGTTCCAGCAGTCTTCAACCCATGCGTCAAAGTGCTTATCTGCTTCATCGGGGTGAACGAAGTATTCGATCTCCATCTGCTCGAATTCGCGGGTGCGGAAGATGAAGTTGCCGGGGGTGATCTCGTTGCGGAACGCCTTACCGATCTGCCCGATACCGAAGGGCGGACGTTTACGGGCCGCAGTCACCACATTGTTGAAGTTTACGAAGATGCCCTGCGCGGTTTCGGGGCGCAGAAAGTGCAGCCCTTCCTCGTTATCGACAGGCCCCAGGTAGGTTTTCAACAGGCCTGAGAAGTTCTGCGGTTCGGTCCATTCGCCGCGGGTGCCGCAGTTCGGGCAGACAACCTCACCCATATTTTCGGGTGCACGCCCCTTTTTAGCTTCGAAAGCCTCAATCAGGTGGTCTTGGCGCTGACGCCTGTGGCACGAGAGGCATTCCACCAGCGGGTCCATAAAGGTTGCCACGTGCCCGGATGCTTCCCACACCGGGCGAGGCAGGATTACCGAAGAGTCCAGCCCGACCATATCCGCGCGTGAACGCACGAAACGCTGCCACCACTGCTGACGGATGTTTTCTTTCAGTTCCACGCCAAGGGGACCGTAATCCCATGCGGAGCGGGAACCGCCGTAGATTTCACCCGCCTGGAAGACGAAGCCGCGGCGCTTAGCGAGCGCAATAACATTGTCGAGAGTGGACTTTTCTGCCATGTTTACTCCTTTATGCCCCGCCACCGGCTGTGGCGTGCGTGAGTTCAGTGTTCTTCCGCGCGCGGTAAGCGCCGGGATATACGGTCACAAGTACAAGATACTAGGGTATCATTGCGTACCCGTCTTGCCGTGTAGTTTCTGGGCGCCGATACACTGGTGACATGGAGAAAATCTATATTCGTGACGAAATGATTCGTCTGGGACAGTTTTTGAAGCTGGCTAATCTGGTCGAAGACGGTGCACAGGCACGCGAAGTAATCCAGCATGGGCTGGTAAAGGTCAATGGGCAGATTGAGGAGGCACGGGGCAAACAGCTGCATCCGGGCGACACGGTGAGCTTCAACGGGGTAAGTGCGCAGGTGGCTCGGGACTAGGTTTTCTGTCCTTTCCCCTCCCGCAATAACGCATCTTGGGTTGTATAACGCACCTTCCGGCGGTGCGTTATACAACCCAAGATGCGTTATTCAGGTTCTTTTAGTCGGCAGATTCTTGCTCTGACACCCCAGCATTACCCGCTGCATCCGCTACCTTCTCATCACGGATGCGCGGCGCATGCCCCAGCACCTTCACGTCGATGAACTCGCCCACATGGCGGATTTCCAGGGCGCTTACCCCGTGCCCGGCGCCCGCATACAGAACTTTGATGCCATCGGTATATGCGCGAATCCACTCGTAGGTGTAATCCACGAAGGGCTGCGGAATAATAGGGTCTTCCTGGTCCCTGCCGAAGAAAACGGGCAGCCCGGTGGCTTTGAGCTCGTCATCCTTGAAATAAGGAGAGTCCGATTCGACCGCGTATCCGGAGAGCCCCACCAGTGCGGCAAATTTTCCTGGGCGATGCCGCACCATAGAAGTTGCCACCGCCATGCCTTGCGAGAACCCCACCAGCGAGACTGAAGCGTAGTGTGGTTCTTGCTGTTCGACCCACTCCAGCACGTAGTCGCTGGCCTGTTCTATGGTCCGCACATCCGCATTGAGCTGTTGATCCAGTGGGTACCACTGGTAACCTATGGCCTCGGCGGGAATGTGGGCACCGGTTGCGTCCGCCGAAAACTGGGTGCCTACCGGCTGCGGGGCGCGCATTCCCGCATAGGTGATACCCTCCTGCGGCAGATGTTCAGCTAGCGACAGCAGGTCTTTCTCATGCGAACCGTACCCATGCAGCAGAAGCACCAGGTGGGTTCCGGCGCGTTCATCCTCGGGTCGGGAATATTCGACAATGTACGTATTTTCACTCATATCTTCATCTTACCGAGGAGCCTGCCATAAACAACCGAAATAGATTTCCGCTCAAGGCTTGACCCTCACCCAACGTCAGGATCTACAGTAAAAACATGGACGCGAACACTACACCAGATGGCGGGCAGCACGAGTACACCGTAGGAGAGGCTGCATCCCTGCACGGGCTGACCGTGCGCACGCTTCACCACTGGGAACAGCGGGGTCTGATCAGCCCCGCGCACGATGAGCTCAACGGATACCGCTACTACAGTGATGCCGATCTTGAGCGCATCACCGTCATTATGGGGTATCGCGCCATTGGCATGAGCCTTGAAGCCATTCGCAGCGTACTGCAGGACGAAGCGAACAGCACCGAGCATCTACTCGCCCAGCGAGATATGCTCCAGCGCAAAATGGCCGTCTATGAGCGCATGCTAACAACACTAGATCAACTTTTGGAGGATGCAATGGCACCTAAGAACGAACAGCTCACCGCTGCAGAAAAAGCAGAAATTATGGGAGACGGGTTCAGCCCCGCACGTGAGCAAGAAGCGCAGGAGCGTTACGGGCACACCGACGATTGGGCTGAATACCAACGCCGTACTGCGGCCATGAGCCGCACCGACTGGGTGAAGGGCAAGCAGGAGCTTGACACGGTTGAGCAAGCCCTCGTCGAGGCTTTCACTCGTGGCGTGCAGCCAGGCAGTGAGGAAGCGAATGCGCTTGCCGAGCGGCACCGCGCCTCACTTTTCTTCTTCGAGGTAACCCCCGCCAAACACGCAATTCTGGCACGCGGTTATGTTGAGGACGCCCGTTTCAACGAGCACTACGAGAAGCTCGCTGCGGGACTGGCTGTCTGGCTGCGGGACATCATCTACGAGAATGCCCGCGCCCACGGTCTTGACCCCGAGAATGTGACCTGGTGCTAACCTCGTCCATTCACAAATATCGGTACCGTACACAAAGCCTTGTGGGGACTTATTTCACGCCGAAATATAGTCCTCACAAGGCTTTTATGTACGGTTTCTATGTTCGGATATATAAAAACGAAAGCTAGTTCTGTTTTTGTGTTTCAAGAGGCGAACCGAAAAGAGCAGCTATATCTTGAAAGGATTTTCCTTCATCGACAGCGCGCTCTCGCTCGGGAACCGGGACTCCGAGAGCCTTAGCGAGAATCGCCTCCAACTGGCGGGATTCGACTAAGAAACCGTCATGTCCGTGGTCGGATTCGATAATATCGACCTTTACGGGAACCGGCAGCGCCTCCGCCAGACGGTACGATTCATGCGGGAAAAACAGGCGATCGGTGCTTACGGCGGCGATAGTCCACTTACAATCGCTGAGGGCAAGCGCATGCGAGAGGCTGCCGCGCCCGCGTGCAACATCGTGCGAGATTAGCGCCTCATTCACGGCAAGGTAGCTATTGGCATCGAAACGCTCAACGAGCTTATCACCATGGTGGTCCAGGTAGCTTTCGACCGCATATCGTCCGCGGTTCTCACCAATGGACCCGCCGTCGGTGGATTCGCCGCGGTTTGCCTGCCGCCCAAAGCGATGCTCCAACTCGGCTGGGCTGCGGTAGGTGGTGTGGGCTATGCGCCTCGCCAGCGCGAGCCCGGCCGTGGGTGCCGATCCCCCATAATAATCGCCGGAAGCAAAATTGGCATCAGCACGGATGGCGAGGTTCTGGGTGTGAGCCCAGGAAATCTGTTCGGCAGTGGCGGCGGGGCCGGCGGCGATGACCGCGCATCCACGTACCAGCTCGGGGAAGGTTGCCGCCCATTCGATAGCGCGTGCCCCGCCGAGCGATCCTCCGATTACATGGTGAAAACTCTTAATCCCCAACCGGGCGATAAGTTCGGCTTCGGCTCGTACCGAGTCGCGAATAGTGACGTGAGGAAAGCGTGACCCCCAGGGTTTCCCGGCACCCGGGTACCCCTCGGGTACGATACTTGCCGGACCGGTCGAGCCGTAGCATCCACCCAAGATATTGGGGGCTATCACAAAATACTTGGTAGTATCGACCACCGCACCCGGCCCCACAATACCTTCCCACCAACCATCACTTTCGACCGCACGGATACTGGGTGCAGGCATATCTGATGTGGGAATCCCTCGCGAAACATGGGTGTCGCCGGTGAGGGCGTGCAGAATAAGAATCGCGTTGTCCCCAGCTTCGTTAAGAGTCCCCCACGTCTCGTAGCTAATGTTCACCTGTGGAAGCACGGTACCGTTTTCGAGGGTGAAATCACCGATCGCCATCTGCCGCAGGTACCCCTGAGCGCTGGGATACTGCAGCTGCGACAGATAGGTGGCGTGTACGGTATTTTCCGTCATGTTTTCTCCTGGGTAACCGGTAGTTTTGGTAATGGCAGGCGAGAAACCGATACCGCGACCGGGCACTTACTGTGCAGCCCGGTCGCGACGGTGCAGGTTAGGCGTTCAGAGTCGCAAAACCCAATTCTAGGTCTGCGATAATATCGTCAATATTCTCGATCCCTACGGCGAGGCGCACAAAGTTTTTGCTCACCCCAATTGCCTCTAGCTCTTCCTCGGAAAGCTGCGAGTGGGTGGTGGATGCGGGATGAATAACAAGCGAACGTACATCGCCGATATTCGCCACATTGGAATGCAGCTGCAGAGCATCCACAAAGGTGCGAGTCTGTTCCAGGTCGGCGTCTTTGAGGGTGAATCCCACGACGGCGCCCGGCCCCTTCGGCAGGTACTTCTGGGCTCGCTCGTACCAGGGCGAGGAAGGCAGACCGGCCCAGATCACCTGATCGACCAGCGGATGCTCCTCCAACCAGTTTGCGACCTTGGTCGCGTTCTCGATATGGCGTTCGATGCGCAGGGAAAGAGTCTCCAGACCGATACCAATGTTGAAGGCGTTGGTTGGAGAGATCGCCGCCCCGGTGTCGCGCAGAAGCGAAACCCGCGCCTTGAGAATATAGGAAAGGTTCGCACCAAAAGCGGAGTCTTTGCCCAAGTCACGGGCATAAACTAGACCGTGGTAACCGGGGGCAGGTTCGTTGAACTTGGGGAACTTTTCGGGATTGGCTCCATAGTCGAAATTCCCGGAGTCCACGATAACGCCGCCGATTGAGGTGCCGTGCCCACCCAGATATTTTGTGGCGGAATGGATTACAACATCCGCACCAAATTCGATGGGGCGCACCAGATATGGGGTGGGAACAGTGTTATCAACGATTAGGGGAACGCCATTGTCGTGGGCGATCTGGGCGATAGGCTCGATGTCGAGCACATCATTCCGGGGGTTAGGTACGGTTTCTCCGTAGAAGAGTTTCGTGTTGGGGCGAACCGCATCGCGCCATTGCTGCAGGTCGTCCGGGTTTTCAACAAACGTAGTTTCAACGCCGAGGTCGGCAAGCGTGTATTTAAGTAGGTTGTAGGTTCCCCCATAAATCGATGGGGAAGCCACGATATGGTCGCCCGCGCCCGCAATATTAAGAATCGCATAGGTAATAGCCGCTTGGCCTGAGGCCAGCAAAAGCGCCCCTACTCCCCCTTCAAGGGATGCGATGCGGTTTTCGATAACCTCTTGGGTGGGGTTGTTCAGACGGGTATAGATAGGCCCAAGCTCTGTGAGAGCAAAACGGTTAGCGGCCTGTTCTGCGTTCTCGAAAACGAACGAGGTGGTCTGGTAGATAGGTAACGCCCGAGCTCCCGTTGCAGCATCCGGTGCCTGCCCCGCGTGAATCTGGCGGGTTTCAAATTTCCAACCGGCGGGATTGGCGGGAGTCGGGACTGTAGTGTTGCTCATGCGAAGCTCCTTGTAATAGTTCAGGGGGCCGCATGCCGATTTCGGTACAGAGTTCTTAGGCTTTCTTCTCTGCAAACGAAAAAACGATGTACCAGAATCGGGCACATCGGTCCCGCGCTTGCGTTGTACTTTGTGTTCAACGCCTGGTCCTCACCCAGGGCACCCCACCGCGGAGGAGGGTTGCCGGCCAGCTAGCTGGGGCTTATCACTGGCTCTCATGACCTGCATCTAGAGTTTCATAGGAAGCGCACATGGTCAAGCCGGATGCGCGTTTTCGGCGCATTGTTGCAAAGATGACGTTTTATGAACTGTTTTCACGACAGCCTATTGTTTGGGAGAAACACCAATACTTATGCGCTTGTGACCGTGCCTATGTTGTACCCGAACCGCTAAAGCCATGTGATCTGCCGTTAGCCGTCGCTAAATTACCATCAGCGTAGGCAATCGTGAGCCATGCTACACTGGTGGAAGCCTTGAATCTAGGAGTGATGAGGTATGACTTCCCGCTAAAGTCGCACCGGCTCGCGGAATGCCCGCCCAGATGGTGGGCTCTAAAAATTTCAGAAATAACCCTGCTTTGGTTCGATACATTTCAGAAGCGCATAGTGAGCGCTTGGGACACCAAAGTTCTGAGGGTTTTATTGTTATACCTTCCGCACCTGCAGCCGGTGACTTGGGATTATTCAGGCACTAAGAAGTGCCTCTCTCACGACTTATTCATCTCACCCGTCCCACGTATTGCAGGCGTGCGAACACCATGCTCAAGCGGCTTCGGGTGACTAAGCACCGCAAGGTTTTATCACAATGTCTACAATTCTTGACGCGGCACAGCTATGCCGCACCTTTGGCAAGGGTGAACGCGCTTTCACCGCTGTCGATAATGTTTCACTCAGCATAAGTTCCGGCGAAATTCATGCTCTGCTCGGTCCCAATGGAGCGGGGAAAACAACGGTTGTACAGATGTGCGCAACACTGCTGACTCCCACAAGCGGTACCGTTCGCATCGACGGGGTGGATGCGCTTGCACACCCCCAGCGTGCGCGCGCATCCCTAGGGCTTGTACTCGGCGGGGATACCGGGTTCTATCCGCGAGCATCCGCCCGCGATAATCTTCTCTTCTTCGCCGACCTTGCCGGAGTTAGCGCGCGCAAACGCCGTACCCAGGTGGCGAGCGCTTTGGAACGGGTCGATCTTGCAGATGTCGCCGCGAAGAAGGTACAAGAGTTTTCCCGCGGTATGAAACAACGTCTGCACATCGCGCGGGCACTGCTGGGCGAGCCAAAACTGCTGCTTTTGGATGAGCCGACGAATGGGCTTGACCCAGATATTTCGCTGACAATACGCCAGCTAATTCGCGCCCTCGCTGATGACGGCACCGCCATTTTACTCACGAGCCATCTGCTGGGCGAGATTGAGGAGTTAGCGCATCGGGTCACGGTCATCGGTGCCGGTCGCATGGCGGTTTCGGGCACAGTGGCGGATATTACCGCGCACGCCGGGATCTCCGTTACCACCGTGGGGCGTGTGGATGCGAATGCCGGGCCGGTGCTTCAAGAACTTGCTCGGTCTTTGGGCGATGCGGGAACAGTGTTGCTGACCCCGCGCGGCAGCGAGTGGGAGATCACCGTGTACTGGAATGAACGTTCTGTTTCGGAAAAGCCGCACCCCTTCAGTACCGAACACGCAGAGGCTCTGCTGACCCGTATTCTCGCTGAGCGTGAGGTTCAGATGCTCACACCACTGTATACTCGCCCAGCCACTCTCGAAGAGGCATACCTGGCCATGGCGGAAGGACTGAAACGATGAACCGGCAACTTCGCTTGATGTCTTTTTCTCTGCGCCAATTCCTCACAGTTCCCTACTTCCTACAATTACTGCTGCTGAGTACCTTTGGGGCGACGGCCCTGCAGGCGCTCGCCGCCGGTGCCTGGCCAGTTGATGCAACCCTCGCCTGGACTCGCGCAGGTATTATCGGCACCTGGAACATGTGCATTGTTAGTGCCGGAATCCTCAACTTTGAGCGCTACCGGGGAACGTTCGTGTATCTGCTCAATGGTGCCGTGAACCCGCTGCGGGCGCTCGCAGCGGTGGTCTCAACTGCCTCCATTTTTGGGCTTGCCGCCCTGCCATTGGCCTGGGTTTTCTGGGCGCTGTGCACCTTCTCGGTAGATTTTACAGACTTTACTCAGGTGGGTGCACGCTATCTGGTGGGTCTTTCGCTGCTGTGGATCTCGTGTCTGGCGGTGACCTTCGTGATTGCAGGGTTCTTTGTGGCGACCCCGAACGCTATCGCCTATGAGGAGCTGCTGCTTGTGCCGGTTTTCGTGGCTTCCGGGGTGCTTTTTACCGAGAGTTCCGCGCCTGCATGGCTTGATGGGCTCGGCACGCTGATTCCGATTCAGGCACCCGTGAAGGTTCTGCTTGGGCAGATGCCTATGAACTCATTCGGTGACTTTCTGGGCGTTGTACTGCAAACCTGTGCGGTCACAGCCCTCTGGATGCTCGCGGCATATCTATTGGGTAGGCGAGCACTACGCGCGGCAACGGTACATGGCACTCTGGGTGCAATCTAGGAGGCTGCGATGTTTAAACGAACGAACTTTCTCTATCGTCTGAACAGTACCGCCAAGGTTGGGTGGTCTTCATCCATCACCTTCGCCACAGTTGGTACGGCACTCAGCACCCTCGTGATCGTACCGGGGATGAGCGTGCTGTTCAGCGTTCTACTAGGACGCGATCTTTCCGCACCTGATCCTGTGCGGATCGCATGCGCCTCTGCCCTGGCAAGCGTGGTACTCAGCGTGGCAGTCGGTGTTGTGGCGCGCGCGGCGACCGACCGCTGGCTGGGAGTGTTCGAGCAGGTGTGCACCGCCCGACGGTTTGATGCGGCTTATTGGCTGGGAGTCTCTGCAATGCCCGTGCTTTTAGCTCTGATCACTGGCATCACGAACCTGGGTGTTGCAGCTGCCTATACCGGTTTCGGTGGTTCCCTTGAAGGCAGCCTGTCCATGCTTGTGCGTTCTGTGACACTCTTACCCCTGGCTCTCATGGCAGGTGTATGTCTGGGTGTTTTCGCCGCTGGGCTGGGGTTGTATCTTTCCGACCCATATCTGGGAGGAACTATCTTAGGAGCGCTTCTGCCTATCAGTGCGGGCGTGATCGTGCCGGTAGATGCATACCCGGCGTGGCTGGCGGCATTGTGTACATTGGTTCCCGGCGGACGAACGATTGCTTTGGTGAGCGGCTCTTCTGAAATGGTGGATTCAACAGTTGTGACTGAGGTGCTAGTCTGCGTACTTTGGGCACTTGCGGGGCTTGTCCTAGTACATGCCGCTGCGCGACGCATCCGCTCGGGTGCACGCACGAATCTGCTATAACCTTTCCCTTCTCGCGAGCAGGTGGTTTTTGTCCCGAGCAGGTAGGGTTTTTCTACCTGCTCAGTCAGATCCTATCTGTTCGCGAGGCAGTAACTACTCAAGATTTTGAGGATTTTAATGTCTACTTTTACTCTTATGTCTTTGGGCTACGATGCCCTCTGGCACGGGCAAGCTGTAGCCGCCGCCTACGCTGATAATCTCGATCTTCACGAACTCGCGATCGCCCGAGTCAGCACGATCCACCGCACCCGGTTCGAGGCCATAGGTGCTCCTTTCCCGGATGCCCCGGACTCTGCCGTACCTTTGCGTACGTTTTCGGTGACACTCTCCACTGCCCCGCATGATGACGAGACCGAGAGTCTTCCAGTCGTTGGTGACTGGGTTTTGCTTGACGCGCACCCAGACCACACCGTCCTGCTCGCTATTCTGCCGCGCCGCACTTACCTGGACCGCCCGAGTGCTACGCGCATCTCAACTGCGCAGCCGGTAGCAGCGAATGTTGATGCGCTATGCATTGTGGAGCCAGTATTCCCCGAGCCTTCGGTGGGACGCATCGAACGGTACGTGGCACTGGCACGCTCCAGCATGTGTGAAGCGGTTCTAGTGCTAACAAAAACCGATTTATGTTCCGCAGATGCATTTGAGGACTACCGCAGCTCCTTAGGCCGCGATGTAGATGCAGTTCACGCGGTCAGTGTGGATTCGCCGGCGAGTATTGCGGATTTCTACGCATCCCTAACCGGCAAAACGGCAGTTTTACTGGGGCGTAGCGGTGCAGGAAAATCTACACTTGTGAATACGATGCTCGGAGACACGTATTTTAGCGGTGCGCCTGGGACGATCCCGCAGGTTGTCTCAGGTGTTCGTGCCTCCGACGGCAAGGGCAGGCACACCACAACTTCTCGCCACATGCTCGTGGGTAAACATGCTGTGGTCATTGATACGCCAGGTGTTCGTGCACTGGCAGCGACAACTGATCCTCACGCCATCGACGAGACTTTTACGGATATTTCGGTTCTTGCCGCTAAATGCCGCTATACGGATTGTGCGCATCGCAGCGAACCTGGATGCGCGGTGCGTGAGGCTCTCGGTTCCGGGCTTTTGGATGCCGAGCGCTTCGACCGTTACCAGCGGATGCGCCGCGAATCTGAAAATCAGCGCCTGCGTGCAGATGAGCGTGCGTACCGCGAGCAAAACCGTCGATTTACCAAAGCGAACAAGAGCGGCCGCCGCACCCTCATGCGTGTCAAAGGACGCAGCAGGTAGACGATTCTTCCTACTCTCTATCCACAAGCAGGTGTCTTTTGTCCCGAGCAGGTAGGATTTTTCGGCATGGTCGGCCAAATCCTACCTGCTCGCGGACGTCAGGATTTAGAGCTTATCGCCCATCGAGACGTCAATAATCTGCCCGGTAATTGTTTGCGATGAGTTCTGAGTGAGCAGACCAATTACTTCTGCTACATCCTCAGGCTGGGTAACCTTCTTCATCGCATTGCCGGATTTCACGAATTCGGCTGCCTCCGCATTATCGCGCAGCCAGGCGGCATTAATGTCAGTATCGACCACCCCGGGCGCCACAAGGTTCACTGTAATACCCTGAGGTCCAAGCTCAACAGCCATATTCCGCACCAGGTATTCCAGTGCAATCTTACTCATACCATAGCCCGTCATCGCGGGGAACGCGTAGCGAGTCAAAACCGACCCGGTGAAAACATAACGCCCACCCGGTGCGCTCATAAGCGGCACCAGCCCGGCAGCAAGTTCGTAGGGGGCAACCGTATTGATCTGCAGCAGACTGCGCAGAGCCTCTCCATCGAGCTCCTGGAAGGTTCCCTGCGTGCCAACACCTGCGTTGAGCACAGCAACGTCGAGAGTATCCCCACCCAGCGCATCCTTCACGTGAGCCAGAAAGACAGAAACGGACTGCGGGTCTGAGAAATCAGCCTGTACAGGTGTTACTTTTACCCCGCGCTCGGATGCGACAGCCTCTACCTCACTGAAGTCCGGGTTCTCCGCACGGTGCTGCGCAATCACGTGATACCCCAGCTGCGCCAGCCGAACCGCAGTCGCCTTACCAATACCGCGGCTGGCGCCGGTGACGAGAGCGATCTGTGCCATATTTCCTCCTTGTATGAGCTGTGAAAGACGCTGAAAGTTCAGCATCACCTTTCAGCATAGTGAAATAAAAGAGGAGCTGTCTATCAAGGGACACTGTACCTATCGCTAGATATGGCATCGACAGATACGCCGCTGCAGATTTCTAGGTCCAGCACAGGCATTGGCTCCCCGGTAAAAACCTTCTGGTTTACCATCGTTATTGCGGGATATATCTGTCTCAAACTAGTTGATAGCACAGTTTTAGCACTGCAAATAACTCCAAAGGGCAAGTTATTAAAAAGAATAACAATTCTTATTAGGCCTATAAAAGGGAGCCGGACCAACTATTCGGCAAACCCATGCTTTTCATGGATACTATTGGATTCGGTATAAATTTATCCTCAAGAAGATTAACAATTTTTCCTTGCCACGATGAATTAGGGGATATAGTTCGCAACAAAAATGCCATAAGGACAAGAGTGCCATAGATCCGTCCACTTTGCCCGTCAGGTAAAGTAGAAAGCCCATGTACCGTACGCAAAGCATTGGTAGAGGCAGGGGTAAAAGACTTATTCCAGAGTCTTCCATGATGAGCACATGTATTCCTCACAATGGATAGTTGCTCAAACCAGCGTACAAGTGGATGACTGCGAAGTGTTTTCCTCCGCAGATTTGCGGGCAGCAGATTTAGGTCAATATTCACGCCTAAATCTTCCGCCAATTTATATTGATCAGTTGTTTTCAACCCTTCATAAAGCTTTGAAATATCAGAAAAATCAAGGACATCAGCAAGAACCCAAAAAGGGTATTGACCACCATATTGATCTGCATAATGCTTAATAGATTCATTACGTCGCATAGCACGAGAAACGCGTTTATCAGCAGTTTCTAGCCATTCTTCATGTTTAAAATTAGGCCGAAATATAATCTTATTACGATAACTTAGTGATCCTTCAGAAACTAACAACTCACCAATACGAGCTCGTAAAGCTACTTCAATACGTTCGATACCATCATGAATAAGCGTACGAAGCTTACGATCAGCCTCATAAAGAGCTATAACATCTTCAAACGAGGTTCTGGGCATAAACAGATCACCTCTACATATTTGTCCATCAGAATTTTTAGTTATAATTCGATTCGGATACCAATACGCTGACAAACGGTAATAAGAGATATTACTTAGCCACTGCTGAGCTATATCATCTTCGATGCTCATCCCCCGCTTACGTAACCGCTCAATCTGCTGCTCAAGCGTTATTGGTGGCTTTAGAGGTATTGTTCCCAATGTATCCGCCTTTGATATATAAAAAGAGATCCAGCCCACTCTCAATGTAAATCGAGGCGGGCTGAACGATTGCCTCCATTCTACACGTTCTTGATCCCAATATCACCCCAAAAACCGTGCTAGGGCAGTAATTTACCTCTCAAGTCGCTACACTAGAGAACAAGCTAACAAAGCATTCGCCAACTAGTCGAGCCCGAGTCAAGGAGCCCCATGAGCGACGCATCGAACACCACGCAGACAGAAGAAATGCCCCTCGTTCCCATCCCTAAAAAAGTTGAGCATATTCGTGAGTATCACGGCGACACTTTTATCGACCATTACGAGTGGATGCGCGATAAAGAAAATCAGGAAGTCCTCGACTACCTGAACGCGGAGGCAGACTACACCGCCGCCGTCACAGCGGATCAGCAGCCGCTACGCGAGCGCATCTTTGAGGAGATCAAGTCCCGTACCCTGCTCACAGATTTGACGGTTCCGAACCGCATCGGCGATTGGTGGTATTACAGCCGCATGGTTCCCGGCGGGCAGTACCCGATTTTCTACCGTTACCCTGCCCTGCATGAGGGCGACGAGGTGGTGCGCTACACTCCCCCGGTTATTAAGCCCGGCGAGCCGCTAGAGGGCGAATCGGTGGTGCTTGACTGCAATGAGTACGCCAAAGACATGGAGTTCTTCGCACTCGGCGTGTTCCAGCCTTCGCGTAACGGTAAGCTTCTGAGCATTTCGGTTGATGAGAAAGGCGACGAACGTTACGAGCAGCGCTTCCTCAACCTGGAAACCGGCGAGTTCCTGCCCGATACCATCCCGAATATTAGCGGCGGGTCGTTCTTCATTAACCATGCGCAGCAGCTCGTGTACACGGTGCCGGACGATTCGTGGCGGCCCTACCGCGTGTATGTGCACGATATTGGCGCGGACACCGAAGACCACCTGATCTACGAGGAAACTGACCCCACCATGTGGCTGGGTTCAGCAATGAGCGCCGACCGTTCGTCCATCGTACTCTCAAGCGGCAACTCCGAGTTTACCGAGGTCAGCCTAGTGCCTATTGCCGAGCCGAAGAGCACGCCGCGCGTGATTATTCCGCGGGATGCGCGCATTGAGTACCAGGCGGAGCCGATCACGATTGCCGGTGAAACCCATCTGCTGATTCAGCACGACTATAAGGCGCTGAACTCGGAGCTGGTGCTCGCCGATATGCCGCAGGAAGGCGAATCTTTAGAGGAATATTCGAAGCGTTGGGTTCCGGTGATTCGTCACAGCGAAAATGTTCGCCTCGAAGGGTTCACACTCTCTGCGACCCACCTGGTGGTGACCGCCCGCGCGGATACAACCACCCGCCTGTTCCTTGCCCCGCGGGAGCAGCTGCCCGTGCAGTGGCGCCGCAAGAAGCCCGCAGGTATCACGTTCATGGAGCCTGCCGGGTTCGATGAGGAACTGTACACCGCTGGCGTGCTGCGTGCCGAGAACTATTCCCCGGTTATCCGCATCGCCTACACCTCATTCCTAACTCCGCGCCGTGTATACGATTATTTCCCCATGTCGCAGACCCTGCTTCTGCGCCGCGAGACCCCGGTGCTTGGGGGTTATCAGCGTGAGGATTATCGTGCCTACCGTGACTGGGCACCCGCCGCCGATGGAACCCTCATCCCCATCTCGGTGATTCACCGCGCCGATCTTGACCTGACACAGCCGCATCCGGTGCTTCAGTATGCTTACGGCTCCTACGAAATTTCGATGGACCCCATGTTCTCTATCCCCACACTGTCGATTCTGGACCGCGGAGTGGTGTACGTGATTGCGCATATTCGCGGTGGCGGCGAGATGGGGCGCACCTGGTACCTCAACGGCAAGAAGCTTCACAAGAAGAACTCATTCACTGATTTTGTGGATGTCACCGATTACCTGGCGACCAAGCCGTGGGCGGATCCTGCGCGTATCGCCTGCTACGGTGGTTCTGCAGGCGGGTTGCTCATGGGTGCCGTGCTGAACCTGGCTCCTGAGAAATATGCGGTCTCAATAGCCCAGGTCCCCTTCGTGGATGCGCTCACCACCATCCTTGACCCTGACCTGCCGCTTTCTGCTTTGGAATGGGAAGAATGGGGCAACCCCATTGAAGATAAGGAAGTGTACGAGTACATGAAGTCCTACACTCCCTATGAGAACATCCGCCCTGTGCGCTACCCCGCCATCGCGGCAGTAACCAGCTTGCACGATACACGCGTGTTCTATGTGGAGCCCGCCAAATGGGTTGCAAAACTGCGCGAAACCATCGACCCGTCATCCCCCACCCCGCTGTTGAAGATCGATATGACTGGCGGACATGGAGGGGGTTCCGGGCGGTATACCCGCTGGCGTGAGATCGCTTGGGACTACGCCTTCATCCTCACGCACCTAGGGATTACCAAATAAGCGGGTATACCCTTCCGCACGCAGATTTGGTACCTCGCGCGCTCGGAATCTGCATGCTCCAGCCCGCTGGCGTGAGATCGCGTGGGACTACGCCTTCATCCTCACACACCTAGGGATCACCGAATAAGCGGGTATACCCTTCCAATGTGTCCTCTTCCTGAGGACACAAAAGGCTCTTTATTCCAATAAAGCGGCGAATAATACGCTTTATTCGAATAAAGAGCCTTTTTAGCAGGTTGTCAGGGATGCCCCACAAGCCCGCGTTCTAGGGCGGCCGCGTGCACATCATCCCAGGTTCCGGAGGCTACAAGCTCGCCGTCTTCCATCACAAGCACCTCATCGACCGCCGCCAAAACCTTGGGAACCGTACGGTGCGTAATGTAAACAAACCCTTCCATGCTCTCGAAAAGAGCACGCTCAACCCGTCCCGCCGTAGCGTGGTCCAGCCCAGTGGTAAGCTCATCCACAATGTAGAAAGAGCGTTCGTGCAGGAGCATACGTGCAAGTAAGATACGCTGTTTCTCCCCGCCGGAAAGCGACCTCAAATCGTCGCTCAGCATATAATCAAGACCCTTCGCGGAAACCCATTCGCCCAGACCTGCGCGCTCACAAGTCCTGAGAATCTGCACATCCGGCACCGACGGATCATACAGGCGAATATTTTCGCGCAGGCTATCGTGCAGCAGATGACTATCCTGCGCGAGCAGCCCTAGGGAGGCATGCATATCCTGTTCGGTAATCTCACGCAGATCGCGCGTCTGCCCAGATTCGTGTACCTCAATAGTTCCGCTGTATTCGGGGTGATTTCCAAAAAGAGGTTTGAAAAGCGTAGATTTGCCTGATCCGGATGCGCCAATCACCAAATACTTTTTACTCGTCTCAAACATGAAACTCACACCACACCCCGCCGACTTTTCGCCCAGCGGCTTGACGTCACGATAGGTAATCGCGTCCAGTGTGATAGGCTCGCCCGGTCGGTAATCTTCCACAGCGGGTACTTCTGCATCAATCTTGCGAATAATCTCACGACCTGCATAATACTGGGTGAGCAAACCCGTAGACATAAATAGCGGCATGCAAATCATACCGGTCAACTGGGCAAAAGCGACCACCTCACCCACGCTCGATAGCCCCGAGAGCACCAACGCCCCACCGGCAAGCCACGTTCCCAAATACAGAAGTTTCGTGAACATACTATTGACGGCGTCTACACGTTCCTGCGTGCGCTGATAACTCTGCGCCGCCACGTACCATTCACTCAATTCTTCAGAAAAGCGTTTAGCCACGAATGAGTATGCGCCCAGAATCTTCCACCCCAAAGCGCTGCGGAGCGTATCACCGCTAACCTCGTTCAACGCGTCGGTCTGCGAAGCATAAACTTTCGTCACGGCGCCAATACGTTTTCGAGTCAGCATCGGCATCAAACCCACCGGCAGGCTCAGCGCAAGAATAGCGCACGCCATGAACGGGTTCAGAATAAAAGCAGCGACAATGGCGAGAATAAGCTGCGTGGCAAGGTACCCGCCCCAGAAAATAACGTCAATATAGTTGGTTTTAATGTTTTCAAGCTGACTCGTGAACTGCGAAAAATAATATTCGGAGCTCCTGCCCGTCAACCGCGCTACGGGAGAAAGCCCGATTCGGCGGAACAGTTCTGCACGCAGATTATTCTGAATCTGCACCCCAGCGAGAGCGGCACGGTACTGGCGTGCGTAATGAAAAAATGTATCGACGATAAGGTATACGGGCACGGCAAGAAACATCAGGAGAAAAAGCTTATGATCGCCCGTGATAACGGCATCGGATAGGTATTTGATGAGCACACTTTCAAGCACCGAACTTACAGCAAGCACAAGAGTAAGCACGATAAGCATTAGGAAGGTCCCCGAGCTGAGACTTCGGATAACCTTCATGCTTTCCTCCCCAATCTACTATGCTGCATATCACTACTGTACCGTATGAGGGTGAATGTGCCGCGTGTCTGCTGCGGGCTTCTCCCCTTTTACTCATCGCGCTGCTGCACTGTATTCAGCATAGAAAGGCTCTTTATCCGAATAAAACGATAAAAAATACGCTTTATTCGGATAAAGAGCCTTTTTAGAGCCCGAACAGAGTGCTTATCGAGGGTGCTTGGGTAATTAGCCTTCCACACCGCAAGCCTGCAGAATAAGCTCACGCACGCGAGCCGCATCCGCCTGGCCTCGGGTAGCCTTCATGACTTGGCCAACGATTGCGCCCGCTGCCTGAACCTTACCAGCACGAATCTTATCGGCAACATCCGGCATGGCCGCCAAAGCTTCCTCAACGGCGGCGGTGAGCGCACCATCATCAGAGACCACAGCAAGACCGCGAGCCTCAACGATCTCGGCAGGCTTACCTTCGCCAGCAAGCACATGCTCCAGAACCTTACGGGCGATCTTATCGTTGATCTTACCTTCGCCGATCAGCGCTTCAAGCTCCACCACCGTTGCGGGTTCAACTCCCAAATCGGTTAGTTCAACTTCTGCCTGCTTAGCTTTACGGGCAATTTCACCCATCCACCACTTGCGGGCAGCGGATGCGCTAGCCCCAGCGGCAATAGTCTGCTCAACAACATCAAGAGCACCGGCATTGACCACGTCACGGAACTCTTCATCTGAGTACCCCCACTCCGCCTTCAACCGGCGGCGTCGTTCCGCAGGAGGCTCGGGCAGGCTCGCACGTAGCTCTTCAACCCACGCCGTCTCGGGTACCACGGGCACCAGGTCGGGTTCCGGAAAGTAGCGGTAATCGTCAGCATCAGATTTGGGACGCCCTGATGACGTCTCACGGGTATCCTCATGCCAGTGGCGGGTTTCCTGCTGAATTTTCTCGCCACGCTCCAAAATAGCAGCGTGACGGCGAATTTCATAGCGTACCGCACGTTCCACCGAGCGCAGAGAGTTAACGTTCTTCGTCTCCGAACGAGTACCGAATTTCTCGCTCCCTTTGGGCATGAGCGAAACGTTTGCGTCACATCGCACGTTACCGCGCTCCATGCGAGCATCCGAGATACCCAAGCCTTTGACAATCTCACGAATCGCCGCAACATAGGCGCGTGCCAGTTCGGGCGCACGCTCGCCAGCGCCCACAATCGGGCGGGTCACAATTTCGATTAGCGGCACACCGGCGCGATTGTAGTCCACCAGCGAGAATGCCGCGCCCTGGATGCGCCCGTCGGCACCGCCCACGTGGGTGAGCTTACCGGCATCTTCCTCCATATGCGCGCGCTCAATCTCAACGGTAAAGACGGTTCCGTCTTCGAGTTCTACATCCAGCTTGCCGTTCTCAGCTATAGGACCGTGATGCTGCGAGGTCTGGAAGTTCTTCGGGGAATCCGGGTAAAAGTAGTTTTTACGCGCAAAATACGAGATAGGTGCGATATCGCATCCCAGGGCAAGACCCAGCTTAATAGCTGATTCAACTGCAACCTTGTTCACCACGGGAAGCACACCGGGCAGCCCAAGCGAGACCGGGGTGATATTGGTGTTCGGTTCATCCCCGAAAACGTTCGGAGCGGCATCGAACATTTTGGTGTTTGTATTGAGCTCTACATGCACCTCAAAACCAAGCACCGGATCATATTTCTCGATGGCTTCTTCGAAGCTGAGGACTTCTTCACTCATTACTTGGTACCCCCAAAGTCAAAGTCGCTAATCAGATTTTCGGTGTTGGGAATGCGGGCGTAGAACGGCGCACCCCAGGTATCATTCAGAAGCGCTTCCAAACCGGCGCCCACCCGGTACAGGCGTGCATCTTCGCGTGCGGGGGCGGTGAACTGTATGCCCACTGGCAATCCGTCTTCGTCAGCAACGCCTGCCGGAAGCGAAATCGCGGGAACCCCTGCAAGGTTTACCGGCACGGTTGCCACATCGCCCAAGTACATCGCCATAGGGTCGCCCTTGGTTTTCTCACCCAGTTTGAAGGCGGTCGTTGGCGAAGTCGGAGAAACCAGCACATCGCACTTCTCAAAAGCTGCGGTGTAATCACGCTGAATAAGAGTACGCACGCGCAATGCCGCACCGTAGTGGGCATCGTAGTTACCCGCTGAAAGTGCATAGGTACCCAAAATGATGCGGCGCTTAGTCTCGTCGCCAAAACCAGCTTCGCGGGTAGCTGCCATGACGCGCTCAATGGTCACCGGACCGTCTTCGGGTATAACGCGCAGGCCGTACCGCACACCGTCGTATTTTGCCAGGTTTGAAGATACCTCGGAGGACATAATCATGTAGTAAGCGCTAATCGCTTCCTTCACTGAAGGAAGGGAAACTTCTACAACCTCAGCCCCAGCCTTCTCCAGCAGCTTTAGGGCGTCGTGGAAACGGTCAAGAACACCCTGTTGGAAGCCACTGCCGGAACCGCCACCGAGTTCTTTAATAACGCCGATGCGCATCCCTTTGAGGGATTCAGGGTTGGCACCCTCAAGAGCCTGAGCTGCAAAAGGACCGACTGGTTCATTCAAAGAGGTAGAGTCCATGGGGTCGTGACCGGCGATAGCTTCGTGAAGCATCGCGGTATCGAGCACGGTACGAGCGCAGGGACCTACTTGGTCAAGCGAAGATGCCATAGCAATTACGCCGTAGCGGGATACCGAACCGTAGGTCGGTTTTACGCCTACAGAACCGGTGAGGGAGGCAGGCTGGCGAATAGATCCGCCTGTATCAGTTCCAAGAGCTAAGGGAGCCTGGAAAGCCGCAACAGCGCTGGCAGATCCGCCGCCAGAGCCGCCGGGGGCACGATCAAGCGCCCATGGGTTACGAACTACGCCGAATGCCGAGTGCTCATTCGAGGAACCCATAGCAAACTCGTCAAGGTTAGTCTTCCCCAAGATTGGCATGCGTGCTGCACGCACCTTGCGAGTTACGGTACCGTCATAGGGGCTCATCCATCCTTCAAGCATGCGCGATCCGGCGGTGGTGGGCTGTCCCTTTGTGACGATCAAGTCTTTAACGGCGATGGGTACACCAGCGAGCGCGGGCAGCTCTTGACCTGCCGCACGGTCAGCATCAACAGCCTGCGCGATCTCCAGGGCTTCCTCACGGTTGATGTGCAGGAAAGCGTTCAGACCACTTTTACCGTCAGCGCGGTTCTCGCTGAGTGGGGTGCCGTCGGTTGCTTCAATGCGATCTATATGCGCCCGGGTAAGCTCAACGGCAGAAATCTCACCGGCTGCAAGTTTTTGAGCGGCTTCAGCCGCAGTGAGCACAATAAGTTCGTTCACGTCTTCCCCTTAGTCTTCGTCGAGAATTGCGGGCACGCGGAATTTGCCATCCTGCGCATCGGGGGCACCTGAAAGCGCCTCTTCCTGGGTGAGGGTCTGCCCCACAACATCTTCACGCAAGACGTTCTGAAGCGAAATCGGATGGCTGGTCGGGGGTATGTCTGGGGTGACGGTTTCAGACAGATGCTCCATCGAGCTGACAATAATATCGAGCTCTGCCGCCATAGCGTTGAGCTCGTCCTCGGTCATCTCGATGCGTGCCAGTTCGGCAAGGTGCTTAACCTGCTCGGTGGTGATGGCAGACATGATTCTCCGTTAGGTATACTTTCAATTCTCTATCTAGTGTACCCGCCGGCTCGCAGGTATGCTGACGTATTGGTGATCTAGCGAGAGAGTTTTTAGATTTGCAGGGACTCCAAACCTATAAGCCTGCACAGAATAGATTTTCGCTCTGGCATTCATAAAAGTCTGAAGTGTAAAAGGGCAGTATCGTGCCTAGACGTATATGAGCCCCACCTTCCCGAAGGAAGATGGGGCTCATATGTCTACGTTAAGGTGAACTCCCCAAATTATGCGGGGATGTTCAGAACCTGACCGGGGAAGATCAGGTCAACATTGTAGACAACGTCGGTGTTAGCAGCTGCGATTGCCTGGTAACCACCAGCAACGCCGAGCTGAGCAGCGATACCGGAGAGGGTATCACCGGACTGCACGGTGTAGGTGCCAGCAGCGGTTGCTGCGGGTGCCTGAGCTGCAGGTGCTGCTTCCTGAACAGGTGCTGCGGGAGCTTCCTGAGCAGGAGCCTGAGTCGTAGGTGCGGGAGCTGCAGGTGCTGCTTCCTGAACGGGCTCGGAGTAGGACTGCTGAGCCTGTGCCTGAGGTGCTACCTCCTGCTGAGCTGCACCGGGATCGGTGTAGGAGGGGGTTGCGTTACCGGACAGACCGAGCTTCGAGGAGCATGCGGGCCATGCGCCCCAGCCCTGCTGTGCAAGCAGACGCTCTGCTGCCTCAATCTGCTGCTCACGGGAAGCGTTCATGGGGGAACCGGACATGCCGACACCGTTCCAGGACTGCTGGGTGAACTGCAGACCACCGTAGAAACCGTTGCCAGTGTTGGTTGCCCAGTTACCACCGGACTCACACTGTGCCAGAGCATCCCAGGTGGATGCCGGTGCTGCGTTTGCAGCAGGCGCGGCAGCGGCTGCAGCTGCACCACCAATAGCGAGAGCAGCAACAGTACGGCGGATTGCGGAAGTGTTCTTCATAATGCTCCAAATAAGGCCATCCACGCTCACTCCGTCCCCGGAGCTTCATAGCGTTACCGCTCACCCGTTTTAACAAATTGATTACTTGTCGAGGCTCTACCATGTGAGCGGCTATCCACGTGATTCACGCTTCCACCATAGTCGCGTATTGCGGGGTAGACGGCAGAGGCGCATCCTCACGTGGGGACGTGCGGTAGAACCGGGCATCGTTTTGGGGTTTCCGGTCCCAAAACTAAATTTCTGATTGATTCCAAATAAAGGAATCGTTCTGCAGATAAAGATAGCTGAGAAAACTCAAGATTCCAACCTCTTCTATGCTCTCAGCAAGCGTTCTGAGTCCTCACAGGGAACTCCCAGGTAAATTAACTCAGGGTAGACTAAGTTCAAACTTTTAAAACCTCGATTCCTACTCATCCATTGCCATACCAAGGAAGCATACAAGAACGACTCTTCTATATTCTGTTTCCGGGGGTGAGCTTTATCATTTCGTAATAGTGACCCTGCACCCATTTAAAAATTTTTTAAAAAATTTTTCGCTTGCGGCGTGTTTTAAGGGTTCATGACGACGTGAGCCCAACCCACTTAACAGTTCTGCGGCGCGATGGCGCGCCTTAGCATATCTGTACGATCTTTGGGGAGATTATGTGCTTAAATCACCCCATATGGAACTATTTTCGGGCGTTAACAACCCTATTACCGGATTTCAGGCCCTTCATCGCAGTACATCATGCAGCTGCGCTACCCCACACCAAATACCAGCTATACAGCGTAACCTTTCGCCGTTATTTGGTAGATAACTCGGAGTAAGAGTCCTACTCCCCCGGTGCTAGCGCATCGGGCCCCTGGGCCAAAAGTTTCGTAAACCCGTCTTCATCAAGAACCGGAATTCCCAGGGCCTCGGCCTTATCGAGTTTTGACCCCGCAGAGGCTCCAGCAACCACAAAATGGGTCTTCTTAGACACAGACCCGGAGGCGCGTCCGCCGCGCACGATAATCGCTTCCTTCGCGCTGTCACGGCTATAGTTCACAAGGGTTCCGGTCACAACCACGGTCACGCCTTCGAGCGTGCGTTCTATTGACTCGTCACGCTCATCTTCCATACGCACACCGGCGGCCGCCCAACGGGCAAGAACTTCGCGATGCCAATCCGTTGCAAACCATTCGATAATCGAATCGGCGATAACGCCGCCCACACCATCAACAGCCGCTAACCTATCCCGGTCAGCCTGGGCGATCGCATCCATAGAGCCAAATTCGGTGGCAAGGGCTCGCGCCGCGGTTGGCCCCACATGGCGAATCGATAAGGCTACAAGCACGCGCCAGAGAGGCTGCGATTTTGCTTTCTCAAGCTCTACAAAGAGATTTTGTGTGTTCTTCGTAGGAACAGGGTCTGGCTTTGCTTTCGTGGGCTTCGTATAGAAGTACGGAACAAGCTCAAACTTGCCGGTACCCACCCCCTTGACCTTCTTCTCGCGGCGAATTTTCACATCGCGTAGATCTTCGGCGGTGAGATCAAAGAGGAACGCCTCACTCGTGAGCGGAGGCTGCTCAGGCTCGGCGGGAGCTGTCAAAGCCTTAGCCGCCTCAAAGCCGAGTGCTTCAATATCGAAAGCACCCCGCGACGCGGCGTAGTAGATGCGCTCGGTCAGCTGCGCCGGGCAGGAACGGTAATTGGGGCAGCGCATATCGACGTCGCCCTCTTTACCGGGAGCCAACGTCGTACCGCAGGAAGGGCACTCGGTGGGCATAACGAACTCGCGTTCATGACCGTTACGAAGAGCAACCACAGGCCCCACGATCTCGGGAATCACGTCGCCAGCCTTACGAAGAACCACGGTGTCTCCGATAAGCACACCCTTGGCCTTCACCACATCCTGATTATGTAAGGTTGCGCGTTCAACGGTAGAGCCCGAGACAAGCACGGGTTCCATCACACCATAGGGGGTCACGCGGCCGGTACGCCCAACATCCACGCGAATATCGAGAAGCTTGGTGTTAACCTCTTCGGGCGGGTATTTATACGCTACAGCCCAGCGCGGCACTCGCGAGGTGTACCCCAGTTGAGTCTGCGCTACAAAGTCATTGACCTTGATGACTATGCCGTCGATCTCGTGCACCAGGGAATGGCGCTTTTCACCGTACTCGGCAATATACCGAAGAATATCATCGACTGAAGTAAAAAGTTTGCTGTATGGACTAGTGGGAAGCCCCCAAGCGGCCAATTGCTCGTAGGTTTGGTACTGGGAGTTCACATCTAGCCCGGTCCGCGAGCCTACGCCATGAACATACATGCTCAGAGGGCGTTCAGCGGTCACGGCAGAGTCTTTCTGACGCAGGGATCCTGCCGCGGCGTTTCGGGGGTTGGCGAACGGGTTCTTCCCCTCAGACACCATTTTTTCGTTGAGTTTCTTGAAGTCTGCCGATGAAATGAAAACCTCGCCGCGTACTTCAAGCTCCGCCGGGTGGTTCTCCCCCGCTAATTTCTGTGGGATTGAGGCTATAGTGCGCACATTATGGGTTACATCCTCACCCGTAGTACCGTCACCACGAGTAGCCGCACGCACCAACACACCGTTACGATACAGCAGATTGACCGCAAGACCATCAATCTTCAGCTCCGTAAGCCACTGCGGTGCGGTGCCGGTGAGAAGACGGGTATTTTCCTCGGCCTTTGTTAGCCATGCCCGAAGCTCCTCAAGAGAAAAAACATCCTCAAGGGAGTACATGCGTACCAGATGGGTTACCGGCGAAAAAGCCTCGCTGACTTCTCCACCTACCTCTTGGGTAGGCGAATCGTTAGCAATCAACGCGGGATATTGTGCCTCAATCTGCTCAAGCCTGCGGTAGAGCCTATCGTATTCGGCATCTGAGAGAGTCGGGGCATCTGCCTGATAGTAGTCATGCCGAGCGGTGCGAATAGTATCGGTCAGCTCGGCATATTCGGCGCGAATAGTATCGGTCAGCTCAGCGCTCGAATCTAGCGCCTTGAGGGCACGGTCAAGGGATGCGGGAGTTTCAGCAAGATTTTCAGTCACCCCACTAGTCTAACCGTTCACTTTCCCCGATGCGCCGGTTAATGTCACGGGGAAAGACTAGTCTTGCGCTTCTATGGCGTCAGCAACAATCACGGTAATATTATCGCGACCGCCCGAGCGCAGCGCCTCATGCTGAAGCACATCGGCGGCATCTTGCGGGTGACGTATAGAGGTAAGAACACGCGCCATATATTCATGGGAAAGCTCGCCAGAAAGACCGTCCGAGCAGAGCATCAGACGGTCGCCCGCTCGTGCGGGAAGCACCCAAAAATCGGGTTCCCAAAAATTACCTGTACCTAGTGCACGGGTAATCACATTTCTGCGCGGGTGCGTTAGGGCTTCAAGCTGAGTAATCTGCCCTTCATCCACCAGATATTGAACCTCAGAGTGATCAGTAGTGACCTGCTCAAGAGATACATTGCCCTCGTTGCCCGGCAGGCGTTCCATTTCAGCGTGGTGAATACCATCGTCTTCACGCATCAACCGGTATGTACGAGAATCGCCAATATTAAAGACAACCCACAGGTACTGCTGACCTATATTGGTAAGCCACGCGCCGGTTACGGTGGTACCGCCTGAACGCGAAAGCGCATCTTTAATACTGTCGTTCGTTTCACCCAAAATCTCACGTGTGCGATCAAGGGCACGCACAATTTCATGGTTCAGTTCATTTGTTAAACGACGATGGCGCTGCTTTGAATTTTTATCTTGGTAGTCCTGTTTAATCTTTTCGACACGCTGACGGTAGTTTTCTTGTTCTTCTTCGCTCATACCGCCGGGTCGAGTAAAAAAATGCGAATACGCCAGCTGACGTACACACAACCGCGATGCGACCTCTCCCGCTTCGTGACCGCCCATACCGTCGGCCACCACGCATAGAGACCCCGCTACAGCCATCGAGTCCTCGTTGTTGTCACGATGAGCCCCACGATGAGTCGCACCGCCGGTGCGCAGGGTCAGGTTCAAGGGAGTTGCCATGATGTATCGTTCTCCGTTATGTAACTAGCGCCGGGCGTAACCGCCACAGGGTCTACATTACCAAAGCTACGCACGTTGCGTGTGCCTTGGTACGTCAGAGTAAAGCGGTCGCCATACTCTTTGAGCGTTTCGGCGGTCTCGCTATCGGTCAGCACAGAACCGGGTTCCGCGAGAGATACCAGCCGTGAAGCAAGGTTTACGCTCGAACCATAAACATCTCCACGATTCGCCAGGACCTCGCCCCAAATAAATGCTACACGCACTTCTGGCAGTTCAGGGTCTTTTCCGATTTGCTCCGCCAGTTTCAGACTGATCTCGGCGATAGCCTCGGGAGCCTCCGTGAGGAAGAAAACTTCATCGCCTAGAGTCTTAATGATGCGCCCGCCGCTCGGAGCAATAATATCGAGACAGCTTTGTTCAAAACGGTTGATAAGACGCGCTAATTCGGGGGCACTCAGGTTACGAACCAGGGAGGTATACGACACCAAATCAACGAAACCTACACCCCGCACGAGGGGGAGCTGAGCTGGCTCCGACCCCAGCTTTTTATTCTCGCGCAGAGCGAGACGAAGAACACCCGTATACATTTGACGACGATAAGCGTAGAGCGCGAGTTCTTCGAGAACCGGCATGAGATCTGCAAGACGGAAGAGAAGCTGACGGCGTGCCTGCGCATCGTCTACACCATCACGATCCATAATGTCGTGCACCAGCGTTTCAATCTGCCACGCCACAATGCGATCGGTCAGCTGCCCTACGGACCGTGTCAAAGAGACAATGCTCTCTTCCGCAACAAGATTCGTTCGGTTGAGATTCTCCAGGTCTTCGAGCATATTGACGTCGAGTTCCGTGAAATGGGGATCGGCGGCGTGAATATCAGGAAAACCCATATTGCGCCAGATCCGGCGAGCATCTTCAAGGCTCATCTGCGCGGCAGCAGCGGCTTCTCGGGGTTTATATCGGCGGCCCTCTCCCAGCAGGGCGCGTTCAAGCACGCGCACGCCTTCTTTTGAGGTTTCGTCACGGTAAATATTGTTTTGCGCTAGGTTCTGCAGAATACGCAGATTCAACATCTGGGTTTCGGGGCCCAACGTTCGGGGATTCTTATACGGGGTAGCCTCAACGCTATCGCCAGATAGGCTCTCATGAGTCATAGGCGTTGAGTTCTCCTTCCTTGTCCCCTGGATATATGCAGCACACTGTATTCGGGTGCAGTATTTCACATTAAGAATACCTGTGTGCTCTTCCGGGCAGACATAAAAAGTATGCTTGCCCACATTATTCTACCCTTACCAGGCAAAAATCTCGCCCGCTAGACCCTAAACATAACTAACACGTAACGGATAGTAGTCCTGCCAGGCATGCTCGACAATATTCCGGAACCGTTCGGGGTTTGGAAGGTGCATAAGCTGGTGCCGAAATCCTCCTGCATAATCAACATGGAAAGATCCGTACCCCATCCAAGCGCCCAGGCTACTCTGCGAAACCCAACGATTTCCCATGCCGTCAAGCAGCAAGGATATGTCAGCCTTACGGCGCATCAGGCCCTTAATAATCATGATGCGATGCGTGGTGATAGCGTACCGTGTGACAGACCAGCGCCATATCTTACGAAGAGCCACCAGAGCGGTAACCACAGCTACCACACTGCCCGCCCAGAAGAGCAGCCCCGATGATCGTGCGGTCGAGGCAAAACTTGCTGAGGTAAAGGCCACCAGCAGGTAGACAAAGGCTCCCACAAGAGCGCCGGGATGAGCCCTCGTTAGGACAATGGTCTGTTCGCCGGGGTAGAGTTTGCCACGCAGTTTCATGCTTATGCCTTTGCAGAAGTATTAGGGGTTATCTCAGACGGTGTTGGCGTTGGAGAATCTTCCTGTCTGAGGGCAGGGTAAAAATTACCGTAGCTTCCATCCGCCGGACGCAAATGTTCAATGTCTCCTACGGAATAGGCCTGCACGGCACCGGTTGTATCACGGATTAGGATGCGCCCTTGAGCATCAAGATCGGTTGCGGCCCCGGTGACGATGCGTCCATCAGGAAGGTGCACCGATACCTCGGCTCCCAGTGTCACCGTGGCGGCACGTGCCTGATCAAGCAGAGACTGTCCGCACAACAAAGTTTTTTGGGGGTCTCCCCCAACACTTACAAACTCACGATAGCGACGGGCAAAAATGGTCAGCATACGGTTCAAAACCACATGGTTATCAACGGGTTCACCGCGTTGGATAAGAGCGCTCGTGGCGGTCGGTACAGGCACCTGGTCTTCACGCATATTCAGGTTCTGCCCAATCCCCACGACAATACTCATCTGCCCTTTCTCCTCCGGTACTTGAGCCGGTTCGCTCAGAAGCAGGGCGAGAATACCGCATGCCTTACGACCTTGAATGACCAGATCATTGGGCCATTTCAAGGCGGCATCAAGCCCCAACTCACGCCAGACATCAAGCACGCTTAGCCCGGCAAGCATAGTCAGCCAATGGTAGCTTGTAATCGGCAGCTGCTGCCCAACACCAGCATGAGGGCGCACCACAATGCTGGTGGCTAAGCAAGTACCTGCAGGAGCTGTCCACGCGCGGTCCATACGTCCTTTTCCGGCAGTCATATAAAGGGTGGTAAAAACCGACAGTTCCCCCAATTCGGTACGTTCGCACGGTTCCCCGCGTGTAAGGCGCCGAACAATTTCGGTGTTCGTCGTATCGACAACATCGTAAACGCGCACGAAGCTGTACCCTGCCTCACGTGCTTCGGGAAGAATACGGGACGGATCAAGGATTGCAGGCCTCTGGTCTGGTAGCGACATATGTACCATCATAGTGGCTCGGAGCCTTGTACACTCTGTACTTCGTGATGCTGAGCTCTCATACGGGTGTGAGATAGTAGAGTAACTGGGGTCTACGCCCTGCGCGTACCCTTGGAGACAGATAACCACCGGTAAATACCACAGGAAAGGAACCAGCCATGGCATACTATGTCATTTCTTACGTCTACGGAGACCCAGCCCTTCAGGATGCACATCGTCCGGCGCACCGTGAATACCTCTCTACACGCGTTCAGGAAGGTACGATCGTAGTTTCCGGTCCGCTTCTGAAAGACTCGGTGTCCGTAGGTGCTCTCCTAATCGCTCAAGTTGATTCTTTTGATGCCGCCGAGACCATCGTCAAGAACGACCCCATGAAAATTGGCGGTGCCGTCGAGTCCTACACTATCGGCGAGTGGAACCCGGTTCTGGGCAGCATCCGCTAGTTTTACCCCTCAGCACCGTTTTCGACCCGCCGCTTTGTGCCCTCACCAGGCAACGAACCGGCGGGTTTATCCCGATGGAGCATAGGAATCTGAGGCAACACATATGACGAAAATACGCGGGTACCTGGCACCATGACCGCCCCGCACACTATAGTTGATAGGGTAGCTTTTCTAGCCTGAGAAAACCTACTATCCGTATCGACACCGCACGTCATAAAAACCCTCTACGCATGATGCGTGCCGCACGAATCGAGGAATACATGTCTGAGAACGCTCAGGAATACGACTTGAGTACGACCGCCGGTAAACTCGCCGATTTTTATGCTCGTCGCGAGCAGACCCTTACCCCCGGCGGGCAGGCCGCTATAGATAAACAGCATGCACGCGGTAAGAATACGGCACGCGAGCGCATCGATATGATTCTCGATGAGGGTTCTTTTGTAGAGTTTGATGCCTTAGCTCGCCACCGTACCACGGCTTTCGGTATGGACAAGAAAAAACCCCTCGGTGACGGCTTAGTTTCGGGCTACGGCACCATTGATGGGCGTCTTGTCGCTATCTATTCTCAAGATTTTACGGTGTACGGGGGTTCGCTCTCGCAGGTGAACGGCGAGAAGATCGTGAAGGTGCAGAAGTTTGCCCTCAAGAATGGCTGCCCGGTGATCGGCATTAACGATGGCGGCGGGGCTCGCATCCAGGAGGGGGTGGCCTCTCTGGCGCTGTTTGCCGATATTTTTCGGATGAATGTGCGTTCTTCGGGTGTTATTCCACAGATTTCAATTATTATGGGCCCCTGCGCAGGTGGTGCCGCATACTCCCCCGCGCTCACTGATTTTATTGTGATGGTCGATAAGACCTCGCATATGTTTATCACCGGTCCGGACGTTATTAAGGCGGTCACCGGTGAGCAGGTTGACATGGAAACCTTGGGCGGCGCCCGTCAGCATAATGCAATGACTGGCACGAGTGCCTACCTTGCCGAAGATGAAGAAGACGCTTTCGATTTCGTGCGGGAGCTTTTGGAATTCTTGCCCTCCAATAACCTGTCAGAGTCGCTGCCGTTGGATCATGACCAGGAGTTTGAGGTCGTGGTGGATGATCTGGATCTTGATACTCTCATCCCCGATTCTGCGAATCAGCCTTATGATATGCGCGATGTGATCGAGTCCGTGGTTGATGATGGGCATTTCTTTGAGCTTCAGGCGTTATTTGCCCCGAATGTCATGATTGGTTATGCCCGTGTGGAGGGTCGCACGGTGGGTATTGTGGCAAATCAACCTACGCAGTTTGCGGGATGTCTCGATATTGCCGCCGCTGAGAAGGCGGCGCGTTTTGTGCGTAATTGCGATGCTTTCAATATTCCGATTTTGACGTTTGTGGACGTTCCCGGATTCTTGCCGGGTACGGATCAGGAGTTCAACGGTATTATTCGCCGCGGTGCTAAACTGCTCTACGCCTATGCGGAGGCGACTGTACCGCTCATTACAATCATTACCCGCAAGGCTTTTGGTGGCGCATATATTGCGATGGGGTCAAAAACGCTGGGAGCCGATATTAACATGGCGTGGCCTACCGCCCAGGTGGGTGTGCTTAATGGTCAGGGTGCGGTCAATATTCTTTATCGTCGTGATCTTGCCGCGGCTGCGGAGGCTGGCGAAGATATTGAGGAACGCCGTTCTGAGCTGATTGAGCAGTATGAGGAAGAGATTCTGAACCCGTACCAGGCCGCCGAGTTGGGGTATGTGGATGAGGTTATCGCTCCGCATGAGACCCGTGTGCGTATTATCTCTTCTCTTCGCGCGCTACATGATAAACGTGCCGCTATGCCAGCGAAGAAGCATGGGAATATTCCGCTGTAGTTCTTGACCGCTCTTAGTTCACGTTGTGATGCAGTACTGACCGGAGTTCGAACCAAGATACTGCATTATCGGTTATTTATTGTCAGGAGGCGCCTGTGGCAGGCTACAATCCGCTGAATTATTTCTCTTTCGGGAAGAAGAAGGATGCTCCTACGACTCCCAAAGAGTCCGCTGATCAGGTTTTACCGCAGAACGGCGCTTCGGAGGCTGCCCCGCATGCTGATACCGTGGATCCTGCGGATATTCAGGATGATTCACAATCTTCCGAGCAGCCTCTGCTGCGTGTTATCAAGGGTAATCCGACGGTTGAGGAGATTGCCGCACTCACCGTATTGGTAGCTTCATATCAGAGTTCGCAGACTCAGCAGGAGCACAATTCGATTCTGACGGCGGCTTCTCGTTTGCTTAACCGGCGTCAGCGGCTGGGGGCTTCGCTGCGTCCCGGTCCGGGATCGTGGCGTAGGGCTCGCCCGATGTAACCTTGCCTTCGCTGCGGCAAAATATCGAGTCTCGTGCGCTATAACGTACGAGGCTCGATGTATATAAAGAGAAATATGTATCGCTTCTCTGGAAGATATTTAGATGCCCTATATACTAGGTATATATAGCGAACCACACTAAAATGCCCGAAAGGTGGTTCAGATATGTCTAAAGAATACAAAAATTATGCTGTGCCGCTTGAGGCCGTTGAGATTCTTTTTCTGCCGGCTCTGCGGCGGCTTAGCCGTGCAGTCCCCCGCACCGTGGCGGATATATCGCAGTCCCTCTCTGAACAAACACACGCTTTAGGCACCAAAGAAGAACTTCAGGATCTCAAATCCGATGCTTTTATGCACCAGGTCAAGGCTACGCTCCAGGCGATGGCTCGCTTGGGCTATGTGCTGGTCGTTCCCAAAACCACAACCTCAAAAACTCGCTATCTGCTCAGCGATTCCGGTGCCGACATTCTAACGGCGCAGATTCGGCGCCGCGGCAGCGTCATTCCCCAAAGCGCTCGATATGAGCTCCAAAAACTTTTTACTCCGCTTTATGCAAGCGCTCCTAAGGATCCAGACAAACTGGATTCCCACGATACCCCAGCCCAAGATAAACACGAACATAGTTCGTATACCCCGATGACCACCCCGTTGAGTCCCGGTGCGTCTTTGCGGGATGCGCATCCCGATCTTATTTTGGCTCAGGCGGCATATGCGGCAGATTTTGCCGGTGATCTTATCGAACGTATTTATGCTGTTTCACCAACATATTTTGAATATATTGTGGCAGATGTCTTTAATTCTTTAGGGACTTTTCATGCAGCAGTTATAGGCGGCCCTAACGATCACGGGATTGATGTTCTTGTACATTATCCTAAAGAACTTTGTTTTCCGCCTATCTATGTTCAAGCAAAACATTATTGTGGATCATCAAAAGTAACCCTCAGCGATATTCAAAAATTTGCTGGAGCAGTTCTTTTACACAATGGGTTACAGGGTGTTTTTGTTACCTGTGGAGAATTTGCTGCGCAGGTTCCGCAACAAATGGAAGCTCTTCCCGGGGGCAACCGCATTGCTCTGGTTGACCGTGACCGTTTAGTTTCACTGATGATTCGGCACCGTGTGGGGGTCATTCATGCTCCGGGAGAATGCACCTACAGAATTGATGAAGAGTACTTCTCCCGCGGGATTCCGCAGGATTCTCATGGGTGATACCTTCGAAGGACAGCAGAATCCTGTATAAATAGACCGCAAAGCTGGATCAGCAGTTCTGCGCGCCTTCCTGCCATAATTCATCCTTTTGGATGAATACACTTATTCCTTTTTCCCGTTTATACTAGTAGAACAGTAAATATAGATATCAACAGGGGTACTTGTGACCATCGTAAATACGAACATGCTTCGGCATGAGAAAACACCGGTAGATAACATTCTTAAAGCGCTTTCCTGGGATGATATTCCAGAGGAGTACCGCGATGATTGCCGTGATATTGCGGTTCGAGCGGCATTAGCGCTTTTACGCCAATTTGAACGAGCACATGAGCACGGACAGAAACTGCTTTTTCCCGAACTTTACACTCCAGTTGGGGTTGAAATAGGTTTCACCATGACCCAGCGCTATATTGCGGTGGGTAAATCCGTGTTATTTCGTGATGCGATTGACAAAATTATTGTCGCATTCGTAAATCATGATTATCTTGATGTATCGCTCAGTAATCTGCATCCGGGAAATTTGCTCTATTCTTTGAGCGAACGTGGGCTTGATTTTCTTCAGCGCTCTGAGGACGAACAGCGTGAAATTCTAGAGGATCTTTTCTATCCCATTATTGGCACGCATTTGTTCTATATGCAGGATTACTATCCGCGACTGCTGGCTCAAATTAATGTGCGCAATATTGCTCCTATTGCCCTATCGGTTATTCCGCTGCATCTGAGCGTTACAGAGAGTAAACTTCGTGAGCTTGTGATGCGCGAATGTGGCTTTGTGCAGGGATGGTACGGTCTCACCCAACTGGAACAGCAGCTTTTTGAGACATCATGCGCCGAATCTGTGCGTGGACTTCTTGATGCAGGCTACCTGCGCCCCAAGGAACACCACGATAAGATCGCATATGCGCTCACGACCGAGGGTAAGAATCTGCGGTACAGTTTCCCGCACGGGGTGCCCGCCCAGGCACTCAGCGATATTTTCGATGATGCTCCCGTATCCTTGCTCACGGTGGATCAGCTTAAACACCATGAGAAACTTCTCATTCGTATGGGGCACGTCATCATGGATGCGGTACTCGCCAAAGGCGAGAACGCGAAGCTGCCCCTGGCCGATGTGGATCGTGCTATTGCCCAGGATGCTGAGATTCAGCAGCTTGCAGACGAAGACTCTCCTGAGTATTTTCAAGGACGCGAACATGTTTATGATGTACTGTTGGCGCACCGTTACCTCGAAGAGGGAGATGAAGACGAGCAAGAGGTCTTCATGGTGGGATCTGCCTACGTCGATGCTCTTAGTAGCATAGAGGACGGCTCGATTGACGAGTTGATGCGCCACGCGTTCCTCGATCCCGCGGCGGCGGAGCAGATTCCGCATCCGCATCATATGCTTTTCGACATTCTGACCTTGGTGCGTGACAACCCGGATATCAATTTCTACGACCTGTTCGCGAAGGTTGAGGACACGCTGGATTTGCCGTATCTGCAGGCTCGTTTAGCGCCGCATCGCTCCAATACGACTCCTCGCGTGCGCAACCGGTACGCGGTTGCGGTTCAGGTTTTGAAGCAGGAAGGCTATCTGCAGGTTCACGGTGGACAGAGCGGTAGGCTTTCTCGCAAGGATCCCGAACGGTACACACTCACGCAGAGCGCCATAGAACTTTTGGATCGCTTCCCCAACGGTATTCCGGAGACTGTTGCCGCGCGTATCGTACCGCTTCAGAAGCAGGCACTTCGGCACAAACTTCCCGAGGATATTGCGGCTGCGCTCAATACTGGCCGTAAACCATATGAGAAGCGAGAGCATTCTCAGGATTCCTATTCCTACCAGAATTCGCGCGGGCATTACGGGTCGGGTCCTCGCTCGGGCTATGGTGCCCCCGTTCAGGCGACCCCGCAGAACATTGCCCAGGCGCAGGGTGGTTCGGGTATTTCTTCGGCAGCTTACGCTTCTGCACAGTCTTTCACCCAGCCTGCCCCCGCCTACCAGACACCTGCGCCGGTACCGTCTCAGACACCCGGTGTAGAGCAATCGTCGGATGCTCTCAGCGCCGTCGAAGCCGCAAGGAATGCCGTGCAGGATGCGCAGAGGCGCTACCGCGATGTTTTCAAACGTGCTCTCCTTCAGCCCCAGCTGCAGGCTGTGACGAAGGACCGTTTCACCGATATTGCGGCAGACTTGTTCTCGGTACGAGGATATACGGCTGAACGTGCGGATGCTTCACAGGGTGTTCAGGTTATTGCTTACCCCTCTGGTGGGCAACGCGACCGCGCATTCTATGTGCGGGCTCAGCGTTCAGCCGACGGTGCGGTCAGCGTACAGGATATTACCAACCTGTACCTCTCTCTAGAGCAATTGGGTGGTCAACTGGGTGCGTTTATCACGGATGGAACTTTCGGTGATGATGCATACGATGAGTACATTCGATGCTCCACCAAGTACCCGCATATTCTGGTGGATCTTATCGCGGGCGACGAGCTCATGAACCGTCTAATTGCCCATCGTTTGGGTATTCGTGACGGTCGGGTGCCCGGGACGATAGAGCTCGATGACGCGTATTTCAGCGGTTCTGACTCCGCTGCATCGTAATTATCTTAAGTACCCTTCACGCGACGGTGGCTGATAATCTCAGGATTGCTCAGCCGCCGTCGCGGCGTATGCGGCGCACGCAAGTTTCGGCGCTTCACGTACTGGACATACAGCGCAATAATGCCGTGCTGTATGCCACGCTACGTTAGTATGAAAAGTATGAGCATTCACCACGAAATTCCGGAGATTTACCGCGTCAAGCGAGTGCTGACCGACGTCGATCACATCGCCAACGAATTCTACGAAGCGGTTCTAGATTTAGATCCCGTCATTGCAACGGAGCAGGGGCGCACGGGTGTCGCGACTCAGTTTCGCGACTATTCCCCCGCCGGGGAGGAAGCCTATATCCAGTTAGTGCGCGCGACCCTCAAGAAACTTGATCAGGTCATTCCCATAGACGATGTTGATCTTGTGACTCTTGATGCGCTGCAGGAGCGCCTGGGGCTTAGTCTTGAGAGCCACCGTGCGGGGCTGGGCGGCTGGCAGTTAAATAACATTGTTTCGGTTCCTCAAGAGATTCGCGGCGGGTTCGATCTGATGGCGCGAAATACCGAGCAGGATTGGGCTAATATTGCCGGGCGTCTGTTCAACGTTCCGCAGGCGATCACCGGGTTTGTTCAGACTCTGCATACGGCCCGGGTTGCAGGCCATGTCTCGCCGCGTCGACAGATAGAGATTGTTATCGAGCAGATCGCTGCGTATATCGCCGAGGGCGGTTTCTTCGATGAGCTTGCCGCCGAGATTACTCAGGCGGTACCGGATCTTGCCGAGCAGGCGCGGCGGGGTGCTAAAGCGGCAAAAGATGGGTACGCCACGCTCAAGACGTACTTGCACGAGGTGCTGCTCCCGGCAGCTCCCCAGCAGGATGCGGTCGGCCGCAAACTCTATGCCCTGCACTCTCGGGCATCCTTGGGGGCTTCTGTCGATCTTGATGAAACCTATGCCTGGGGTGTGCAGGAGCTTGACCGTATTATCGCTCAGCAGCGGCAGGTTGCAGAGGAGATCGAGCCCGGAGCATCGATTGAACGCGCAAAAGAGATCCTGGATGCCGACCCGTCACGCACTCTGCACGGAACCGATGCGCTCCGCGAGTGGATGCAGTCGCTCTCGGACCGCGCGGTGCACGAGCTCGCAGGTACCCAGTTTGATCTTGACGGCCCAATGCTGCGTCTGGAATGCCGCATCGCCCCTACCCATGAGGGCGGCATTTATTACACCGGCCCCTCCCCCGATTTTTCGCGCCCTGGGCGCATGTGGTGGTCTGTTCCAAAGGGCGACGATACATTTGGCACATGGCGCGAGACTTCGACGGTGTACCACGAAGGCGTTCCGGGGCATCATCTGCAAACGGCTATTGCGCTGGTCATGAGTGAGAGCATGAATAAATGGCGTTCGCAGCTGATCTGGGTTTCCGGGCATGGTGAAGGCTGGGCGCTCTACGCTGAGCGTCTGATGGAAGAATTCGGGTTCTTGACCGATCCTGGAGACCGTATGGGCATGTTGGATGGTCAGCGGATGCGCGCCGCCCGCGTGGTTTTCGACATTGGCGTGCACTGTGAGCTTCCGATCCCCGATGCTTGGGCTGAACCGCTGGGGGTTGAACCAGGTACCTTGTGGACTCCTGAGCTGGGGTACGAGTTCTTGAAACTCAATCTAGAGGGTACCGAGAGCGTTATCCGTTTTGAGTTCTTGCGGTATCTAGGGTGGCCCGGGCAGGCGCCCAGCTATAAGGTGGGTGAACGTTTGTGGCTTCAACTTCGAGACGATGCGCTTCGTGATGGGTTGTCTTTACGTGAGTTCCACACGAAGGCTCTTATGCTCGGTTCGGTAGGGCTCGATACGTTACGCCGCGCCCTCACCGATGAGGTCATGCCCCATAGCGATGATGAGGATGACGACGACGATGATTAAACCCCTGCGCTTTACTGGGGAATAAGGCTAAACCCTAGAGAGCTGGCGCTAAAACCCGTATATTTTGCTGCGTATCGTACATAAACCTATGAATATACAGCAAAGTGTACGGGTTTTAGTGTGGTTAAACGCGGCACATCAGCTAGGGAATAAGGTTCGGTTTGACCTGTACGAGATGCGGGGCGAAACGACATTCGTAGTCGGTGATAGGCCTGTCCGATTCGCGAATGCCCATACCGACCGCCTCGCCATTGACCATCCAGATGCCCAGCATCGGCAGGTTAGTGCGGTTAATAATCCCCGAGTACACCGGCGGGGCAACAAAATCCTGATACACAAATTCGCTTTCAGGTACGTTGATAAAGTGGTCATCGTCCTCATCACGCACAAAGACATCATAATCGGGAGCATTGATCTCAATGCCATCGCCTTCGCGGCCAAATATCGGTTTACGCACCCAGTTCTTCAGACCGCCTCGCATTCCTACATGCGTTTCTAAGAGGTTGGGATGGTTGGGGTATAAATCCCATAGAGCGGCGAGCAAAATCTTATTCGACAGGAACATCTTCCATGCGGGCTCAATCCAACGGTTCATCATATCGTGGTAGGCGAAGAGCAGCTTATCGTAACCGCTTTCGCTATCGGTCACCATATCTTCCCAGGGATAAAGCTTGAAAAGGTTCTCGATGCGTTCTCCCTCAGGGTCTTTCCAGATTTTTAGGGTCTCATCGAAAATAACCTCGTCGATACGGATAAGCTTCGTGGTCAGTCCCGCACGATTGGCGGCATGGGCTATAAGCCAGAGGTTGTTATAGTCTTCGTCGTTAACATCGATTTCTTCGGTTACACTCGCTAAGTGCAGTCGTGGTGAACGCCCATGAGAGAGATCGTGCGCAAACATTTGCCGCCAGCGTTCGGTAAAAGCCTCACCAATTTCACCCCAGTGTACGTAACCGCGGGTGTCGAGGCGTTGATCGCTCGCCCAAGTCTTTTGGCTGATAGCGGCCTCAACGATGCCGGTTGGGGTATCGGCGTTGTACTCCAGGAGTTTGAGAGGATCGCCGGGCACCCCGGAGTAGATGAAATCGAAGCGACCATAGAAATCCGGTTCGTGGCGGTTCCACGATTCTTTAGCCAGGTTAAAGGCGGCTTCGGGAAGACCGAGCGTTCCGTAGGCACCAGATGCCATACGCTCAATGGCGTGCAGGCACATTTGATGAACCTCACGCGCCTGATCCCGCAGATTGGTCATTTCTGCGGGTGTAAAAACATAGGCTGCATACTCATTCCAATAGTGCTGCAGATCGTGTGGACCATCGACGCTATAGGTTAGACCTTCGTCAATAATGGTTTGTTCCCAGCCGGGGCGTCCCACCGGAAATTCATCGCGTTTCATATTATCTTTCGTCATAAGACACCGCCGCTGAGTACGATGTGCAGTATAGGAACTTGTAGAGAATTCTCATCTGCGGGGCGTATAGAGCAACCGGCGCAGGTATAGATACGTCGGCCGGGTATTTGTATCCCTTGAGAAAATACGCGGGGCGGGCTATCCGCCGGAGGTACCGCCTCCGGACTTCGAGCCTCCGCCGAAGCCGCCTTTACTCCCGGAGCCGCCACCTTTATTATTCGAGCTGCTTCCACCCTTACCGCCCGAATTATTCCCCGTCAGTCCCGTTCCCTTAGAGGTCGTGGTCTTGCCGCCGCTGCGCGATTCCGTCACCTTGCCCGAGGAATAGGTGGAAGTCTTTTTAGCGCTCTTATAGGAGGATTCAAATCCGCCGCCGCCGCGGGAAAGACCGCTGTATACCGTTCCCGAATTGGGGCGTGTGGTGCTGCCGCCGCTCAGAGATGATCCCACGGCGGGAATGGAGGTAGTACCGGCGCTGCGGCGCCCTAGGTAATACCACAGGAACGCATTGGTTGTACCGGAATGGTGTGTCGTGCCCGAATTACCGGAATTCTGAGTTCCGGAATGAGAATCGCCCGAAGAGCCAGAGCTGGAATCCGAAGAAGTATTCCCAGCCTCTTTCTCTGCCCTCTCACATTGCTCATCCTCAACGCGCAGCCCGGTGTTGGAGTCTTGACAAACCTGAGCGTATTCTTCACCGTCCGCGCTAAAGGCTTCCTCGCTCTGGTGCAAAGAGTTATAGGCGAATATGCCGCCGCTTGCCAAAAGGGCACCGGCGCCGAACACTGCGAGCGCTTTCTTACCGGTACCGCGTGCAGGAGGAGACTTGAGGTCTTGACTGTCCTGTACGTTCTCCGGATGCTCTACGTCTGCGGCATCTGCGGTTTGATGTTCGGCCCCGCTCACGGGTCATTTCTCCTTCACACTATCCTGTCTCGGTGATAACAGGCTCTTTTCAGGATACCAAGCACGCCTCGCACAAAGGCTTTTCTGCGCCGATAAAAATTAGCAATAATACGTGCCTCGGGTCTTTTTCGGTGGCGCTTGCACGGTCACGCTATGTCATACAGTCATAGTTCGTCACACTAATTACCGCTGTTCTCTCTTACGGGTCTACAGTAACGCCATGCCTACTACACATGAAACACCGCAAAAATCTAGATTTCCCAGCTGGGCTACTTCTTTCGGACATCAAATTATAGCTTCCCTTATTCTGGGCATCGCGCTCGGGTACGTTGCACTCGCCCTCGGCGGCGATGCAAAAATTAACCCCAACTGGCTCATGGCCACTCTAGACGCTGTCGGCACGTCCTATGTGACTCTCCTTAAGGCCGCGGTGATCCCGCTGGTGTTTACCGCCGTCGTTGCCTCAATCTCGAATCTCTCGCAGGTGACGAATGCGGCGCGTTTAGCGGTTAAGACTCTTATCTGGTTTGCTATTACAGCATTTTTTGCGGTCTCCATCGGTATCGTACTGGGGCTGCTCGTTCAGCCTGGTGTGGGTGCCGAGGTAAGCACCTCGGGCAGCACCAGCACCCGGGGATCATGGACAGCATTTCTGACCGGGATTATCCCCTCCAATTTCTTAGGGCTTGAGGTCACCACGAAAACCACCGACTCCGGTATAACTTCTTCGGTTTCCTTTAACGTGCTCCAAATGCTCGTGATTTCGGGGGCTATCGGTATTGCGGCTCTGAAGGTGGGCGATGCGGCTAAGCCCTTTATCGATATCGTCAAGAGCGCGCTCGCCATTATTCAGAAGGTGCTGTGGTGGATTATTCGCCTCGCTCCGCTGGGCACGATCGGGCTGATCGGGCATGCCGTCTATGCCTACGGCTGGACATCCATGGGCTCGCTGGTGAAGTTCATTGCGGCACTGTATGCGGGTCTGCTCCTCGTGTTCCTGGTGGTGTATCCCCTGATCGTGAAGCTCAACGGGCTCTCTGTGAAACAGTACTTCTCGGGCGTATGGCCCGCAGTGCAGCTTGGTTTCGTATCACGATCCTCGATGGGCACTATGCCCATGACTGAGGCCGTTACCGAACGTAATCTCGGCGTGCCGCGTGCATACGCATCCTTTGCAGTGCCGCTGGGTTCTACGACCAAAATGGATGGATGCGCCTCCGTCTACCCCGCGCTGGCAGCTATTTTTGTGGCGCAATTCTACGGAGTGCACCTGGATATTTCGCAGTATCTGCTGATTATCCTGGTGTCGGTGTTGGGTTCTGCCGCTACGGCAGGTACAACGGGCGCTATCGTGATGCTCACTCTGACCCTTTCGACTGTGGGCCTTCCTCTTGATGGAGTGGGTCTTCTATTGGCGATTGACCCGATTATTGATATGGGACGTACCGCCTTGAACGTTGCCGGGCAAGCCTTGGTTCCCACGATTGTCTCTAAGCGCGAGGGTATCCTCAGCGCCGAGATCTACAATGCACCGCGCAGCGCTAACGGGTTTGTGCCGCAGGATCTTGTGGAAGCCGCCCAGTCCGAGCTGATTCGTGGCGAGGATACCTCGCCTAGTTCTGCCAAGGTTACCGCTGCGTCCTAGGCGGTTCTTGGCTACGGCATAGGGTATGCAGCGCATCGGTATGGTACGGAGACTATTCTCTCGTATGAAGACCAATCTTGATACTCGTTCTAAAATAAAGATATGACTTCCCAATCTTCTGTTCCATCCGGTGCGTCGCATTCGGCATCAGGCCCCGCACCGCGCCTGATTCTGGCTTCCGCATCACCCGCGCGTAAAAAGCTCCTTGAAGACTCCGGCATTATGTTTGATATTCATGTCTCTGATGTCGATGAGGATGCGGCACTAGCCAGTGCTGCCCAGCGCGCCCGCGAAGAGGGCCGCGCTGACCTAACCCCGGCGGAGGTCTCCGGTATTCTCGCGGAGGCAAAGGCACGCGCGGTTGCTGATTCTCTCGCCGCCCAGGGTGTAGTAAACGCCTTCGTGCTCGGATGCGATTCTGTCTTTGAGTTTGAATCGGTCGCCTACGGCAAACCGCACACCCCTGAGAAAGCACGCGAGCGCATCGCTGCGATGAGTGGTCGAAGCGGGGTGCTCCACACCGGACATTGCCTCATAGATTTACGGGATGGGATCGGTGAGACCAAAGATAAACAGCTTCCCGCCGTTCAGCAGGTACGCAGCGCTACCGTAAACTTTGCGCCGATGAGCGCCGCAGAGGTTGATGCTTATGTTGCCACGGGTGAGCCACTTCATGTAGCGGGTTCCTTTACCCTCGACGGATATGGTGCTGCCTTTATTCAGGGTATCTGCGGGGAATCACATACGGTGATTGGGCTGTCGGTGAATGCACTCAAGGAAATGCTCTCACAATATGGGATATCGATAAGCTTTTTCTGGAAGTCCTCATCAGACTAACGACCGCTAAGCCAAACCCGGTATAAGCATCCTCACTTTTCTTATATTTTTCGCGTCATTCGGCGCTATATATTCGCCATTCTCAGCTTTTCTCGCTATGCTTTCGGCAGGATAAAAAGGAGAGCCTCAGTGACTCACAACCCGGCAAAAGCCATCAAAAACTTTACAGCTGTTCCCGGACACCATACCGGTCCGGTCAGTAAAATTCTTATTGCTAACCGCGGCGAGATCGCGGTACGTATTATTCGCGCAGCCCGTGACGAAGGTTTAGAGACCGTCGCCGTTTATGCAGAACCGGATCGCGATGCCCAGCATGTTAAACTCGCAGACGAGGCTTACGCTCTAGGAGGGGCGACCGCGCCCCAGTCATATCTGGTGATGGACAAGCTCATTGAGGTAGCTATTCGTTCCGGCGCGGATGCGGTGCATCCCGGCTACGGTTTCCTTTCAGAAAACGCCGAATTCGCCCAAAAAGTCATTGATGCCGGGTTAACCTGGATTGGCCCCTCCCCCGAGTCTATTACCCAGTTGGGCGATAAAGTTGCCGCGCGCCATATCGCCCAGAAAGTGGGTGCCCCCTTGGTACCGGGGACCAAGGATCCCGTAGAATCTGCCGATGAAGTGCTCGCCTTTGCCGACGAGCACGGTTTGCCCATCGCGATCAAGGCAGCGTTCGGTGGCGGCGGTCGCGGCATCAAGGTTGTGCGTAACCGCAGCGATATTATCGAGCTCTACGAATCCGCCGTGCGTGAAGCGGTCGCAGCCTACGGTCGCGGAGAATGTTTTATTGAGCGCTTCCTAGATTCCCCGCGCCATATCGAAACTCAGTGCCTGGCCGATGCTCACGGCAATGTGCAAGTCGTTTCGACCCGTGATTGTTCTCTTCAACGCCGTAACCAAAAGCTCGTAGAGGAAGCCCCCGCCCCATACCTTACGGAAGAACAAAGCGACCGGCTCTATGAAGCATCCCGCAAGATTCTGCAGGAAGCCGGATACCAGGGTGCGGGTACCTGCGAGTTCCTGCTTGCCCCGGACGGAGCGATTTCCTTCCTAGAGGTGAACACCCGCTTACAGGTTGAGCACCCGGTTTCCGAGGAAGTGTCGGGTATTGATCTGGTGCGCGAACAGTTCCGCATTGCCCGCGGCGAGAAAATCGATCCGCAGAGCCCCCAGCTGCGCGGTCATTCCTTTGAGTTCCGCATCAACGGCGAAGATGCAGGGCGTTCCTTCATGCCAGCACCGGGTACCATCGAAAAACTTCGTGTTCCTTCCGGCCCCGGTGTGCGCTGGGATTCCGGCTTCGTAGAAGGCGATACTATCAGCGGCAACTTCGACTCGATGCTGGCCAAGCTCATCGTAACTGGTGCTACCCGCGAGCAGGCGATCGAACGCGCTCGCCGAGCCCTAGACGAGCTCACACTCGACGGTCTTCCGACAGTGGTTCCCTTCCACCGCGCAGTTCTGGACGAACCCGATTTCGCCCCCGCTGCAGGAGCAGATTTCAAGGTTCACACCCGGTGGATCGAAACCGATTACAAGAACACCATTTCGCCCTACTCCGGAGCTCCCGGCAGTGTGGATGATGACGATGCCGAACGTCAAACCGTGGTCGTTGAGGTTAATGGTAAGCGTCTTGAGGTTGTTCTACCTGAATTGGGCGGTACTCCTGCCAAGAGCAGTTCAAAGCCCGCATCGAAAACCCGTAAGTCCCGTGCTCGCGGCGGTTCAAATGCGGTCAGCGGAGACGATCTGACAAGCCCCATGCAGGGTACGATCGTGAAGGTCTCCGTTGCCGATGGAGACACAGTCGCCGAAGGCGATCTGATCCTGGTGCTAGAGGCTATGAAGATGGAACAGCCTATCAACGCGCATAAGGCCGGTAAGATTTCCGGGCTGTCCTTGAAGGCGGGCGATACCGTCACCGCAGGTGCCGTTCTAGCCACCATCAAATAGCACCCTATAACCGCCGGATGCGTTCTCTCATACGCATCCGGCGGTTTGTTGTTCGTGTGTTCCTAATTTTTCATCCTCAAACACTGAAATACAGCTGAATGGTCCAGATGATGAATACAGGATGTTGGCACCGCATCGCGAGGCGTAGAATATAAAAGTTGAAAATCTACACTCACAGCATCGAGCGTAGTCGCTACTATCCCTTTTCAGGAGCTGTTCACGATGAGCACACACGCGCCCGACGTTTCCGCCGGGCACAGCACGCAGGTTGAGAATACGACCCCCAAGAGCAGAGTTATTATCGCCTCTCTGGTGGGCACCACCATCGAATTCTACGACTTCTATATTTACGCCACCGCAGCGGTAGCGGTTTTCCCGGTTCTGTTCTTCGCATCCAAAGACCCTACCACTGAGCTGTTAGCTTCCTTCGCATCCTTCGGCGTTGCTTTTATCGCCCGCCCGCTGGGTTCTATCGTTTTCGGTCACTTCGGCGATAAGATCGGTCGTAAAGCAACACTCGTGGGCGCTCTGCTCACTATGGGGTTAGCGACCTTCCTCATTGGCTTGTTGCCCACCTACCATCAGATTGGTCTGTGGGCACCGGCAATGCTAACCATTATGCGTTTCTGCCAGGGTCTAGGCCTGGGTGGCGAATGGTCGGGTGCGGCTCTGCTCGCCAGCGAATATGCCGAAGAAGGCAAGCGCGCACGTTCCGCTATGTGGCCCCAGCTGGGCGCGCCCATTGGCTTCGTTTTTGCTAACGGATTCATGCTGCTCCTAACCAGCTGGATTACCTTCAACTCCGCCACAGACGGTAAGAACCTCGATCACCCCTTCCTGATTTGGGGCTGGCGTGTTCCGTTCTTGCTCTCCATCCTCATGGTTGCCGTGGGTCTGTATGTGCGTTTCAAGCTCGAAGAAACCCCTGTCTTTGCTCAAGCCGTCGAGAACGATGAGAAGGTCAAGACCCCGTTGGTTGAGGCGTTCAAAGTTGCCTGGTGGCCCATGATTCAGGGTACCTTTATCATGGTGGCATGCTACGTGCTGTTCTACCTGATGACTGCATGGATTCTTTCCTACGGTATTGGAAAGGTTAATGCGGGTGGTTTGGGCATCCCCTACCACAAGTTCTTGGAGATTCAGCTCATCTCTATCATTGGTTTTGCGCTCTTTATTCCCCTCTCGGGATGGTTAGCCGACAAATACGGTCGCCGCAAACAGCAGCTGTGGACCACTATCGCTATGGCTGTCTTCGGCGGTAGTTTCACCCTATTTATTGCACCCTCCGTCGTGGGTACCGGAGCACAGGCCAATACCACCGCAGTTACCATCTTCATGTTCATCGGAATGTGCCTGATGGGGCTTTCTTTCGGCTCCATGAGCGCCTACCTACCCGAGCTGTACCCCACTAATGTGCGGTACACCGCCAGCGGTATCGCCTACAATATGGCATCTATTTTGGGGGCCGCTTTGACCCCGTTCGTGGCGGTATGGCTGAATACGAAGTTTGGTGTTGGGGCCGTCGGGTTCTACCTAGCAGGCGCATCCTTGCTGAGTGTTCTCTTCATCCTGCTCACCCATGAAACCCGAGACGTCGATATGAACGCGGTCAACACTAAATAGCCTGAATACTGTAAGCATTTGAGGGGCGTGACTCATATAGAGTCACGCCCCTCAAACCTATATCAAGAGCTATGCAAAAACTAAACACGGGTGTGAAGCTGCCGCGATGCCGTAGAAATCGCCTCGGACAGAGACGGGTATACAGCAAAGGTAGCGGCCAAATCATCCACCGTCAGCTTCTTCTCGATAGCCAGCGCAATAGGATAGATAAGTTCGGATGCACGCGGACCGACCACGACCCCGCCAATCACAGTACCGGAGTGCTTACGGGCAAAAATCTTCACAAAGCCGTCTTGGAACGCCATCATTTTGGCGCGCGGATTCGTAGTCAACGGAAGCATGACAGCCTCGCCTCGGTAAACCCCGGCGGCAAGGTCTTTCTCACTAATACCCACGGTCGCAATCTCCGGGGTGGTGAAAATATTCGCTGCCACTCGGTCGGTGCGAAGCGGATGCACCGTATCGCCCAAAAGATGCGCCATCGCGATGCGCCCCTGCATAGCGGCTACGGAAGCCAACGGGTACACACCCGTGCAGTCTCCAGCAGCGTAAATATGCGGTACTGACGTACGTGAAACAGCATCAACAACCACATATCCCGACTCGTTGGTCTCTACACCAGCGACCTCAAGACCCAGTCCTTCAGTGTTGGGAATAGAACCAATTGCGACCAAGCAATGCGTGCCGGAAACCTTGCGTCCATCGGAGAGAGTCACCACCACACCGTCGTCGGTGCGTTCCACGGCGCTCGCACGCGACCGCGGCATTACCCGAACACCACGGCGCTCAAAGACGTCTTCCAGCACACGCGCGGCGTCTTCATCTTCGCCCGGAAGCACACGATCTCGCGAAGAAATTAGGGTCACCTGGGAGCCAAGCCCGTTATAGGCAGAGGCGAATTCGGCACCGGTAACACCCGAACCGATTACGATGAGTTCGCGAGGTACCTCACGCAGATTATAGAGCTGCGTCCAGGTGAGAATCCGTTCCCCATCAGGCTGCCCGGTCGCCATCTCACGTGGGTGCGTCCCGACCGACAGCAGAATAAAGTCTGCATGCAGGTCATATTCCAGCCCGGTATTATCAGTAACCGCGACGGTGTGCGAGCCGGTAAGCTTACCGGTGCCACTGATAATTTTGACCCCGGCGGAGGCAAGGGCCCGTTTAATATCGGCGGATTGTTGATGCGCTAGATCCAAAACACGGCCATTCACCCGGTTCATATCTACTTGCAGCTGCGGTGCGTTGCCCTTGGTATTTTCGATCCCCAATCGCCCAGCATCAGAGAAACGAGTCATCATATCTGCAGTAGCGATAAGCGTTTTCGAAGGTACCACATCGGTTAGGACTGCGGAGCCGCCTAGAGCATTACGTTCGATGATTGTTACATCAGCATTCGATGATGCTGCCACAAGCGCGGCCTCATAGCCGCCGGGCCCAGCGCCTAGTATCACGATTCGTTGGGATGCATAGTTCACTGTTGAAGTCACACTTTCATTGTGTGCTATCACACTGAAATACTCAACCGAAACCGCCGTCGTCTCTAGGATATTAAATGCCGATTTTTGGTGCCGAGTAGGTACCGTGATGCCTGCAGGAGCGACAGAGTCGTCGAGAACGCTACGGATACATCTTGATGCCTACGAGAGTCTTATATTTGCCGGGTAACGTCATGAACCATATTTTGAAGTTGCGCTGCGTCATAAGTGTGCATTCGTGCGGGTAAAAACACTATACTTGAGAAAGGATTTCTCGGTTTACAAATGTTTATAGGGCACTGAAACCGGGGTGAAGCACACACATCATCGACCCAATGCAGGTCGCTACAGATGAAGGAAAATTATGGCTAAAACGACGAAACCTCCCGCCTACTCCGGGCAGGGCAGGCATCTTGAGAACGCAGTGTTGTTCATCGGCTGCTTCGTATTTTTGCTTCTATCCCTCTACTTGCTGGGCACCTACCCCGAAGGCGGTCCGGTTCTGTATGCCGGTTCCCTCGTTGCGTTTGGAATTTTCTTTGGTGTTGTGTTCCATCTGCTGCCCTCGAAGACAACCCGTAAGATTACGGATCAGAATAAGGTACAAAAGTAACTGAAGTACCCCATTTTATAGTTTTTCTTATCTGCCGGACGGTATCACAGTCTATAAGAAATGTGACACCGTCCGGCAATCTGTTGCTCCCACGCTATTCCTTGCTGCCAAACCTTACCGGTCCGCTCGTGCCAAATTCTCCGCTGCGAACCTTAGCTCGATGGGCTGTATAAAACAAGAGGGCAGGTGTACCGCAAGCAACCGCGATCAGCAGGTACGCCACTACAACGAAGTACACCGTTAACCCGTATGTGCCGAAAAAGACCCAAGCAATCGTGCCTAAGGTGACAATGCCTAGCGCCGCCCATCCCACGATACTCAGCAGAAGTCGCACCCAGCCTTTCGGGGTGCGCGGGGTAGGTGCCGATGGCATCATGACTCCTCCAATGCTTTCGGGTCTGCCGAGTAGATAGAGTTAATGAACTTCGAGCACCATTCCAACATAGGACCGTCAATAAGGTCCACGCCACCGACCGGCAGAGTCTTAGGACGCGGAACCAGCGTCAGCCACGTGCTCAGACCCTTCGGCTGGGTGTGGGTTGAGCCAGGATACACACGTTTGAGGCGCATCTGCCGTGATTCCGGCAGCGGCTCACCGCTGACCACGCGCAGTTTCGGCCCCAGCGCAGTAATCTCATGGATGCCTGCTTCCCGTGCTTCGCGGCGCAGCACCGCCACCTGAAGCAGATTCTCTACGGGTTCGGGCAGGGCACCGTAACGGTCATGAAGCTCTTCGCGTGCCTCCGCGATCTTCTGATCGGTGTCTGCGGAGGCTATCTGGCGGTATGCCTGCAGGCGTAGACGTTCCGCATCAATATAATCATGCGGAATATGGGCGTTGACGGGAAGATCAACCTTAACCTCGACTTCGGTATTCTCCTGTTCGCCGCGGAAGTTTGCCACGGCTTCTCCCACGAGACGCAGATACAGATCAAAGCCCACACCCGCGATATGCCCGGACTGTTCGCCGCCGAGCAGGTTACCGGCGCCGCGAATTTCAAGGTCTTTCATCGCCAGCTGCAGACCTGCACCCAGCTCGTTATGGGTAGCTACAGCTTTGAGGCGTTCATGCGCGACTTCGCCCAGGCTCTTATCCGTCGGGTACAGGAAGTAGGCATAAGCTCGTTCACGCCCGCGACCCACACGCCCGCGCAGCTGGTGCAGCTGACTCAGCCCGTAATTCTGGGCGTTATCGACAATCAGGGTGTTGGCGTTTGAAATATCCAATCCAGTTTCCACGATGGTTGTACACACCAGAACATCGAAGCGTCGTTCCCAGAAGTCCACGATAATCTGCTCAAGCCGGGATTCGCTCATGCGCCCGTGTGCTGTGGCGATGCGCGCCTCCGGCACGAGCTTACCGATTTCGGCGGCAACAGTATCAATATTCGCCACCCTGTTATGGACGAAGAATACCTGCCCTTCCCGCATAAGTTCGCGTCGAATAGCGGCAGTAATCTGGGCATCGGTACGCGGCCCCACAAAAGTGAGCACGGGATGCCTCTCTTCCGGCGCGGTCGCCAACGTTGAGGTCTCCCGAATACCGGTAAGCGACATTTCAAGTGTGCGCGGAATCGGGGTGGCGCTCATGGCAAGCACATCCACGTTAGTGCGCATCTGCTTGAGCTTTTCCTTATGTTCCACGCCAAAGCGCTGTTCCTCATCAATAACGACGAGTCCAAGATCCTTGAACTTCACGTTTTCCGAGAGGATGCGGTGGGTACCAATCACCACATCTATACTCCCGGAGGCAATATCCTCCACGATAACGCGGGTTTCTTTAGCCTTTTGGAAGCGCGATAGCACCTTAATCTTGATGGGGAATCCCGAGAAACGCTCGGTAAAAGTCTCAAAATGCTGCTGCGCCAGCAGGGTTGTGGGTACGAGTACGGCAACCTGTTTACCATCCTGCACGGCTTTGAAGGCCGCCCGAATAGCGACCTCCGTTTTACCAAAGCCGACGTCCCCGGAGATCAGGCGATCCATGGGGATTTCCTTCTCCATATCCGCCTTAACCTCGTGAATAGCGGTAAGCTGGTCGGGAGTCTCATTATAAGGAAAAGATTCCTCAAGTTCCCGTTGCCAGGGAGTATCTTCTGAGAATGCATGACCGCGCGAAGCTTGCCGCGCCGAGTAGAGTTTCACCAAGTCAGCGGCGATTTCTTTAACTGCTTTACGTGCGCGGTTCTTTGTCTTAGCCCAGTCGCTCCCGCCCATTTTAGAGAGGGTCGGGGTTTCGCTTCCCACATAGTGCGAAATGAGATCCAACTGATCGGAGGGTACAAAGAGGCGGTCAGGGGCTCCCCCGCGTTTTGAAGGCGCATACTCGATCACCAGGTATTCTTTCAAAGGGGTTTCCCCATGTTTTGAGGACACTCCAGCGACTGGACGCGAAGCCATTTCAATGAATTTACCGATACCGTGGCGTTCGTGAACGACATAATCGCCAGGGGTTAGCGCCAGGGGATCGACAGCGTTGCGTCGTTTACGGGGTTTGAGTTTTTTGCCGCTCGCGCCACGTGGCGCGTAGGTGCCGCGCCTGCCCAAAATTTCACCTTCAGTCAAGACAGCAAGGCGCGCCTCAGGAATTAAAAATCCGGCAGAGGCTGGGGTCTCACAAACTTCGACGACTCCGGGCTGTAGAGCGCCTTCCGTTCCCCCGTCGAGGGTTTCCCGACGTATGGCTGGAATTGGATCTTCTCCTGAGATACTCTCGCGGAAAAGTTCGATGAGGCGGTCGGTGGATCCTCGCCCATTGGTAAGCGCCAGTACCGTCCAGCCGTCACGAACCAGCGAACCAACCTCGTGAAGCATTTGTTCTACCGAGCCGGTGAAGGATGCTGGAGCCTGTGCCGCGACCGTCATAGTTGGGATGTCGTCGTCGGGAGCATTGTTGAGAAGATCTACACTATCGACAAGCTCGGTGATTTCCCACCAGGATAGGTTACGGTCCAAAGATTCCTGCTGGGTCGCGGCAATCGTGTGGAACCCGCTGTCGCTGACCCGAAGCTGTCCCAAGTCTATAGGCGCACGCGAGCCCGCATCAGCGGAAGCATCCCAAGCGGCCGCTAAAAACTCCTCATTGGTTGCCACAAGGTCTTCGGCACGGGCACGCACCCGCTCAGGTTCCAGAGAAATAATGAGTGATTCTTCGGGGAGCAGAGACACGAGAGTCTGCATTTTATCGACAAGAAGCGGGGTTAGAGATTCCATGCCTTCGACATAGATACCTCCCGCAATCTTCTCAAGCATGCTTGATGCCGCCGGATAGTCCGTTTTGAGTCGGGCAGCACGTCCCATAACTTCCGGGGTAATAAGAAGCTCACGGCATGGGAGTAAAGTAACGTGCGTTGGGTGGTCTGCTTCTTGCCCTAGAGTGCGCTGGTCTGCCGTTGAGAAGTAACGTATTTCGTCAAGTTCGTCGCCGAAGAATTCCAAGCGAACCGGATGCTGTGCGGTAGGTGCAAAGACGTCGATAATACCGCCTCGAACCGCATATTCACCACGCTTTGCTACGAGATCTACACGCGAGTATGCGGCATCTGTTAGACCTTTAATGACGTCTTTGAAAGAGTATTCTTCACCGCGTACTAGGCTTACCGGTTCCAGGTTCTCAATACCAGCCACGAGGGGCTGAATGACCGCACGTACCGGAGCTATAACAACCTGTGGAGTCGGAGTTTCAAGATGAGTTATAGAGCGCAGAACATTCAGACGTTTTCCCACGGTATCGCTGCGTGGCGAAAGCCGTTCATGCGGCAGAGTTTCCCACGCGGGAAAGCTCTCGATATGGTGATCGGGCAAATATGAGTGCAGGGCATGCGCGGTATCCTCAGCCTGTCGCTCGGTTGGTGTAATAATGAGCGTCAGCGGAGTTTTTCCGGTTCTGGACTGGCGCCGTACTGCAACGGCAAGATCAGCTATAAGGGGTGCCTGTACACCGGCAACGGCGCCAATCAGGGTTTGGACAGGACGTTCCGCAGCGGGAACATCGCAGGCTTCAAGAATATGACGGTAGGAGGGCTGTTCTGTCAGAAGACGGCTCAGTCCAGTTAGTTTCACGGATACTCCTTCTACCGGATGCGGTGGCATTCAAGGCGGCGTCTCCCAATAAGGCGGCGCCTCCCAATAACGCGTGCGCTCTATATTGCCACGTTGATGCGTTTGGGTACCCGTCTATCTTATACCGTAGGGGTATCTCGCTCAGGCTTTTTGTCTATCTCCTCAACTACAGCCGGTGGGGTGGACCTTCACAATAAAATCTATTGTTCGTCGGTTCCTATCTGCTCATATTTTTGAGGATGGCATGCGAAATGCATATTTTTAACTGTTCATGAGAGTGTCCTTAAGGTATATCCCCTTGTAAATCCTGGTTTTAAGGCTGGGGCTAGGAAATTTATAGTAAGGCTTGCCTACCTCCCTTCTCCCTTGTTATCACAGGGAACCCGTTTTCTGGGGGTATATACTATTATTTTTTATTTGATAGGTAAAGTATGTGCCAAGTCTCAGAACGTATATTGAGTGCATATTTATAAATTTAAGAGCTTTAAGTATCTTTCAAGTAGACTCAGTTACCAAAACCCAACCCCCTCAGAAGTTTTATAGGTATTTTATGAGTAAATTTCTATACACGAGAACAACTATCAACTTTGTATCGAAACAACCATTTACACCTTTCTTTTGATAAGGGTTCATAAAATATTTATTAGGTTTTCTTATAGTATTTGTCCACCCCTCGGACTATCCGTGAGTATTGTGACCTCACCGCGGTCACAACTCTCGTTCGCTGTGCTAGCCTATAGGTATCCACGGAAAGTTCTGTGCCTTCATGGCGCGGTGTAGCCCCATGGAAAATAATAAAAACCAACGGGTACTCCCGTCGGCAATAGCAATTCACTCACTTACAATTACACAAAGGGTGGGTTGTCGTTATTGTTGGCAGAAGTGCCTTCACTTTACCGATAACCAACCACCTTACAACTGAACGAGAAAGATCGTGCTTCGTACGTTTTCTTCACTTCCGAAACAGCGACGGGCAGCAACGGGCTTACTTCTGAGTTTGTCTCTGATAGTCCCCCTCGCGGCATGCTCTCAGTCATCAGATCAACAGACTGCGAGCCCTGACAGCTCAGCTTCAGCAAGCTCGTCATCTTCTGCTTCAAGCGCATCTAGCGCTTCTTCCGCCCCTTCTTCTGGGACTGCTACTTCCTCTGAATCTGCACAGGCTGAAGTTCCTGCGCAGGACGAAAATTATCCCCAGGCAGAGCAACTCAAAGACGCTAAAACTGTCTCGACTGACGCGGCCGAGGTTAAAGAAGTCAACGGTCTCGTAAACTCCTATGAGCAGACCATGTCTTCTGTTCCAAGCGCGCCTGAAGGTTCAGCAGATACTGCTTCATCAGATTCCGGTCAACCCCGGCAGTTTCTTGATGAGGCAACCATGGACTCCATCAACAAGGTAGCTGTAGACAACGCCGCCGAAGAATACGCGGCATCCGCTGCCGAGTATGCCCAGAACGGTTGGCATTACGAGGGCACCAGCACGGTCGTCGGCAGCCCCAAAGTTGCCGAAGGAACCTACCAGGGCAAGCGTGCACGATTCGTCGAGGTATGTCTGGATTCCTCCCAAGTCAAGACCAAAGACAGCGCGGGTCGGGAACTCCAGAGCGGAGGCAAACGGTCTCTCAATATATATACGCTGGTCGAATCTGACGGCACGTGGAAAATAGCCCAACACGACTTCCCTAACAATCCCGATTGCTAAGCACATGGTACGTCGTACCTACAGGCATCGTAAGGCCGTTTTATCCTTCGGTGTCTGCCCGTGTTTATTCCACTCCTTCAATACGTATTCAGCATTCAACGGAGGTGCAATAAAACCATGAAATTTGCTAGAAAAGCGACTACGGCGGTAGGGCTTGCCCTGACGCTTGGACTTTCCGGGCTAGCCCCGGTAGGTCCCGTAGCCTACGCTGCTGAGGATGCGGTCGTTCACGACGGCTCCTCCAGCGACAAGGCAGCCGCTTCCTGCTATGAAGCTAAACAAGTCAACAAGGATGCAAAATCCGGTAAGTACTGGCTGTACACCCCTTCGATGTCGGCTCCACAGCAGTTCTACTGCGACCAGGAGACTAACGGCGGCGGTTGGGTTCTGATTGGTCGCGGCCGTGACGGTTGGACCGAGAACTACCACGGTCGAGGTGCTGCATCTAAGCTGTACACCAGCCCTGAGGGTGACGACGCGATGACTCCGGTACAGCTGCCCTCTACCACTGTTGATGAGCTGCTGAACGGCCAGAAGCCGCAGGATCTTGAAGATGGCGTGCGCTTCCGCCGCGCTCTGAATACTGACGGCACGGAATGGCAGAACATCACGGCGCATCGTGATCAGACCGAGCGTTGGACCTGGGCTCTGCGAAGCAACAATATCTGGTCCAATATTGACGTCAGCGCGGATAACCCCCAGTACATGCAGAGGGACCGTACCCACTTCGACAAGACTGAGGGTCATATTCAGCAAAATGGCACCTACTCGGTGCTGAACTTTGATGAGCAGCGTGAGCAGGGATGGAAGCTCGGTTTTAGCTACAGCCGTGATGTTCGTGCTAACGGAAATCGCAATGAGAGCGCAAGCAACTCATATCTGTACCGCCCGAGCGGTTCCAACGCTACTCCCTTCGCTTTCACTCAGGTGTACCTGCGCCCGAAGCTGACCCAGCAGAACATGGGTGCACAGGCTATTGGCGATAACGGTACTGCGGCAAGTAACCGCCGCGCACTGCCCAAGAGCGGTTCTATGCCATGGAAGTGGCGCACAAGCGATAAGTCCGGAACCGGTAACGTCAACGAAATGAACACCTACGTTCAGGCTATTACTCAGGTAGGCGACACTGTCTTCACCGGCGGTGACTTTGCATACCTGGAGTCTGCAGCCGGTGCTCATGTGGATCAGTCTTATCTTGCTGGTTTCAACGTCAATACTGGTGAACTGGTACAGACCTTCAAGCCGAAGTTCAATGGTCAGATTAAGTCTCTTGAGGCTCTGCCGAACAACAAGTTGGCCGTTGGTGGCGAATTCACCGAGGTTAACGGCGAAAAGGTGCCCGGTTTTGCGGTGCTTGACCCCGCAACCGGACAGCTTGACCGCGAACTGAACCTGCAGGTTGAAAACAACGTTTCCGGTTCAGCTCTTTCTGTGAAGACTCTGCAAGCTCAGGGAGATTACCTGTACTTGGGCGGTACGTTTACCCATCTCAAGAGCTCAGGAACCCCCAATAAGGTTTACTCCCGTAACGCTGCTCGCGTGAAGATCTCCACCAACCAGGTTGATCGCACGTGGACCCCGCGTTTCAACGGAACAGTAAATGGTATGAGTGCATCGGCAGATAACTCCGAGGTATTTGCCGCCGGTTACTTCACCGAGATGAATGACCAACGCGCATTCCGTGTGGCACGTATCCTCGATTCCGCCAAGAAGGTCGGCACATGGGAGGTCACTCCCTCATACCTTCCGGATCCACAAACCCGCGAGAAAAGGGTGTGGGGCTTCCACTTTGACGTTCAGGATGCTGGCAGCTCCGTATGGCTTGGCGGTACTGAGCACATGATTTCTCAGTACACTAAGAACGAACCAATGACCCGTTTGAGCTCTAGTATTACCCGCAACGGCGGTGATTTCCAGGATCTGCATCTCAACGGTAATAACATCTACGGCGCCTGCCACTGTGGTGACTTCCTGTACCAGGGCAGCGGCACCCACGACTACGCATGGCGTGGTTCTACCGTGACCGACAGCATCCGTTTGGTTGCTGCGTTCGATAAGGACAGCGGTAAAACTCTCCCCGAGTTCGCTCCTACTCTTAAGGGTAAGAGTGGTCACGGCATCTGGGAATCCTTCGTGGACTCCAATGGTGTACTGTGGGTTGGCGGCGATTTGAACCGCTCCCTAGGTGAAAATGGTGTACAGCAGGAATCTGTTGGCTTCGTACGCTACGCACCACGCGATGTTACTCCCCCGCCTGCTCCGAGTAACCTGACTGTTACTCAATCCGGTGATAACGATCAGCTGAACTGGAGCGCATCTGGCGAGGCGGGTGCACGTTACCATGTGCTCCGTAACGATCGCGTGATTGCTACTGTGAACGGCACCAGCTACAGGGTAAAGCACACCGACAACGCTCGTTACTTCGTGCGTGCGGCTGATGCAAACGGTAACTACTCTGCTTCTACTTCGGTTGCTGTATCTGGCAAGAAGGCTGAGCAACCTAAGCAGGAGAACCCCAAGCAGGAGAATCCGCAGCCTCAGCCGGAAAACCCTAAGCAGGACGATCCTAAGCAAGAGGACCCCAAGCAGGAAGATCCTAAGCAAGAGCAGCCTAAGCAGGAAGATCCTAAGCAGGAACAGCCTAAGCAGGAGAACCCGAAGCAGGAACAGCCTAAGCAGGAAGATCCTAAGCAGGAGCAGCCTAAACAGGAAGATCCCAAGCAGGATGACAATAAGAATATTGTCAATCCTCAGCCGGAGAACCCCATCCAGGACGATCCCAAGCAGGAGCAGCCTAAACAGGAAGATCCTAAACAGGATGAACAGCCTCAGCCGGAAAACCCTGCGACAGACGATCAGGTTCAGCCCGCTGATCCCAACGATGATCTGAAACCGAACGAGCCTAAGCAGCAGGAGAACCCGAAGCAGGAGAACCCGAAGCAGGAGCAGCCCAAGCAGGAAGATCCTAAACAGGACAACCCCAAGCAAGAGCAGCCCAAGCAAGAGGCTCCCAAACAGGAGCAGAAGCCCCAGGGCGATCAGGTACTCGTCGATAGCGGTTCTTCATGGGTCTACCGTGTAGGCAGCGACCGCGCCGAAAGCGAATGGAAAACTCGTTCATGGCTCGGCGGCGCATGGTCTCGCGGTAAGGCTCCCCTGGGTGCTGGCTCGGTGAACGTTGAGACCGAGGTGAATACCTTCTTTGGTACTCCGATGAGCATCTACGCCCGTAAGGACGTTACCCTCACGAAGGAACAGGCTCAGCAGTATCTGAAGCTCACCACCTACGCAGATGACGGTACTGTGGTTTATGTCAACGGCAAGGAAGTTGCTCGTAAGAACATGCCGCAGGGTCGTATCTCGGCTAATACCCCCGCAACCCAGCGTCCGGAAAGCCAGAACGCTCAGCTGTTCTCAGTTGACGTTCCTGCTGAGTACCTGCGCGAAGGTCGCAACGCAATCGCCGTTGAGGTTCACGCTAACTCGCACTGGAGCAACAACATCAGCTTCGATATGCAGGTTATTTCCACCGCGCAGCACCAGAACCCCCTTCCTGAAGTACAGAATCAGGAGGATAACGGTCAGCAGCACCGCCCTCAGGTCTGGTACTGGTACTACCCGGAGTACTACGGCAACTATGGTAACGGTGACTACTACGGTCGTCGTAACCAACGCGTAGCCTATAACTACGATCACCGTGGTTTTGGTTACATGGGTGGCTTCGGTTATGCTCACGGATTCTTCGGTCGTGCATTCTACGACTACGGATTCGGTTGGTAATCACCTAGCCCCTGTGTAGGGACTGCATAAACGCTCCTGTAGCTGGATTTAGTATTCGGCTACGGGGGCGTTTTTCAGCGCGATACCGTCTTCAATGTTTGACTAAGAGTCAGCAAAATAAGGCGCGCCTGGCAAAGTCCTACTTTTTAGAGCATTTTATTTCTATAATCTTTATGACTTACTTTTTGCTCGGACACTCGGTTTTAGATCGCATGTCTTCCGGCGGGCTTAGGTAACAGCAAACGTCGTCATCACCCGCGGCACCACCTCAAACTTTGATCACCGATTAGGATTCTTCACATGGGTCACATCACTACGCCAAGCACAGCAAAACGCCCCGGCTTTTCGGATACTCTGAGAGCGCTTGAGCAGGCGCAAAAACCAGGTATTGGAGTTCCCGCATACACCCGATGGGTAAACCGCAGGATTGCACGCTATTTTGCTGCTGCCGCTGTCTCCCTCGGTATTACGCCCAACGGCGTTACGGCGGTCAGCGCTGCTGTCTCGGCGGCAGGTGTTATCGTTCTTCTAACCGCTCCCCCAACAATCCTGACAGGCGTTATCGTTGCGCTTCTGTTTGCCCTCGGTTACGGGCTTGATTCGGCGGACGGGCAGGTAGCCCGCGTGACCGGCGCATCCTCACCAGCAGGAGAATGGCTTGACCATGTAGTAGATTCCATGCGAGTACCCACCGTACACCTAGCAACGCTGGTAGGTTTCATCCGTTTTCCCGAATACTTCTCTGTATCACATACCGCCGATGGTTTTCCCGGTGGCTGGATTCTTTGGGTACTGCCCATGGCATTCACAGTACTCACCGCCGGACATTTTATGAGTCAGATTCTCGCTGAGCAGCTGCGCAAAAACCGTAAAACTGCGGCACCTTCGACCGGGGGTAACCTCCGTTCCTTCATCAATCTGCATATGGACGCCGGTACGCTCTGCTGGATCTACATTTTTTGGGGTTTTGGCGTGATCTTCGTCTTCGTCTATGCGCTTCTTTTCTTGGCAAACGCGGCGACCGTTTTGCTGTCTATGCACCGTAAATACGTCACGCTTGCAACCCCCGCATCGTCCCCCTCGCAGGAGGCATAACCGTGAAGTTTGAATCTTCAGCTCCCGCCGTAAGCGCCGTGATCGCAACTAACGGTAAACGTCCCGAAACTCTGCGCACTGCGGTACGCTCTATTCTCGATCAAGATTATGCGGGGTTTATCGAGGTTGTCGTGGTGTATGACCGGGTAGAGCCCGATCTGCTGGAAGACGTGCAGGTTCCGGAAAATCGGAAGCTCATTACGATAGCAAACACACGCACGGGCGGTCTTGCGGGTGGTCGTAACAGCGGGATTCTTGCCGCCATTGGAGAAATTATTGGCTTCTGTGACGACGACGATTATTGGATGCCCACCAAGCTGACCGAACAACTCGCACTATGGAATGCTCACCCGGAGGCGGTCGCGGTTTCTTCGGGTATCACCGTTCGCTCGGGTGGGCGTGATATTGGGCGGCTGGCGCCTAAGCGTGCATCCTTCGATGACTTTCTGCTCTCACGCATTACGGAAATTCATCCTTCCGCTATGCTCTATGCGAGGCAAGACCTTGTGACCGACCATCTCGGTTTAGTCGATGAGGAGCTGCCAGCTTCCTACGGCGAAGACTACGATTTACTCTTACGAGCAACCCGCTACGGCGACGTTTTTTCAGTGCAGAAACCGCTTATTCTGGTGCTGTGGGATCGTCCCTCATTTTTTGCCGGTAAGTGGCAGGCTATGGCGGACGGGCTTACCTATATACTGCAAAAATTCCCCGAATTTGAGCGTAGCCCGCGTGGACTGGCACGTATTGCCGGGCAGATAGCTTTTGTGCATGCGGCGCTCGGTCACCGTGATCTTGCTCGTTCCTACGCCCGCTCGGCCCTTAAACGCGATAAAAAGCAATTACGTGCCTGGGCGGCATACGTGGTAGCACTGGGGATTGTGAAACCTCAGCTGCTTCTTGATCTCGTTCAGAAGACAGGAAGAGGTCTGTAATGTCTACTGCTCTAGCTCTTCCAACCCTCGGTGCTTCAAGGAAGCTCGCGTCTACACCCGCGGCGGGCGGTGCATCCGCACAGGCACCCCGTAAACGTCTTCCTGCGTGGCCTCTTCTCACCCTGTTCTACGGGTTCCCGGCATTCTGGGCGTTGGGGCTGCTTCAGATCGTGCCGCTAGTGCTTTCGGTAACGATGGTCATTTACTTGACTATCCGCGGCGGCGTGCGAGTGCCCCGCTCGCTCTGGATATGGGCTGCGTTCATCTTCTGGGTGATTGTCTGTACCGTCTCGTTAGAAGATGTGACAGACTATATCGCCTGGACGCTGCGCTTCGTCAATATTCTCAACGCGGGCGTGTATGCGCTCTACTATTTCAACGCTAAAGAAAGCATCTCGATCAATCAGCTCTTGGGCAGTTTAACTGCTTTGTGGGTTACGGTTGTCGTACTCGGATGGGGCGGCGTGCTCTTCCCGGAAGTGCGCGTTCAAACACCAATGAGCTACGTCGTGCCACAGAGTTTCATGTCGAACTCTTTGGTGAAAGACTATATGCTCCCACCCTTCGCGGAGGTTCAAAACCCCTGGGGAGCGCCCGAACCCTACGTGCGCCCCGCCGCGCCTTTCCCCTACGCCAATAGCTGGGGTCTTGCCTTTACCGTGCTTACGCCCGTGATGTTCGCATTCTTTGCTCGCACACGCTCGTGGCTTCTGCGCATCTTTTTGGCGATCGTCCTCGGAGCATCGGTCGTGCCGCTCGTTGCGACCAGTAACCGCGGTATGTTCATTGGTCTGGGTTTTGCGACTGCATACGTCATTATTCGCCTGATTATTGGTCGCTATTGGGGCCTGGTAACGGCGGCCGGGGTGATGGTTGTCGGGGTGGTGACCGCGTTAATTGCCTCCGGCACGGTGGCAGCTATTTTGGGTCGTCAGCAATATTCTGACTCGACCGGCGGTCGCGCGGCGCTGTACCGCTCAACCTGGGCAGCGTCCTTAGAGTCTCCCATTGTGGGGTATGGAACTCCCCGTATGGAATTGAGCGTGGGTGTTTCGATGGGTACTCAGGGGTATCTATGGACTCTAATGTTCTGTTTCGGATTTGTGGGTCTTGCTATATATGCCCTCTTTATTCTCAGTATTTTGGGTGAAGGGTTGAAGGTGCGCACCCCCGCCGGATTCTGGTTGCATTCTATTCCGGTCTGCAGCTGTGTTGTCATTATTTTCTATAGCTTCGATGTGGCACAGCTCAGCGTTCTTCTGCTCAGCGCCATGGCTTGCATTCGTGCACGATATTACAGAGAGGAGCTTTAATGGCACGTCATGCTTCTTTAGCGCGCAGCGGCTCGCTGGCTTCTCTCTGTGTGATGTACGGTGCCGGTATTGCGTTCGTTACAACCCTCGTGGTCTCAAACGGAATCGGCGCAGCCGGTGCCGGTGAATTCTTCCGTCTAATGGCACTCTTTGCGATCGGAACCTCGCTCTCAGTCTTCGGCGCGGATACCGGACTTGTACGTACGATGTCCGCACAGCGTGCCCTAGGACGATACTCTGCGCTCCCCCAGCTTATCCGCTTCGCTCTTTTCCCCTCGGTACTTCTTGCCGTTGTCGTAGCCCTCGCAGCGCTGGTGTACAGTTTGATCATGCCGGGAAGCGACGAATACGCCACCGCTCTACGGGTGAGCGCTCCGTTCCTGATAATTGCCGCCGCCATGACGGTGGGGTTCGGAGCATTACGCGGTCTAAACCAGGTAGTGACATTCACCCTCCTGCAGAACGTAGTGCTCCCGACTCTCCGTCTAGCGGGTGTAGCTCTTGCGGTGATTCTTGCGGGTTCTCTGATGGGCTTAGTGTGGGCATGGACTATTCCGGTGATTATCACCACGGCGGTCACTGCATACCTGCTCAACCGCCCTCTTCCCGAAGAAATGAGCCAGGACGCGCCGCCCACCACGAACGAGCACCAGGACGCCCCGGAAGAAACGCTGCGTTCTTTTTGGATGTTCTCATCTGCCCGCGGCGTTGCCGCCATTGTCGAGACCGCACTCGAATGGATTGATGTGCTGGTTATCGCAGCATTCCTCGGACCGGCCGCAGGCGGTGTCTACGGCGCGGTAAACCGGTGTGTGCGTGTTGGCACTATGGTCGAACACACCGGGCGCATCGTGACTGGACCATCGATCAGCGCGGCTCTGGCAACCCAAAACTTGGTTCGTGCCCGTGAAATCTTCCTTGCGACCACCCGCGTGCTCACCGCCCTAGCCTGGCCTTTCTACCTTTCACTTGCTTTCTTCGGCCCGGTTTTGCTGCGTTTCTTTGGTAAAGGTTTCGAGTCTGGCGCCGGTATTCTCTGGGTTATCTGCCCGGCGGCGATGCTCGCGATGAGTGCGGGTGGCGTGCAATCGGTTCTGCTTATGAGCGGTAAAAGCCGTTGGCAGCTTCTCAATAAGCTCTCCGCTCTGGTTCTGGCGATTATCTTGAACCTTACCTTGGTTCCGTTATGGGGGCTCTATGGTGCCGTCACCGCTTGGGCGGCGGCACTGCTGATTGATACGTTCTTGGCAAGCTACCAGGTTTTCAAGCTGGTGGGTATTCGCGCTACTGTCAAGGAAATGGCTCCGGCGCTCATCCTTGGCGGTGTGGTACCGACTGTATGCGCCCTTATTCCGCTCGCGATTCTGGGGCAAAGCCTAGTAGCTCTGGTGCTGTACCTGGTTCTTCTGGTTCCAAGCTACGGTTACCTGCTGAAGCGCTTCCGCAAGCCGTTGGGCGTTGAACGTTTCCTCTCGGCACGCAAGAAGCCCGCAACTGCGGAAGAAGTTGTTGCAGCCCAGACCCCGGAAAACGCGCCTACCACGGTGATGGCGATCGTTCGCTCCCCCAGCAAGTTTTCGGCGGTGCGTGCCGCTATTGCTCAGGGGCGACGTGAAGCGTTCCCGCAGTACACCGATTCCGGTGCCGATGCACAGCGCTTGAATGATGCGCTTGCCCACGGAGCAACGATGGTTCAGCTCGTCGGGGTTTCCCCGCAGCATCCTCAGCGCTCTTCCAGCATTGCTTCCGCCGTTACTGCGGCGCTTTCAAAAACACCACCGGCGCAGTCTTCGGATGCGCAATCTCAGCAACATACCGCAGCTGAGACACATCTGTCAGCTACACCTCCCGCCGAGGGAACGGCGGTTCACCACGAACAACTTCACGAGAAGGGACAAACTCCGCACATGGGGAGAGAACAAGAGTCTGCGCCGCAGGCTAACGCATCGTCGCAGGATCACAGCAACCCCCAGACGGGGAAAACACCGCATATCGAAAAATCGCCAACCGTACCAATATTCCTGGGTGCGGCGGCTGGTGATGAGCCGGGTTCACCCGATTCTGCGGTTGGTACCCTCAGAAATGCTCTGCCGCAGGATTCTGCACAGCCTGAAGCCGATAAATCTTCCGAGCCAGCTCGACCCGTGCAAGCCGTGAAGAAGCCGAGGCTTCCTGCGATTGCACAGGCTACCGCGAATGGTGCCCCGGATACGCCCACGGGCATGATACCCGCGCAGCCCGCCGCTAAGACTCAGGCGACACCAACGGAAAGCACAGACGCCGAAGCCCCGGCGAAGTCTTCCGAAGATACGACGGACTCTCACAACACAACACCGATCACGAACCACGAACGACCCAGGATTATCGTTCAGAAAGAGAACACCATGGAAAATTCGAGCACTTCCGAGAAACAGCCTTCGGCATCTTTGCTTGAGCAGGTTCAGCGAGTATGGCGCCATAAGCTCATTGTTCTTATTCCGATCGTGGTGATGGCGATTCTTGCGGGAACCTACGGTGTGATTTCGCCTGCATCATACGCCGCGAAATCAACTGTGGTGGTTTATCCGCTCGTGAACGACCTTTCTGGAACCGGCAGCGCGAACTCCTTGAAGGTCGATATTAACACCGAGTCCCGTGCGGCAAGTTCCCGCCAGGTTGCCGGGCGTGCCATTACCAAGGCTCAGGCTAACCAAGAGGGCCCCAACTACCAGGCGATGGACGTTGATAAGCTCATGGCTGCCACAAAGGTAACGGGTACTTCGCAGTCGGCCGTTTTGGATATTGAGGTGACTCTGCCTAACGCCCAGCAAGCGGCTGACTACGCAAATGCCGTGGCTGAAGCCTATCTGGAGGTGCGCAGTGAAGGCCTCAAGGCTAATGTGGAGAACCGGCGCAAGAAGCTCAATGAGAAGATTGACGAAGCACAAAATAGCAATACCATCCCAGCTTCCGAACTTACTCAGCTTCGTGAACGCCTTTCTCAGCTTGAGCTGATTTCTCAGGAGGGCGGTCGTGTTGTATCCTCGGCTCAGGTTCCAAAGAGCCAGAAGGGTCTCTCCCCCATGGTTCTGATGGTCGTTGGCGGTGCCTTCGGTCTGCTGGTGGGTATTGCTGCGGCATACATTTATGACCGTTCGATGCGTACCTTAGGTTACGCTGGTCGTCTCAAGGAAATGGGTATCGATTCGCATGAGCTCAAGCCGAACGACACCGAAGGAGCGCTTTTGCTGCTGCACCGTGTAGGCGCTACGGATGGTGACCTCAAGAAAGCCGGTTATGCCGGTATTACCCTCAGTTCTGCATCCGGCAAACTCGCTTACCGTATGTACCAGGCTCTCTACACCGCGCTGCCAAGCGATCAGGTGCGTTTTATCGACTACAAGTCGCTCAAAGACAGTCACTCGCTGCAGAACCCCGAGAAGTATGTTGCAGGTAATTCCATTCCCGTTGTGGTTGATTTGGGGAACTCCGCTACGCTTCCGCAGGTTGTGCGCTTCAGCAATGCCACTCGTTTGTGCCTGATTCCGGTGAACAAAGATACTAACCGGGCAAAGCTGCGCGAGCTCTTCTCGTACCTGCAGACTCTTGAAAATACCGTGAGCATCGCAGTATTTATGGAACCGCAGAAAGAGGGATAAACGATGGCTAACTCGTTGGATAAGTCCGCAAAGTTACTTCTCGTCTCTAGCAGCGGCGGGCATTTGAAGCATCTGACCGAGACCGCTTCTGCATGGGAAAACTACGAGCGAGTGTGGGTGAGTTTCAAACAGCCCGATGTTCAGGCGGCGCTTGAGAACGAGCGTGTACATTGGGCCTACTACCCTACGACCCGCAATATTAAGAACGCTATTCGGAATTTCTTCTTGGCTCTGAAGGTTATTCCTCAGGAGAAACCGCAGGCCGTAGTTTCTGCGGGGGCTGGGGTTGCGGTTCCGTTCTTCGTAGCGGCGAAGCTGTTTCGGGTCAAGACCATGTACATTGAGTGTTATGACCGCCCAACACTGCCGACGATGACGGGAAAAATGCTCTATATTCTGGCCGATAGCTTTAACGTTCAGAATGAGGAACAGCAGAAGAATTTTCCGGATTCGACGATTCTGCACCCGATTTTCTAGGGCGCAGCACCGCATTATATGCGCGGGCGTGGGATTAATAATTTTCACCGCTTTCATGACCGTGAAGTTTTACTTTAATCCTGCGTCTGCGCGTATATACTTAATACATAACAAACTGATAACAACATCTGCGGGCGAGCATTACCTTCGACTAACCACCGGAGTCAATCGCAGAAACTCTTCCGATTTACCAACCACTCGGGGTTAGCTGGCCTACTTCCACTCTTTAGGCTGACCGATTCCGCACTCACCGATTAGAGTTAGGATCAGACATATATGTCTATTCAGAACGTGCCCCATACTGCGGGGCATAGCATTATTCTCGATCCGGCGAGCTTCACTCTCGCCCAGGCTCCCTCACGTCTTCCGGCGGATACTTATGATCTTGTGGTTTCTCTCGGAACCGACTATCACACCTTTGATCGGCTGCTACGGTGGGTCAAGGCTTATTTGGCGGAGAACCCTCAGATACGGTGCCTCATTCAGCACGGCCATACCTCCCCCATTGAAGGGGCAGATAACGTTAAACTTCTGCCCGCAGGCACCCTCAAACGCCTATATGCCAAGGCGCAGGTTGTACTGGTTCAGGGTGGCCCGGGGTCTATTCAAGATGCGCGTGCCACCGGCGCTATCCCCCTCGTTGTACCGCGCCGCGTTGAGTTTGATGAAGTTGTCGATAACCACCAGGTCCCTTTCGTTACCATGATGGAGAAGCAAGGCGGCGCCGTTATCGTTGAGAGCCGCGCAGACCTGTTCGACAAGCTTACTCTAGCCTTTGAAAATCCCTCACTTTTTCATGCGGCAAAGCCCTATGTGGCGAACCCAAGTATCGCAGCGGAACAGCTGGCGCAGGGGCTCGATAACCTGCTTTCGGGGAAGACTCGCCGTGCTGAGGGATACATAGCCCGTTTCAAGCAGGCAGCACGTGCCCACGCTGCGGGTAAACAAGAAATGGCTCGAATTAACGCTATTACACCCAGCGAGTAGAATCTAAGTAGCTATCGGCGATATAGTGCACATGTATCCGCCGAGTTTTCAGACGTAAGGCTACACCGGAGCATCCGCCGCTATATGAGGCAGAAGACCGCACATATGCGCGGGTGCTCCACTCAAGTTGTGCAGCCACGAAGGCTGTTACCTGTTAGGTACGAAAGCCTCGGAGCGCTTATCTTCCGGATAGGATACCCGGGGCTTCGCACGCGCCATGGAAGGAAAAGATAAAATATGGCAGTTCAAGAGTCCAACGACGTCAACGTATCAGTTGAGCAGATCGCTGCAGCATACGCCAGCGAAGATTTCGCACGCTTTGTATGCAACGAGGTTGGTGTTAATTTCGTCAGCTTCAACCTTGACGGTGACCCCGCCGGTGAGTACACCATCACCACAGAGCGCACCATCCCCGCAGACCGCGTGCCGGATATTGCGAAGAAGTTCGTCTCTAACGGTGTGGGTATGACCCAGACCGATAAGGTGAGCGCACCCGCTGCCGACGGCACCCGCACCGTGAACACCGAGGTTAAGGTTAGCGGTATGCCTGTAAGCGCGCAGGCTACCCAGACCCTCACTCCTGTGAGCGACAGCCAGGCACGTGTGGACGTCAATGGTGAGGTCTCCTGCTCGATTCCGCTGGTGGGCAAGAAGATTGCTGCCGCTGCCGAACCTCAGGTTGGTCGCGTGCTCAAGGTTCTTGGTACCTCGGCTGAGAAGTGGACCGCTCAGCAGGGTTAATTACTGGTCTGCTAGTCTACCTGCTAAAAAGGCTCTTTATGTGAATGAAGCGGCGAAAAACCCGCTTCACTCACATAAAGAGCCTTTTTATGTTGGGTACTGAATACTAACGACCGATGGGGCTTTAGGATGCTTCGGCTTCTGCCGCTCCCACGGGGGCCTCTGCTTTAGCGGCGACTACCGCCTCATGATAGGCACGGTCACCAAGAAGTTCGGCGAAGCGGCGCATCTCAACACGCAAGTCGTGCTCAGCTTCTAACAGATCAACAACTTTGCGGAGCTTGGTACTTGAGGTGTGCTCCGTATAGGGGAAGTAGTGGACACTCACACCGACCTCTGCGAAGCGTTTTTCGAGGGCGAGGCCCTGAGGAGTCCCCTTCCAGTCGTCGCCTTTGAAGAAGACGTTGAAGGGCTTCTGGTGCCATGTTTCGATCTTATCGGGGGTGGTTTCGATGTAGACTTCGTCCACATAGTCGATATGGCTGACGATTGCGGCACGTTCATCAATGGGGATGACGGGGCGGCGCCCCTTGGTCTGTTCAAGAACGTCGTCGTGCACGACACCGGCGATAAGGTAGTCGCAGTTTTCCTTCGCCTTGCGCAGGATTTCGAGGTGCCCGTAATGGAACAGGTCGTAGGCGCCAGCGGCGTATCCAATAATCATAAGAAACCCTCTCTTAGGGTACGTGCTTACGGCAGACGCCTGGGGCACATTCACACGGTGACTGCGCGGTTTTATACCGCACGTATAGCACCATCAGTTTACCAGCCGGAACGCCGTTCAGCTTCCGTCTGGATAACCGCAGGAACATGATAGGGACGGCAAAAAGGTGACATCCCGATGGCTATGTCGAGAAGTCACCTTCTATATGAGCTACCCTTCGGTGAGATCTCCTGCTTGCCAAGCCTGGTGATCCTGCCACGAAAAGCCAGCAATACGCTCGCCATGAGCAAATAGCTCCCATGGATCGTTCACCGCACCCGCTTGCAGGGTTAAAGTCCACGGGGAACCATCAGAAGCACGCAGTGTTATCACGGGGTTATACCCGTCTTCTGAACCGGAAACCTCAGTGATTACCGTTCCCTGAACTTGCCCCAGACTATCCGGAAAATGATTATCCTGGGGCTCCTTGGGAACAGAGCCCTCTGCCGCAGTAAGAACACCGCTACAGTTAACTTGAAGTGCCCAATCCTTCCCAGATAAAACTGCGCAGGCGTTCTCGCCCATGATCTCAACTGCATCAATGGTTAACGGGAGGTGTGAACGCATACGTTCAAGTACTGAACGGGTATCCCACCCGGCAGGTGTCTCATCCGATGGTTCCAACGGGGCTGTGCCATCAGAAGGAACATACCCAAAATAGTGGCGTGCCTCGGCAAAACTATGAGGCACAATAAATTTCTTATTCTCTTCTACCTCAAACTCTGGTTTGTACCGATACACCGCCACGCTACGACCCGTGTAGAAGTTCTCATCATACGGGTTAATTCGCATAGCGTGCGCATAATCAATCAGCATATCCTCACTAAGGCGGTCAGGAATACGCGCAACCTTATATGCTTCTTCCTGCTCAAAGTTAATTGGGAGCCCCTCATGAACGAAACGCCACCGAGAACCCATCTCACGTTTAACCTCAACACATCGTCGAGCCCGTTCCGTGTGAATATCGCCGGGATTATCAGGCTGAAAAAGAACCTCAAACCGGCGACGACCCCGCACATTCACCCGAGAATCAGCATGAGAAGCTATAGGGTACCGATTCGGAACATTTGAGATCAGCACACCGGTAGTATTCAATAGTCGAGAGGTTGTGTGCACAATAGAATTTACATCGTTACTCGGCACACGATTTGTCAAAACCGAAACCCAATAATTTTCGCACTCAGTAAACACAACAGCATCACTGATACGACGCAGCGGCTCAAGGTACGACATCGCCGCAGCTAAACCGCCCGATTCAACAACCTCATACTGCATGCGATAGCCCAGCTTTTGCTGCCAGTCGATATATGCCTGGGCGATATCCTGCAGATCCGCATAAATATAGCCAAGTTCGTAGGTAGTGGGCTCATATGCACCGTTAGCTAACGTGTAGTGGGGATTCATAACACTCTATTCTGTCGGTTATCGCTACGTAAGAATTTAGGATGCGGAACGGGTAAAGGTCTTCGTCGCGGGATCATCGTATTCCCGCACAGTACGTATTTCTATCCCTCCATGTTCTGGGTCATTAGCAGCTATACGCTGTGCCTTATACTGCGCGAGCTTACTCTCTTCAGTCAGCCAGAGAACATAGTACCGTTTACCATCAAGCGTGTACTGCAACTCGGGATGGTTATACCCTACTTGGTAGCCGTAAGCACTCTGCTGAGGGGCATTAACAAGAATATCCTCAGCGCCCTGATAATGTAATTGCTCGATGATGCGCTGTAAGTCATCGTTCTGGCTTGTAACGGGGCTTATGAGTGCCATGTATTTATTCCTTCATCATGGGGCAGAGGATGTAATGATCTACATTAGCGATAGTACCGGACGGAGTTTGCAGGTGTACGAGTTTTCGTCACCAATGTGTAGGCTTTTACCTCTCGGTCTCCTGACAGCGTGCTTCTTTCCATGCTTCGTGAGCCTGCCAACTGGGGCCTTCGATAATCTGTTCCCGATTTTGCATGACACCCCACGGAGCATTTTCATCTTCGCTCAGGATGTGAATTACCCAGTCCTCACCATGAATATCGCGAACGGTAATAAGCGGATCATAGGCATCTGGTGTATCCGCTTCAACGGCAACTATCATGCCGCCTTGGAGAGCTTTAATAGGCTCTTGCTGATTCTTCGGAAACTCCTCTAGGCGATTTTTCTCTAGTGCTGGAGCGATACGCCAGTCACAATCCACATAGAGCTTAAAGGAAGAATTATCTTTATTACCCGTGAAAGAGAAATTCAAATCTCCCACGCTAACTTGTTCAACCGGTAATGGCAACAATGCCTGTAGCTCACTCAGACGTAGAGAATCAGCCTGATATTCATCTAAAGGCTCGAATTCATCAGATTTTTTAGATTCATTCTTCTGGATATCATCAAGATGTGGTTTCGATGAGTCTTCATCATCACCATAGCTATCGTAAAGATGATCAAGTTTATATTCTTTGCGAGCCTGGGCAAAAGTTAAAGGTTTTAAGAATTTTGGATCATCATGATGCCAAGACGCTTCTACATCACATACAAGTGCAGGACCAGTGTAGAAACTTGGATTATACGGGTCAATCCCTAAATGCTGTGCATACTGTAACATTAGCCCTGGAGAAAAACGGTCAGTTACTTTCCGTTTCTCATAGACATTCATATCCTCAAAACTGAAAGGTGGTTGACCTGCCGCCTGAAAATACCATTTCCGAAGCCCTTGCCGACTTAAATGTATGATACGACGCCCGGTCTTACCGCACAGTTTTTCTCCAGATCCATTATAATAACCAAAAAATATATCTCCATATGATTCCCTATAGCTATCAAGATCTTTATAATTCTTCGGTGGATAAATATTGGGAATATACCTTATTAGAACACCATCAAGAAAATATTTTTTCTCCATATTCCACATAATAGTTGTATAGTCTTGCATTTTTGGACTATTCCTTAACATGACAGTCCACCCGTTCTTACATTGGACAAAAATAATCTTAGTCTCAGCAAATTGCAAAGGCAATAAAGACTCAAATATATTATTTCCTAAAATATGAACTTTTTTACATTTTAAGGTCTTAGGAATTTCGATATTCGATACCCAATTTTTATAGCATTCAGCTACATATTGGTAATTTTCCTTAAAAAATGCTAAGTCATAAGTCACAGGCTCATATTTTCCATCTACAAGCCTGTACCGATCAGTATTTTCAGTCATGACAATTCACACCTTTCCGTACACTAGCTATTTTTTATACGAATCAACAATACGTAGCTCAATACCGCCATGGTTAGGATCATTGGCTGCAATGCGTTCTGCATGCTCAATTTCACGTCCCGAAGTAGTACGATCCCATTCAACATAGTACCGTTTACCATCTTTGGTAATTTGAAGATCTGCACGATTCGTCATATCGTCTATTCAGAAGATACAACTAACCCTCAGTATCTGCTGGGTCAATTGTTATACCCCGCCAACTCCTAATAGTATCTTCCTTATTTTTAACATACAAAGGATGCTCAGCCCCAGGATCCTCTTCATCGAAATCAGGCACCACAACCGCCCGACCCTCAAAAAACTCCAACACCTGATCAAGATGCTCTAGAGACACCTCCATACCATAAAGGATATTCGCAGGATCATACTCCCCATCCTCATCCTCCGAATACCGGTACCTCAACTCAGTATCCACAGTCTGCAACAGCTGTGCAGCCCACTTCGCCATATAATAATGAGGATCATGAGGACTCTGGAATAGCGCATCATAATTCTTCAAAACAAAAAAGAACCCCTGACTCAAATCCAACCAATGCAAATCCTCAAGATACTCATGAATCCAATCATCCGGCAACCGAGGAACCTCATACGGAAACTCAATAGCCTCAAAAACCATCACAGCAGCCTCCGCAGACCCCGAAGACTCCAATAACTTTTCACTGGAGAACTCAATAATCTTCCACCCAGCCTGCCGCAA
>NZ_KV797613.1:0-789 GCF_001809415.1 Rothia sp. HMSC058E10 | reverse complement strand
ACCATCCTCCCGCACATAAACAACCGGGAAAAAGACGTCATCCCACTCATCAGTATAGAAACCCATAATATTTCTACTCCTTAATCAAAATAAACGCTCATCATGATGCGGAAATAAAAAAATTTAAGGGTCACCCATGAAGTGGCAGTACCCCAATCATAAATAACCCTCAATATATACAAACGTGCTTATATACTATTCTGTATCATCAACATCTTCACTATGCACTAGGTGTACCTTTGAGGCAAGAGCAGGGTCATAAAATGGTGATTCAGGATAATACCGAGGATCAGCAACATAGATACCCGTAGCCTGCGGATCATGGTTTATAACCCCACCAAAGAGCTGACCTGTCTTATCGTAGAGAGGGTCCGGGGCTCCGTTCGGGAAATTCCTCCGCCGCTCTTCCTCAAAATCAGACCACGGATACCGCACGCCCTCACCAGCAATCATCACACTCTCAGCACCCATCAGTTCCTCAAACTGTGGGAGATACGACGATGGAAGACCAACGCCGTACCCCACCACCACAGGATACTGCTCGTAAATATACCCACGAAGATCAGAATAGTAGTAGCTCATACGTTCAGCTAATTGAAGCGCATACTCCGGGGCATAAAAAGGCGAACACTCTTCCCGTACGCTAAAGAGATCTTCAAAGTTCTCATAGAATACAAAAAGACCCTGACGCATATCATTCCAGTCAGCTTCTGTAACAGCATTCATAACCCAGAAACCGTTCACCCACTGATCTGGAGCAATGTTAAACCCAAGCGCTCGTAAAAGCCT
>NZ_KV797612.1:0-239577 GCF_001809415.1 Rothia sp. HMSC058E10 | reverse complement strand
AGGGTGGAGTCTTCTCAGAAAACTAGATAATACCCATCGCATACAGGCACCTACAATACCTAGACGCACCAGATATATCGATGCATATTTTCTGATTTCGGAGTTATCAGGACCCGTTGATAATGCACCAGAGTACCCGAAGGTACCAGGCATACCGTACGCTGCAGACCCGACAGTATAGGGGTTCTGGGGTACTGCATAAGCGGGCACACCAGGCTGACCCTGTGCAGGATAACCCGCCGACAAGGCTGGATGCGCCACATGGTGTTCCGCACCCCGACCCATCGACTGTATATCAGAATTATTGCCAGATACGTTTTCTACCGGCTCGTGAGCCACATTTTACCTTTCACGCCAGGAGCACTCGAATGGGGCACGGTGTGGCACCCCGCAGTGGTTATACACCGGGTTTCGTGAAGTAGTCCTTATGGTTCATCCACGAGGCATGCCGGACGAAAATAATCGAGAAAATAAGCTCTGCCACAGGTACTGCCCCAGCCACGAGGAATATGATAAGAATGGCAAGTAATCCCGAGGATCCAAACGCCGTTATCATGGCTATACCGCCCAAGAGCATTAAACCAGCAAGCACAATCCCCAAAGACGAAAGCACAATGCCAATAATGTTAATGACAAGCACCCTCACGTGGTGCTGATTTTTCCTAACGGCAAGCAGCCCAAAAATATGACATATCGGATACGCGATAAAAATGACAAGGAAAATCGACGCCCCCGTGATTGCTGAGGTGTTATCCTCACGGCATACTCGCTGCGAGTATTCACTCCATGAGTAGCTGCCGGTTCCGCAGTCGCTAAGTTCGATGATCGCACCGATAAGGGCGAAAGTCGTCGCAACAATACCGATCGCAATAAGAGCGCCCACAATACACAGGCGCAGCAGGTACATCAGCGAACGTTTGCGGACAATCTCATCGTGCGGGTTTGCCGGATATGCAGTGTACGGGTATGCGGTTGGGCTCGGAACTGCATATCCCGAATATCCGGGCACAGTATGCGGATTCGCATAGGGGTTTGGAGGCGTCGATGGACTCGGCGCAGGATAGCCCGGTTGTAACCCGACATACCCTGGTGCTGACGAAGGAGTCTGCTGGTTCTGGGTGTTGCCGGAGTTGTTGGGATTTTGTTTATCCTCGGATAAAGGAGCCGACTTTGCGGCGTGACCGCTATGTTCGTGCTGCGATGCGCCGCCGGTTCCATCGGTTTTATGTGCGGTGCTGTCCCCCGAATGCTCATCTACAGGCGACGTTGCCGAAGATTCCTGCGGCGCAGTTCTAGGTTCCTCAGACTGACGGGAAGAATCATCGTTTTTCATGGGGTCTGTGCTCATATATACATCCTCATTACCGGTAATTTCTGTGTAGCCCGGCGCGCGGGTGCCTCGCTACACCAACGTTGGGTTATGTCATACACTACCACGCTTGCAGGGAGTAACGGCTGCAATCATGGCACGTTGGGGAACGGATGAGCTCAGGAACTCATTACGGTATATCAGAGTCTGAGCGGTGTGTACTCTGTGCTTCGGTCTTAGTCAGCGTGTGGTCGTTGACTGCCTGGTCTTCAGACGGGGAAGACTCTTCTGACAGTTCGCGGGTCCCTTGGGCCTCACGTTCGGCACGGGATGGGAACCTGCGGAAGATCAGGAAGACGAATATGAGGGAGCATAAAATCTCGATCACGAAGGAGGCCATAATCCAAATGGTCAGAATGGGGTACGAGCCCCCCAGGAGTTTCCATAGTGTTCTTGGCCCGTGAATAAACACCAAAATATAGGCGAAAAATCCGGTGATGACGGACGCCGCCAAAGCGCTGAGCAGGTTTCCCACCATGACGAGACCCATAGATTTATTACGCGCATATGCGACCGCAAACCAGCCGTGCAGAGACAGGTACATGAGGGGAACCGCGCCGATGGGGTCAAGCCCGATAGCCTCGAAAAAATACACCAGCGTCAGTGCAGGCACCACGAGGAAAAGCATGCGGACAAGGTACAGGCGCCGCACGGGTGGCGGCGTGGAACAAGCCTGATCCCAAAAACCCGGGTTATATTGTTCGCTCATAGGTACCCTGTCTGCCGCTGGCATTGTGGAGCACTGCCGGAGGCGCCATCGAGAAAGCACTCAATACTACGGTACGAGATGAAACTGAGATAACGCTGAGATTTACGCCCTGTTTACTGAAGCGTCACCAAGAGCTTGCAGAACGCAGCAAAAATTTCAGAGTTTATCCCTCGAAAATCCCGCGGGCACGATCCTTACGCACGGTGTGCGCCGGAAAAATTCGGCCGCTCATGCTGATGTAAACGCCCGGTTCCAGTAGGTTAAGCGCGGAAATCGCAGCCCCCAGGTTGAACCCCGCATCCGAATGCGCCATGACCGCCGGCTGCATGGCACCGGTCAGCACCACAACCTTTGACCCCAGCTCGGCATGCTCGGCGATGTATCGGGCGGATTCGCTCATCGTGTCGGTCCCGTGGGTGATGAGAACCTGGTCGTGTTCGACCGCGTTGAGGGCGGCAACGAGTTCGGCGCGGTCTTCGTCGGTTATATCCAAGCTGTCTTTGCCGATGAGCGCGCGAATATCAAAACGAATGTCGGTGAGCACTCTCGACAGCACATCGTGCGCGGCAGGCTTGCCAATATCGAGGGTGCCCGCCACCGAGTAGAACTTATCGATAGTTCCGCCGGTTGCCAGGATAGTGATAACGTCCGGGTTTTTGATGGTGCTCATGGGCGCGGGCTCCTTAGGGGCTGAAACATCGCCGGGGTATATCTTTGCCCCGGTACCGCATATATTCTAGGGCATTGGAGCGATTTTCTTTACGTTCTGTGGCAAGAATTAGACAGCTACGCTTCACCCACAATCCGTCTAAATTTTAATGCCGGGGAATGCATCTGCTTTTATTATCAGATAAAGCATACAGAAGCATTGCCTAGATATCTCCGGGATACCATCAACGGCGGGTTTTCTAGTGTCATCAGCTGGTCGTCAACAGGAAAACGTCTCCTACCGCTCTGCCCGTAGAAGATAACAGTCTCTATCAGTATATTCTTCAGGGCAGCCTCAAGAATCATTAGAGAATATCAGTTACCCAAATCAATACTTCGAGAGATCCTTTCTAGCATCATTTACCAACTACATAGCCAGAAAAAGAACATAGGAATATTAGTTTAATTATTTTAAAACCGTAGCCAAAAACGGCGCTGAAGCACTATCTTCCACCGTGGCCACCTGCTCAGGTGTTCCCGTGGCAACGATCTGACCGCCTCCCTCTCCCGCGCCAGGGCCCATATCAATCACATAATCAGCCGTTGCGATAATTCGCATATCCAACTCGACCATCACTACCGTATTACCAGCATCAACCAAAGTCTGAAGATGCGATATCAAACGGTCAGCATCTGAACAGTGCAGACCGGTAGTGGGTTCATCAAGTACATACAGAGTGTCGCCGCGTTGTGCCCGTTGCAACTCCGTGGCTAGTTTGACGCGCTGTGCCTCACCACCAGATAACTCAGTCGCAGGCTGCCCCAAACGCAGGTAACCCAAGCCGACATCTCTCAACGCAGCCAGTGAACGCGTAACCTCCACTTCGCCGTCGAAAAACCCCAGAGCTTCCTCTACACTCATTTCTAAAATTTGGGACACATTCTTACCACGCCAGAGTATTTCTAAGGTGCTTGACTGGTAGCGGGTACCTTGGCAGTCCGGGCACTTTGTGTACACCGAGGGTAAGAAGAGTAGCTCTACCATCACCGACCCCTCACCTTCGCAGGTGGGACAGCGCCCGCCCGCTACGTTAAAGGAGAATCTGCCTGGTTTGTATCCCCGGCGTTTGGCTTCTGTTGTATCGGCAAAACGACGGCGCACATGGTCAAAGAGCCCTGTATAGGTGGCAATATTGGAACGAGGTGTTCGCCCAATAGGTTTCTGATCGATGGCAACCACGCGGCGTATACCGCTGAAATCACCTTCAACAGTTCCCCTCGTTTCAGGGGCCTGTTCGGCCCTTAAAATTTCATCTCCCTCTACGGGTGTTTCATCTACCTGCACCGTTTTACCTAGTCGATGACCTATCAGTTGAGGTAGGCACTGGCTGACTAAGCTAGATTTCCCCGAACCTGAAACACCTGTGACGGCAGTGAGAACCCCTAGTGGGATTTGTACATCCACGTTATGGAGATTATTTCGGCTAACTCCAGAAAGTTTTATCCACTGCTCGGGTTTCCGGGGAGTATGCGGTGGGAGCCCACTGTCTCCAAAGAGATAACCGCGTGTAAGAGATTCCTGGACGTGGGCTAAACCATCAACTTCACCGCTGTAAAGGACTCGACCACCATGTTCTCCAGCTCCCGGCCCTACATCCACAATCCAGTCAGCATGTTGCATTACTTCAAGAGAATGTTCCACCACAAACAGACTATTTCCCCGTGCTTTGAGTCCGTCAAGAACGTCAAGAAGCGCACGGGTGTCTTGAGGATGTAGGCCAGCAGAAGGTTCATCTAATACATAGACCACACCAAAAAGTTCAGATGTCAGCTGAGTAGCTAAGCGCAAACGTTGCAGTTCACCACCGGAAAGGGTAGGAGTCATTCGATCGAGAGAAAGATAGCCTAAGCCGAGGTCGATAATGGGGCGAAGACGCTCAATGAGGCCAGCGGCCAGCCGAGAGGTAGCGGCAAGTTTTTCAACAGGCTGAGGGGGAGTCTTACGAGCTTCCGGTTCTGTCTCAGCAACAAGTTCACTTGTGTGACTGCCTGACTCTGTAGCTTCTTCTCCCCTTTTTTGGTGTAAGCTTTGCCCGAGCGTTTCTTTCTCATCTGCCTTCATAGTGATTGTGTGGGAAGCATCTTCGACAGCTTTTTCAAGAAGATTGGTTAGCTCATAGAGAGGGAGCTGGGAGAAGTCAGCAATATCTAACCCTGCAAAGGTTACTGAGAGAGCCTCTGGTTTGATGCGTTTGCCGTGGCAGGCTGGGCAAGGGATTGATGTGAGAAACTGCGCTACCTTGCGTTTCATGGAGGCACTTTTAGTATTAGCAAAGGTATCCAGTACATAACGTTTTGCACCCACGTAGGTGCCGCTATAAGAAGGTTCAACATGTGCTTGTTTAGCCGCTTGAGCCTCAGCAAGTGTCATACGCGAGTAGACCGGTACATGTGGTGTTTCGTCCGTATAAAGAATCCAGTCGCGATCTTTTTTGGGAAGATCTTTCCAGGGGATATCTACATCGTAGCCAAGTGCCACCAATACATCTCGAAGCTGATGACCGTGCCAGGCGGTAGGCCAAGAAGCTATGGCTCGTTCACGGATGGTTTTGGTGGGATCGGGAACCATGTGATCTTCGGGTACTTCATAGACTCTGCCAATTCCATAGCATTGAGGGCATGCCCCCTGCGGGGTGTTGGCAGAGAAATCCTCGGCATAGAGCATGCTCTGGTGCTCTGGATATTGGCCGGCGCGTGAATACAACATACGAACCAGGCTTGAGATGGTCGTGATGCTACCAACGGTCGACCGGGAGTTTTGCCCACCTCGCTGTTGTTGCAGGGCTACAGCGGGGGGCATCCCTGTAATGGAATCGACGTCGGGCACTCCCGCTTGATCGATAAGACGGCGGGCATAGGGGGCCACCGACTCTAGATAACGGCGCTGCGATTCTGCATAGAGGGTTCCGAACGCGAGGGAGGATTTACCTGATCCTGACAGGCCGGTAAAGACCACGAGAGCATCACGGGGCACAGAAAGATCAACATTGCGCAGGTTATTTTGACGTGCGCCCAATACCTGAACATTTGGTTGGATGTGAGTTTCTTTATTTGTGGTGGATTCGGGTAAATCGCTCATAGATGAATTTGACCAATCGCTTCTGTATGAGGCACCGGTAGCCTCAAAATCGTTGTGATCTTTTGTCGTTTGCCATTTTACTCCCTATCCCGGCGATTCGTAGACAACGATTTTTTATTCTCTTCCACATGGGGGGGATCTTGTTCTACCCCCTCTATACTATGGTAAGTTTGCCGAGGAACTAAAAGTCCCTTGAGGTTGATAAAACACTCGCTCTCCTGTGAAGTATGTTACTGATCCGCACGGTAGCATTCCTGCCGCTCAGTAATTAATTCTTGAAAAAAGGAATAGGTAGAGGGGATTAAGCTTTCGCTTAATTCCCTCTATTTTTTAAGTCTTACCAATACGGGGTATTAGTTTGAGTGGCTTCAATAAGTTTGGCATCAGCACACACTTCAGACTCGATCTGAGCCACATCACGCACCCGTAAAAGTCTCCTCCGGCCGGTGCATCGCCGAACAATTCCGAAATAATCCCGTCTGAGGGTCAAACAAAGCCTTCGCGTGAGCGTCCTAATGAGTCACCCACCTACCGCCGGAACACAGAACGCACCCATACCCCAAGACGTACCCCAACCTTCTCCGGACCAGGCAAAACCGTCCGCATAAAAGCCTCCACGAACCTCTTCACCCAGGACATACCCACCTCACACACAACATTGGCAATAGGAAGGAATAGTTTCCAGAAAACCGTAGGAGCAACCATAAAAAAGAACCAGCACACAACAGGATGCTCACATAAAACTTCAAAATCTTTCATGAGTCTCTAAATCCTCCCCGCCACCATCGACACCAAAAAAATTTTCTCGAACACAACAACGCACACCCAGACCACGACGACATGAATAACTTTCATAAGTGAGTCGGGGATAAACAGGAAAAACGCAACAAGTAGAGTAAAAAACTTTCCCGGCCTCAACCCGCAGAGCATCTACTAATACATCCCTTAAACCGTCTACGCTTTACACCCCCACAGGTTAGGGTGCTCTGTAGGGTGTACACAGGTGGAGACCGGATCGGCGACACCACGAAACGAGGCGCTCAATAATGTATTACGCATGTGGCAAGTAAAAACACGGCACCGCCCGACAAAAAACTTGCAACATCACACCAGCAAGCGGTTCCAAGACACAAAAAAGGTAGTCACCCCAGGGAAACCGTAGGAGCAACCGCCTCAAAGCTCATATCATATTGAACCCATATGATATGACATGGAAAGGAACAAAATTACTTATGCTTCAACATTCGTAAACCTTATGAAACATTATTTCCTCCCCTTCTGAACCTTAAACCATGCGATTTCGCGGTAGAACGGGTTCTGCGGAGTCACATCCATGAAGGATTCCTGAGCCGACGCCGCATCGTCGTTCATATTGGCGGCACGGTAAAGAGTATAAATATAGATAACAGGTTTCCCCTCACTGTTTCCCTGCGCATAACCAACATTTCCAATAATGCTTCCGCCTGTGCGACCTTCAAAGCTGCCAGTTTGTACTTTTTCTTTAGATAACTAAAGTGAAAGAATATCAATAGTTCGAGTTGTTTTCTGTTTTGCTTGTCTAGTATAAGGTCATTCACTGGAAAGATCGTTCCAAGCATTCCAAAGCCCAAAAACAACTACAAAGACAATGAATAATACAATGAGGATGATAAAAATACCGAAAATCTTTTCACCGGTGTTTAGCTTTTCATCATCCCGCAAATTACTTTTAGTGGTCATGGTTATTTTCCTTTCTTCCGATATTTTTAATATCAGAAAATATTGACAAGACTAGGCCGAAGAAAATGACCAGAATTTCAAAAGTCGTTCCAATAAAATCATCTAACGTGACTTATGCTTCCTCTTTAGCAGTAGTGATAGTCCCGGTCTCTACCACAGACCGAACAATCGACAGCATCCGCGTAATCAGCTCTATCAGCAATCGTGACCAACAAAAACTTTGGGCTAGGCGGTAAATCCTGTTCGTATGCCCAATTAACCATCCGAAAAGACATTGAATCTATATATCCTCTAAAGGTCTTCTAAAACCGATGTTTCTAAGCCGCTGCTAGAGCTGTCCACGGAGCCGCGTGTGTCAGCTCATCCGGTGCGATCTGTAATCCCCAATCCTGCAAAAGGATTACATACCGATACATGCGTGCTTGCAAAATCTGCTCGGGTTCTCCTACACAGTCAGGTGTCTCAGACCGACTTCGAGGAAAACAAAACTTCAGCTTGGATGAGTTATTTACACTTGCTGGTGCGCTTGATCTAACTGTTGGTGATCTCCTTGGAAACAGCATTGTCTCTGCACGGGTTCCTGAGCCTTCATATATTGAGGGACAGGGGAGGATTAAACGAAAAGTCGCCCCGATCGGCTTTGTACCGAACGGAGCGACATACCAGATTCTTTCTGGTGAAGAGTGCGCCCTGTGGGGCTCGAACCCACGACCTGCGGATTAAAAGTCCGTAGCTCTACCAACTGAGCTAAAGGCGCGCCGTCCCGCGTGAACGCGAAGACATCATCTACTATACACTACAAATCCGTCACGAGTCGCCTTCGCAGATATGATTTTCGTCCGGCTGAATCCTTCGAAAAACTCGTGCCCTGCCCGTTACACTAAACTCCTATGACTCATCGTGCACATCATCGCCCAGTATCTCAGCCCAGCGAAAAGTTTGAGCGCCGCGTCGGCGGTGAAGATCCCGCCGCCCGTGATGAGGCGGCGCATACGTCTGCCCGCATTCTGCTGGAGCGCGGACGCCAAAACTCTGATCCGGAGGTTGCCGCCCGGCTCATAGACTTCACTGACGAATACGGTATTGAGGCGCTTGCGCAGCTCTGGTCTCATTCACCCGCGCGTTCCCTCCCCGGCGCGCTATGGCGCATGTACTCCTTGCGTGACATGGTACGACGCTATCCGAAAGCCACCGCACAAGCATTCTCTGCCGGCATGGGTGCCGATTACCGTTCGCATCTGCTGGCGGGGGTGCCAGACCCGCCGGGTGCCTCCGAGGTCGTCAAAACTGCGGACAAAATTCTGGCGGGGCTCTACAGCGGCGATATTGATATAGCTCTCGAACGTTTTGCGGCGTTCGCGCGCGTTGTGGCATTGGGGCTGCGCCTCAACTATGAGCGTGCAGATATTAGCCGACTTTCCGGCAACCCGCAGGGGGTGCATCCGCCCAGTCATGAGGTTCGCCGCGAGGGCATTGAACGCATGTTCCGTGTGCCCGAGCAATCCCGAAAACTCGTGAAAATTGCCGAGGATTTGGAGGCGACCGCCGCGCACTGGCGGGCAAGCGGCGGACTCGAAGCATTGTAGCCCCGCACGGTACTCGTGCGCTATCAAATCCCGGGAAAATACAGGATTCGGAACTGATGCCGGGTGTTCTGCTTAGAGCTCATGTGCCTTGACGGAGGCTTGGTGCGGGCGGATAATTTAAGACAAGATGTCGGGTTGCTAATAGGTAGCCCCGGGCTCCAAATCATTTGCCGCTTCGAGCGGCCTTCCGCCGAGAGGCGCTCCCAGCCCGACATCGCTAACGTTCACAGCGGGAAGGTTATTATGTAGCCTTCCCGCTGTTGTATTCTCAAGCCGCCGCGCGGGAAGCATCAGACCACGCGCCCTAAGCACACCCGCGTTAGACTGGAACTATGTTGCACCGCATCTTTCCACAATCCAACAGCTCACTCACCTCGCTTGCACAAATCTCGGTGCAGGTGGCGGAGGCAGCGGCGCTCCTCTCCGAAATGGTTGGCTCATCTACCTCCGAATACCCCGAGCTCTTCGACCGCATGCTGGTGCACGAGGCGAACTCAACCGACCTGTTCTTCATGACCCTCACCACCGTGCGAAGCTCATTTGCCACCCCGGTACCCCGCGAAGACCTCTACACGCTGGCACGCAAACTCACGAACGCGGTCGAAAAGCTCACGAGTGCCGCGCACATCCTTTATCTGCACAAAATTGACGGTTTTGCCCCGCATATCACCGCGATACTCGACATTATTCAGCGGCAGGCGGTGCTGACCGAGGCGGTAATTCCCAAGCTCGCCGATATTAAGGGTTTGGATAACTATTGGATGGATATGCTGCGTATTTCGCGCCAGGCCGTTCGCACCGCCGAAGAATACGATGCAGAACTCGCCGAACGCTTCCCGATGGAACGCTACCGCCGGTACACCAAGTTCATTGCCCAACTGGTCAAGGCGGCGAATGCGATGCGCGGCGTGTCCTCTGAGATCGGGCGTATTATCGTGCAGGAGTCCTAGTGGTTCTGCTCAGTATTCTGTGTGTGGGCGCGTTTCTTTCCGCGATTTTTGTGACCGGCATGCACGATGCCTCCAATGCGATTGCGGTGCCGGTACGCACCCGCACGATGGGCGATACCGCAGCCCTGATTACCGCCGCGCTGTTCAACGGGATTGGCGTGTTCGCGGCGTATCTGCTGATCACCGATATGAGTGTGCCCTGGATTGCCGTTCCCAGTGGGCATTTGGGTCTGCCGGGGCTGACCGCCGCGCTCATTACCGCCGCCTCATGGGGTGTGGCGACCTGGGCCTTACGCATGCCAGCTTCCTCAACGCACGCCCTCATCGGTGCCCTGGCCGGGGTGGCGTGGTATGCCCGGGTCGATGGCGAAGGCTCACGGTTTATCCCCGCGATTTTCGATGCCACCCTGCTGCCGCTTCTCTACCTGCCGCCCCTGATTTTCCTCCTCTCCTGGCTTTTAGTGCTCCCGTTTTATCGCTTAGCGATCCGCTCTTCGCCTAGCAGCGTGAATCGGCACTCGCGTGAGGTACTGGCGGTGTCGGCATCCGCAATTTCGCTTCTGCACGGTATGCAGACCGGATACCTGTACCTGTTGGTGCTGCACGTGCTGGGTGCGGTTTTTCCGCTTCCCACGCGGGATCTTCTCCCCTGGCATGTGCTCACTATTGCGCTGGCTCTGGCGGCGGGCACGCTCACGGGTGGGCGGCGCATCGGCTACACCTTCGCCTACCGTATGGTGCGCTTAGATCCAATGCGCGGCGCGGTAGCTCAAGGCACCACGGCTCTTATGCAGGCGCTCGGGTACTTCCTGCTGCAGCTGCCGTTCTCGTCTTCGCACCTGGCGACCGCATCCGCACTGGGGGCTGGGGTGAATCAGCGGTTCAACTCGGTGAAGCCGAAGATCGTTGCGAACATTATGCTGACCTGGTTTGTCACGCTTCCGGCATGTTTTTTGTGTGCGATCGCCCTCATGATGGCTCTTGATGGCATATTTGGGTAGAATTTTTCCCCCTAATGTGGGCTGGAATGCTCGCTTATTCCCGCGCAACTCCGTAGAATTCTAGACAACCCTATATATTTCCGCCCTACGTGCCTTATGCGCAGGCCTTATATATTCTTTGGAGAGCTTTGTTTTCCTCTGTCGCCGTCATTGTACGCACGAAAGATCGCCCGGTCTTTCTCGCACGTGCCCTGCAGAACATCGCCGAGCAACGGTATACGCAATACACCGTGTACGTGGTCGATGACGGCGGAAATCAGGAAGAATCGCAGCAGATTATTGACCGCAGCCCGGTTGCGGCGCAGACCGTTCTTCTTCATGCTGCGGGCGGCAATATGGAAGCGGCTTCTAACCTGGGTGTGCGCTCCAGTGAGTCTACCTATATCGCCATTCATGACGACGATGACCTGTGGGATCCCCAATTCCTGGAACGTACCGTCGCAACCCTTGATGAGACCGGTGCCGATATGTGCGTGGTACGAATTATTGAGCGTTTTGAGCAGCAAACCGAGGACGGTTTTATTGTTCTGAACGAATGCACCTTCCATGAAGATCTACCCGCCATGGGGCTACAGTTCCTGTTCCGTACCAATCGCGCGGTTCCGATCGGCGTGCTGTACCGCCGCACCCTGCACGAGAAGGTGGGGTATTTTGATGAGGAACTTCCCGTGGTGGGCGACTGGGAATTCAATATGCGCGCCGCCATGGCCGGTGAAGTTCAGCTTCTGGACGAGCCGCTGGCGTACTGGTGCAAACGCCCCAATGCGACGGGTTCTGCCGCCAACAGCGTGAGCCACGAGCAGCAACATCGTATTTTTGATGCGCAGGTGCGCGCCAACGCGATCCGTGAAGACCTTGCCGCTGGGGCGCATATTGGGCCCTACCTTTACCAGGCGCACCTGACGAACGAGCTTGACGGTCGTTTATTGGAAACCCTGGAGGCGCTTCAGGACGTTCAGGAACGTTTGGAACGTCTCGAAAATATGCAGCAGGAACAGTGTGAGCGGCTGCACCGCATGGAGCGGGCGATGTCGTGGAGCGGCAAACTTTCGCGTTTGCGCGCCGTTTTTTCGCCTAAAGATTCATCAAGCAAATAGGTACGCATATGACTCGTGTTCTTGTTGTCGGCGATATTGGCCAGCCCGTCTACCACGTGGGGGACGAGGCCATGACGATCAGCACCGCCGAATACCTGGCGGATGCAGGAATGCAGGTTATCTTAGCAACCCGTGATGCCGATCAGAGCAGGCGTTATCTGGGGGCTCGGGGGTCGTCTGCATACGAATATATGCCGTTTTTGCTGTTCCCATGGGCGCCTGCCGAGCGCGAGATCACGTTGGAACGCCTCGAAGAGTTTCTGGTGGGCGGTTTTATGCCGGATCTGCCCGACTTTTGCCCGTCGGCGCAGCATATCCGCGATTTTGTAGAGGGTATTCAATCGGTGGATGCGGTTGTCATCTCCGGCGGCGGCAACCTGAATTCGCGCTACGGTTGGCTGCTGTATGAGCGCGCCGCTATCGCACTAGTGGCGCAGTATGCGAAGATTCCGGTCTTTGTTTCCGGGCAGTCGATTGGTCCCGTGCTTTCCCCGCGCGATGAGGAAGTTCTGCTGCGTATGCTGCGTTCGGCAACCGCGCTTGCGGTGCGTGAGCGCAGCTCCTACGAGTGGTGCCGCGAGCACGATCTTAAGGCGCTTGCGGGTGTGGATGATGCCAGCGACTATCGGGCGCATACCCCCGAGATAACGCTCGATTATGCGGAAACGCGGGTTGAGGTTCCTGAGCTTCCCGAGCGCTATGTGTGCGTGACGGTGCACGAGGTTTCGGGGAGCAAAGCACATGAACTAGCCTCTTTATTAGACAAGATTTACGCCGAATATGGGCTGGCGGCGGTCTTCCTGGGGCATATGGGCGACCCGGCGTCGGAGGGCGGGCGCACCGGTGACTATAAGGCGCATGAACTGGTTGCCGCATCCATGAAATCCCCGGCGACGGTGATACCGATTCTGCACACGGATGCGACGGTGCGCATCCATCAGGGTGCCGCGTTGAATATTACCGACCGGTACCATCCCGCGGTTTTTAGCCTTAGCGCCGGTATTCCTGCGGTTGCGCTGGTGCCCGATGCGTTTACTGAGATGCGGATTTGCGGGGTCATGGGGCATTACGGGATGCAGAATTTTATGACTCCGCTTCATATGCTCGGCACCGACATTCCCGAGAAGCTTATTGCGTCTGCGCTCTCGCTCAGCAGGGGGCAACGCCAAGAGCTGCGGGTGCAGCATGAGGCAGTGACCGCGCTGCTTCACGCGTGGCGTGAGTATATTGCGGCCTCTGTGCGCGGGGAGAAGCAGGCGCATATGCCGGAGGATATTTCTGTGGCTGCGGCGATTCCCGCCCTGAAACCGTCCCTAGAGGCGATTAACAATGCGGTGCGTGAGCTTTTGCTGAAGACTTCGTTAGCCGAGGGCACCGAGTGGGCACTTTCGGATCGCATGCACTCATGGGAAGCGCATATGCGGGGTGAGTTTGAGCGTGCCGAGGATGAGCTGCAGGCGTTGAAGCGTTCGCGGATGGTGCGGGCGGCGCATCGTACCAGTCGACAGGTGCAGGCGATGCGGCATATTGGGAGCCGGTTCCGGTAGCCTTACCGCCCCTAACCTCTTTTAAAAAAGAGCCTTGCCAAACATCAGAGATCCCGCTTTGTTTCGAATGAGGAGCCTTTGATGCATATCATCCAAGGGTGCAAAAGACCTGCGGCGGCACAATTTCAGGGCGGGTAGACTAGACACTATGGCACACGCATCCATGAAGGAACAATTCTTAAACTATGTCCGCGCCGGGGCTCACCGCGTTCGGGCGGGATTTTTTCAGTCTATTCAGATCACGATCGCTTCGATGGGGGCGTATCTTTTTGCGGAGCGTGTGCTGGGGCATGAGGAACCTATTTTTGCGGCGGTCGCGGCACTGGTCTCGCTCGGGTACGTGAGCGGCTCTACCCATTCGCGGCGCATTCTGGAGGTCTCGTTCGGGGTGAGCCTGGGTATTCTGATTGGCGATCTGTTTTTGCAGATGCTCGGGCGCGGCATCTGGCAGGCCACTCTTGCCCTGTTTATTTCGGTGCTTCTGGCTAGGTTCTTAGATAACGGCATTATTTTTACGATTCAGCTCAGTTTTCAGGCCTGCCTGGTGATTCTGTTGCCGCCGACCTCAGATCTGCCGTTTACCCGCAGTCTTGACGGCGTGATCGGTGGTGTTGCGGCGTTCCTCATGATGTTTTTGATGCCCAAAGACCCGCGAAGTGGGTCACGTCAGCGTGCCGAGGCTCTTATGAGCGCTTTCTCGGATGTCTTCTTTCTGGCGGCAAAGGCGATTCGCCGGTACAACTACGATCAGGCGTATCAGAGCCTGCAGGATTCGCGTAAACTTCAGCCGCTGTATGAGGCGAGTAAGAATGATTTGGTGACGGCGCGCGGTATGGCGCAGCTTTCGTGGGCGGGAAAGAAGACTCGAATCGAACTTGATCGGCTGGCGCAGACCCTCGGGGCTATCGATTTGGCGATTCGCAACACCCGCGTGTTTAACAGGCGCATGGCATCCACGATTGCGCATGTGCAGCTGCGCCCGAAGGCCCTTGAAACGCTTTCGGCGGCGCTCGAAGAACTGGCGCTTGCCGCCCAGAGTACGGGACTGGGCATGTATTCCAGTACCGAACATGAGCGTGAACACTATATGGAGGTTGCCCGCGAGCGCCTGATTTCTCTCGCCGAGACTCTGGAACCGAAGCATCTGGGGGTAGAGACCTTCGAGGGCGAGTCGTTGGTGCTTATGCTGAGGCTTATAACCGTGGATATGTTAGAGGCTACCGGTATGGATCATGAGGATGCGGTCGCCACACTAGTACCGCTGGGCGAGGCCGTGACGGAGCATGCGCCGCGTACCTCCGAGATTCCGATTGTGGAGGCTGATGTTGCGGGCGCTCAGGAGGAGGATTTGCGCACCCGCACCGTTAATATCATGCTGCGCGATGAAGACCTCGAAGAGGGGCTGGGGTAGGTCTTTCCTGCTCGTATCGTGTGGCTGATGGTGTGCGTCTAATCCCCATGAGATCCGTCTATAAAACCCGACCATGAGACCCGCGAGCAGATAGTATTTTGGCGAGCAGATAGCAATCCGTTATCTGCTCGCCGAAATACTATCTGCTCGCGGTCACGTTACGATGTGCGGCAGTTATTTATCCTGCGGGAAGAGCAGGTTCAGCGCCTCGCCTAAGGTGGCGACCTCGCGCACGGTCACACCATCGGGCACCTGCCCCACGCCCGTTGGGGATGCGGGCACCAGCACATGCGTGAACCCCAGCCTGCCGACCTCGGCGATGCGCTGGCGAATACCCGGCACGGCACGCACCTCCCCCGCCAGGCCGACCTCGCCAAACACCGCGAGTTTACGCGGCAGAGGCTTATTCTGCGCGGCCGATGCCAGAGCCATCACGCACGCCAAATCGGCAGCAGGCTCAGAGATTTTGGCGCCTCCCACCGTGGAAACATAGCAGTCGAGTTTGCCCACGTTCAGCCCTGCGCGGCGCTGCAAAACCGCCAAAAGCATCTGGATGCGCGCCGATTCCAACCCCGCCACCGTGCGCCTCGGTGCGGGTGCTACCGCCTGGTCTAGGAGCGCCTGGACTTCGGCCAAAAGCGGGCGGCGCCCCTCCATCGTCACGGTCACGCAGGTTCCCGCCACCGGATGCGGCGTGCGCGAAACGAACATGCCGGACGGGTCGAGCACGGGCGCGATCCCGTCCTCGTGCATATCGAAACAACCGACCTCGTCGGTGGGTCCGTACCGGTTTTTGATGGCGCGCAGCATGCGAATATTGGAGTGTTTATCGCCCTCGAACTGGCACACCACATCGACCAGGTGTTCCAGCAGGCGCGGCCCGGCGATCGTGCCTTCCTTGGTCACATGCCCCACCAGCAGGGTGCACATATTGCGTGCTTTCGCGGCGGCAATCAGTGATGCGGCAACCTCGCGCACCTGCGTAACACCCCCGGCGCTGCCCTCAACATCCGCGGAGGCAAGGGTCTGCACCGAGTCGATCACCAGCATCGCCGGGTCTACCTGCTCAATATGCGCCAGCGCGGTCCCCAGGTCGGTTTCGCTCGTTAAGTACAGGGTGTCGGCAACGGCGTGGATGCGGTCCGCACGCAGCTTAACCTGCGCGGCGGATTCCTCACCGGTCACATACAGCACGTCGCGGGTTTTCGCGCGGGCACGCTCAGCGGCGGGGGTTCGCGGGGTGTATCCGCGCGCGAAGGTGGCGGCAACATCCAGCAGCAGAGTAGATTTGCCCACGCCGGGTTCGCCAGCCATCAGAATCACGGCACCGGGCACCAGTCCCCCGCCGAGCACCCGGTCGAATTCAGGGTTGCCGGTGCTCATATAGGCGGCGACGGTCGAGTCTACCTCGCCGATCACCTGAGCCGGTTTCTGCACGCTGGATGCGGTACGGGTGCGCGCCACGGTACCCCCGGCGGCTTCCTCAACGGAGCCCCAGGTTTGGCATTCACCGCATCGACCCACCCATTTGGCGGTGGTCCAGCCGCATTCGGTACAGCGGTAGGCGGGGGTTCCTTTAGTGGTTTTTGTGCGTGCAGCCATGGTTTTTATTGTACGGGCGACCCTGACGTTTTAAACACCTAGATCGTCAAAAGCCGAAGAAGAGAATATCGGGGTGGGGCGCGCACAAAGGCGGTGACACAGGCTAAAACGATACAATATATTCCGTGCAGACAGATTACAGTGAACTCCTCCTGAAGACCATTGCGCAGATCGCCCCCGGCACCGAGCTGCGTGAAGGGTTAGAACGCATCCTCCGGGGGCGCACAGGCGCACTCATCGTGCTCGGTTCAGACCGCACCGTCACGGGGCTCTCCTCCGGCGGGTTCACCATCGACACCGAATTTTCTGCCACCCGCCTGCGTGAGCTCGCCAAGATGGATGGCGCGATCATCTGTGACCGCGACGCCACCCGCCTGCTCATGGCGGCGGTACAGCTCATGCCGGATGCAACCATCGACACCAACGAATCCGGAACACGCCACCGCACCGCCGAACGCATGGCAATCCAGACGGGCTTCCCGGTGATCTCGGTTAGCGCCTCTATGTCCGTCATTTCGGTGTATGTGGACGGCACCCGGTACACGGTCGAAGACACCCAATACCTGATGGCACGCGCCAACCAGGCAATCCAGACCCTTGAGAGCTATAAGAAACGCCTCAACAAGGTGCTTTCCACGCTGTCCGCACTCGAAATCGAATCACACGTTACGCTCAGTGATGTCGCTATCACCCTGCAGCGCATGGAGATGGTGCGGCGTATTATCTCTGAAGTCAGTCACTATGTGCTTGAACTCGGTGTGAACGGTCGCCTGGTGGCACTTCAGCTTGAAGAGCTCCGCAGCCCCGATATGGCGGGTATCGACGTTATTCTGCACGACTACCTGCCGCGACCCACCGCGCAAAGCATCTCCATCGCAACTCGGGCTCTACGCGACCTTACCGACATGGATATTGTGGACCTCACTATGATCGCCCAGGCCGCAGGGTTCGGCGATTACGAACTCGACACTCCCCTGCAGCCGCGCGGCTACCGCTTGCTTGACGGCATCGCCACTATTCCGAACACAATTGCCGAACGCCTCGTTGAACGATTCGGCACTTTGCAGGCGCTCATGGCCGCATCCTTGGAAGATCTGCGTGATGTTGATGGCATAGGCGAGCATCGTGCCCGCACCGTGCGCGAATCGCTCTCCCGTATGGCGGAAAGCAGCCTCGAAAAATACCTCTAACATTAGCCGGGTACGGTCCGAAGAACACCAGCCGCCCGATAGAAAGAGCCTTTATTTCAATAAAGCATTAAAACCCTCTTTATTGAAATAAAGGCTCTTTCTATACGTCTTTTATATATTCCCGCAGGGAAATACCGTGGGCGCTATTTCAACAGGAAGTTCACTCGCTGCGAGGTCACCCCGTTCACGGTAGCCGTCACCCAATATGTGCCCTTCGCCGTATTCTTCAGCGCATTACACCCGGAGGTATTGAGCTTACGATCCCACGCAATATCGCTGGCGGCTTCCTTGCCCGCAGGAATCTCGGTCTTCTTCGTGGGAGTGGGCGTGCACTTCGCAGACGAATACACCTGGGTATCGCCCGATGTAATGTTGATCTCCACACCCTCAGCAACCTTCTCGCCGCCAATAAAGCAGGGATTACCCGCAGAATTCGTGTACACCACATGGAATGACGGCATTTCACCGGGCGCATACTGCTTCTTCGAAGGCTCGACCGTCACCTTTAGATCCTTGGCATTGCACAGAGCCACGGCTGGCGTTGCGGATGCGCTCGCCAACCCAGACGGAGTTGCACTGCCGGATACCGCGGGAGTCCCAGAAACAGACGGGGTTGCCGATGCGTTCGGGCTGCCGGATGCTGAACCGCTCACCGACCCCGAAGGCGCAACCGTAGAAGGTGTGGGGCGCGCGCTAAAATTCTGGAAAGGTTCGCCGGTGGCTGTCGCCTCTGCGGCGACATCGTCTTGAGGCCCCTTATTAATCTGGTTCACTAGGGTGGTAATACCAACAATGCCAACCAGCAAAACAAGAATAAGCACTACCACGGCAACGATACGACGGCGGCGGTATACTTCGGGGGGTAATTCGGGACCAAGTTCAGACATACCGTTAAGAATAACGGTTTTTTGGGTGTCGTGCATGCAAAACCATATATATAAGCTACATAGAATAGATAAAAATACATTGCCTGTATATTGTGGGTCAATTGGCACCCGACACCCAATATCACCTACCCTAGAAACAGTAATACATTACAACGCAAGCAATTATTGCCATGTTCAATTTACAAAACTCACACGAACTACACCACCGCATAAATACTTGGTACCAGCATCATGCCCGCGATCTGCCGTGGCGCCGTGCCGACTGCACGGCCTGGGGTGTGATGGTGAGCGAATTCATGCTGCAGCAGACCCCTGTGAACCGCGTGCTTCCCGTTTGGGAAGAGTGGATGCGCCGCTGGCCCACGCCCGCATCACTCGCCGCCGAAGACAGTGCGGAGGCGGTGCGCGCCTGGGGTCGTCTGGGCTACCCGCGCCGCGCCCAACGACTGCACGGCGCGGCGGTCGCTATTACGAAGCATCATGACGGCGAGGTTCCGGCGGATTATGACGAACTTCTTGAGCTTCCCGGCGTGGGGGCATACACCGCGGCAGCGATTACGGTCTTCGCCTTCGGCAGACGCGCCACCGTTATCGACACTAATATCCGCCGGGTGCACGCCCGCGCCGTCATGGGCAAGGCGCTGCCCCATAAGCATTTGAACGTCGCCGAAACGACCCTTGCCGAAGAGCTGATGCCGCAGAATACTGCCGTCTCCTGCGTGTGGAACGCCTCTGTTATGGAGCTGGGCGCACTCGTATGCGTCGCCAAGAATCCCCGCTGCGAACAGTGCCCTCTTGAGGATATCTGCGCGTGGGTGAAGGCGGGAAAACCACAGGCCGAGTATACGCCTACGGGGCAGAGCTGGCACGGCACCGACCGGCAGCTGCGCGGTGCCATGATGGCGGTTCTGCGCGCCGCGCACGCACCGGTGCCGCGGGAACTTCTAACGGACTTCTCCACCGATATTACTGTTCCCGATGCCCTGAAGGTTCCGGTGCAGGATTTACGCAAACTCGACTCGTCCCAAGAACAAATCGATCGATGCTACAGCGGGCTTCTGAAAGATAAACTTGCGAAAGAGCGTAAGGACAGAGTTTCGCTTTAGATTTTGGCCTTTTATGCACTATTCCCCAACTCACGATAAACCCCGAAAAAAATATTGTTTTCACCTGAAATCTTTGGAAAAATGGAGAAAACATTCTGGAAAGCTCATTTCTTCGTGAAGGAGGACTCCATGAAAATAGCGGTCATAGGGGCGAGCGGCACCATCGGCTCGAAAATTGCCGCCGAACTGGAAAAACGCGGTCACGAGGTAGTGCCGATCAGCCGCTCACACGGGGTAGATGTTTCATCGCTCGCAGATTTAAGCGCGGCGCTGACCGGAGTGGATGTTGTGATCGACGCGATTAACAACATGATCATGAGCAGCAAAAAGGCGCAGACAGCCTTTATCAGCACCTCCAGCAATATCGCGCAGGCGGCGGCTGATAACGATGTGAAGCACATCGTCTGCGTCTCGATCGCCGGAGTAGAAAACCCGGCGGTTAGCCGCGGATACGGCTACTATGCGGGCAAGGCGGCGCAGGAGAAAACCTATCAGGATTCCGCTGTAGACACCGTTATTATTCGTTCGACGCAGTGGTTTGAGCTTCTTGACCCCATTGTTCAGCAGGTTACGGTGGGGCCCGTCTCGGTGCTGCCGACCATGAAAATAGCACCTATTCCCGCAGAGGCGGCAGCACATCTGGTATGCGATGTTGCCGACGGTTCCGAGAAGGTACCGGGTACGGGCATCGTCTCGATCCGCGGTGAAGAAGAAGGAACAACGACGGAGTTCGTGAAGCGTCTTCTCACGGCACGCGGCGAGGTCGGCGGCAAAACGCCGAAGGTGGTGCGGCAGCTGCCGTATTTCGGTTCCGCTATTGCCAAGGGCGGGCTGATTCCCGATCCCGCAGATCACACCGTCTCCACCACGCTTGAGGAGTGGCTGGCAAGCCTGTAGCGGTTTCGATACTGCGCGAACCGATGCGGTCTTCGTATGTACGAAGACCGCATCATCGTGTTAAGCGTGTTAAGCGCTCGCAGGCTTATGCGCCCTTATGTTCGAGAAACGCGATAAGCCTGTCGAGCAGGTCTTGCAGCTGTTCACGCTCCTGTGAGGTGAATTCGGCGCTCATGGCACGCTCGACGGCGCGAACCTTCTCGTCGGCCTGAACAACCAGCTCTTCGCCCGCATCGGTGAGGGTCACGATATTCACGCGGCTGTGAATTTCGGAGGGCACACGGGTAATCAGGCTTTTCGCATCCAGACGGGCAAGAATGGTGGCCATCGTCTGCGGGGTTACCGCTGCGGCACGCGCCAACTGCGCCGCCGACTGCCCGGGCACATAGTAGAGCGAAGTCATGGCGGCATACTGTGCGACGCTCAGATCGTACTCGCGCAGAACCTTAGATTTGACCGCCATCATCGCCTGCTCGGCGCGTTTAATCGACGACCCTATGCGCGACCGGGTTTCGGCGAGATAGGCTTCTTGCCCCTGTCCCGGCTGCGGAGGGTATTTTACAGACTGCTGTGATTTTTCCGATGATGCGGGCATGTACTAAGCATACTATCCCCCGACTCCGTCTCGCTTTATTATTCACCGACATACACACTTATCAGAAGCGCAGCGATATTGGGAGGGGTACAGCAATAATTATCAGAAGCACGGCAAAAACACCCTGCACAACTAAGGCTTGTCCCCGAACCCTCACGCGAAGGATTCGGGGACAAGCCTTAGTTAGTAACTCCCGCAGGATTGCCTACAGGGGAAAGCCGCTAGTCAGAGGCCCCTCCGGTAATCTGCTCGGCTTCTTCCACGGCAGATTCCGCCATCTTATTGACGGTCTCCAGGGGTAAATCCCGCATCTGCTGCGAAGAGAAGACGAACTTCGCATCGTCGCCTTCACCCTCGACACCCACGGTAATCTTCTCGCCGGGCTTGATTTCGCCGAAGAGGATCTTCTCGGAGAGAGCATCCTCAATATTACGCTGCATTTCGCGGCGCAGCGGACGGGCACCCATCGCCGGATCGTAACCCTTTGAGGCCATGAGAACCTTCGCGGCATCCGTAAGCTCGATCGACATTTCCTGATCTGCCAGGCGCTTTGCCAAGCGACCCACGAAGAGATCCACAATCTGCAGAATCTCGTTCTCGGAGAGCTGCGGGAACACGATAATATCGTCCACACGGTTCAGGAACTCGGGGCGGAAGTGTTCCTTGAGGTTCTCCATCACGCGGGCCTGCATGCGCTCGTAATCGGCGTCGCCGTGATCCATCGCCTGGAAGCCCACGGGAACGCGACGGTTCACATCGCGTGAGCCGAGGTTCGTGGTCATAATGATCACGGTGTTCTTGAAGTCCACCACACGACCCTGCGAGTCGGTCAGGCGACCGTCTTCAAGAATCTGCAGCAGCGAGTTGAAGAGATCGGTGTGAGCCTTCTCGACCTCATCGAAGAGCACCACCGAGAACGGCTTGCGGCGCACCTTCTCGGTCAGCTGTCCGCCCTCGTCGTAGCCCACGTACCCGGGAGGCGCACCGAAGAGTCGAGACACGGTGTGTTTCTCCTGGTATTCGGACATATCCAGGGTAATCAGGGCGTCTTCATCGCCGAAGAGGAATTCTGCCAGAGCCTTCGCAAGCTCGGTCTTACCAACACCGGTTGGACCAGCGAAGATAAACGAGCCACCGGGGCGGCGCGGATCCTTCAGACCGGCACGGGTGCGGCGAATCGCACGGGAAAGAGCCTTGATAGCGTTATCCTGACCGATCACGCGCTTGTGCAGCTCGTCCTCCATCTTGATCAGACGCGAGGACTCTTCCTCGGTGATCTTGTACACCGGAACACCGGTTGAGGATGCGAGCACCTCAGAGATAACCTCGGGGGTCACCTCGCCGAAAGCATCGCCGTTTTCGCGCCAAGCCTTCTCAGCCTCAGCCTTCTCGGCGAGTACCTTTTGCTCCTGATCGCGCAGCGCGGCGGCCTTCTCATAATCCTGGCCCTTGATAGCATCTTCCTTCTGCGTGCGCAGCTTCGACGCCTTCTCGTCAAGAATCTTAATCTCGGGCGGGGCGGTCATTCGCTTGATGCGCAGGCGAGCACCTGCCTCATCAATCAGGTCAACGGCCTTATCCGGCAAGAAGCGATCAGAAATATAGCGTGCCGCCAAGTTCACGGCAGCCTCAATCGACTCGTCGGTAATGGTTACGCGGTGGTGAGCCTCGTACTTATCGCGCACACCCTTGAGAATCTGTACGGCGAGCTCCTGGGAAGGCTCGTCCACCTGAATCGGCTGGAAGCGGCGTTCCAAGGCGGCGTCCTTCTCAATGTGCTTGCGGTACTCGTCCAAGGTGGTGGCACCGATGGTCTGCAGCTCACCGCGAGCCAGCATCGGCTTCAGGATGGAGGCAGCGTCGATAGCGCCCTCTGCGGCGCCGGCACCGACGAGAGTGTGAATCTCGTCAATGAACAGGATAATATCGCCGCGGGTGCGAATCTCCTTGAGCACCTTCTTGAGGCGTTCCTCAAAGTCACCGCGGTACCGGGAGCCCGCAACCAGGGAACCCAAATCCAGGGTGTACAGGTGCTTATCTTTGAGAGTTTCGGGAACATCGCCGTGTACGATGGCCTGCGCCAAGCCCTCAACGACGGCGGTTTTACCAACACCGGGTTCACCGATAAGCACGGGGTTGTTCTTGGTGCGGCGTGAGAGAACCTGCATTACGCGTTCCATCTCGTGGTGACGACCAATCACCGGGTCAAGCTGACCTTCGCGTGCGGCGGCGGTGAGGTTACGCCCGAACTGATCGAGAATCGTCGAACCCGCCGGGGTGCCCTCGCGGGAGTTGCCCGCGCCAACACCGGCGGTTTCCTTATTCTCGTTGTTGCCGGGGTATCCGGAAATAAGATCCATCACGGCCTGGCGGACCTCGGCACCCTGCACGCCTACTTTGGAGAGAACCTGGTTTGCCACGCCTTCGGAGGCGCGCACCATGCCCAGCAGGATATGTTCGGTGCCGATATAACCGTGGTTAAGCTGAATGGCCTCACGCATGGAAAGTTCGAGGACCTTCTTGGCGCGCGGGGTGAAGGGAATGTGACCGCTTGGCGCCTGGGGGCTGGGGCCCACAATGCTTTGCACCTGTTCGCGCACGGCATTCAGGGTAACCCCGAGGGACTCAAGGGCACGGGCACCGATGCCCTCGCCCTCGTGAATCAGCCCGAGCAGCAGATGCTCGGTGCCGATGTAATTGTGGTTGAGCATGCGTGCTTCTTCTTGGGCAAGCACCACAACGCGCCGAGCTCGGTCGGTAAAGCGTTCAAACATTGCGCACTCCTTGGAAATTTTGCTTGATACTAGATTACGTGGAAAAGCGCGGCTACGGTGCACTGTTCGCCATCAAGAGAACGTCTGTGTCGCTATTTTTCGGGGAGCCTTTTACCGAGCCAAAACCGGGATGCGCATCGGGCGTTTCTCGACGGTCATAAACATTTTCATGAAACTTTTATCGGGCTCTATCAGAAGACCTAATATCGCTTTAGCTTATAGCAATACTAATGTACCTCCGCGCCCTTTACTAAAACGTTATAATTCTGCTTCGGTATTTAGATTCTTAGGAGACATTCTTGAGGATTGCTCTCATAAGATAACGGGGATTCCATAAACACCAAGAAAAGGCCCGGGGCGATACCCGCCACGTGATTACCTAAATACATATCACGGGGCTAATAAAAAAGCCTGAAGATGATAGCTCTTCTCATGAAGGGCTTTTTCTAAAACCTCGTTATACAGAAGGCGGGATAACACTCGATGTGTCATCCCGCCGTCGGCAGATGAAATACCATCACAGAATTAGCGATGGTATCAATACTATTTACTTACCTTCTGCCTTCATAGCTGCGTAGTAAGCATCCTGAATTTCCTGATGGATGCGGCCGCGGTCAGAAACTTCGTAACCGTTTTCGCGTGCCCACTTACGAATTGCGGCGGTTTCAGGGTTACGCTTCACCGGAGCGGAAGAGCCACGACCACCGCGGGAACCGCGCTGGGAGGCGCCTACCTGAACGCGACGACCCTTAGATGCGAACGGACGAATTGCATCACGAAGACGAGCGGCATTAGCACTGGATAGGTCAATCTCGTAATGAGCTCCGTCGAGGCCGAATCGTACAGTCTCTTCTGCGGGACCACCATCAAGGTCGTCCTCAAGAATAATGCGCACCTTCTGTGCCATAGGGGTTTTCTCCTTAGTTTGGTTTATTGCTCCAACTATGAGTTTTTACACTGCACGTTGTCACACTCTCTAATTTATCTCCTTCATAATAACAGAAATAAATGACTAATGACTACCAACATAGAGAATTCTAAGGAATGACACAGAATAGTGTTGTCATTTAACGGTTATATTTATTGACGCTCCGTTTTATTACCCGTTTTATCAGTACCAAAAGGATTTACCGTTCCTTGTGAACCCTTTACCTTCTCGTACCACTGTTGAGCGTCTTTTTCGACATCACGCTGTGCTGAACGTTCGGCGCGATCCGCCCGGTTAATCCAACGCAAAATGAAATATAACGCAATCCCGGCAAAAATAGGAGGCAGCAGCGCAATCAAAATCTCCATGAAAATCCCTCACAACCTTTCGTGCTGATGACAGCATACCCGATAGCACAAAATGCCGCCCGATAACGCATACACGTTACGAACGGCATCTACGGTTTAACACGGTTTACAGACCTTTACGAAAGAAAAGCCTTGATCAAGCCCGAAATTACGACTCCGGTTTCATCAGCGGGAACAAAATAGTTTCACGAATACCCGGCTGACGCACCACGGTTCCAGGACGTTCAGGGTCCTGCTCACCCGCCAAAAGCATAATCAGACGGTCAACGCCCAGCCCGAGACCGCCCATCGGCGGTGCACCGTGCTCTAGGGCGCGCAAGAAGTCCTCATCAAGTTCCATCGCCTCGTCATCGCCCGCAGCAGCCTTATGGGACTGCTCAGTCAAACGCTCGCGCTGAATCACAGGGTCGATCAGCTCAGAGAACGCGGTACCGCGCTCCATACCGCCAATAATCAGATCCCACGCCTCAATCGTGCGGGAACCATCACGGTTTGGCCGCGCCAGAGGCTGGGCGCTTGGCGGGTAGTTATATACAAAGGTCGGGTTCAGCAGTGTTGGCTCCACGATTTCGCCGAAAAGCTCAATCACAAGTTTCTCAGCATCCCAGGCGGGATCCATCTCAACCTCATGCTTGGCGGCGATCTCGCGCAGCGTCTCAGCGGGGGTATCCGGGGTTATTTCAACGCCCACAGCCTCAGACAGTCCGGGGTAGACGCTCAGCCACGCCCACTCACCGCCCAGGTCGATTGTGCCGTCCTCAGTCTCAATCGCGGTAACCCCGAGCTCCTGTGCGCACGCAACAATAATCTCCTGCATGCGCTCGGCCATCACATACTGATCGGCGTAGGCTTCGTAGCATTCCAGGGTTGTAAATTCGGGGCTGTGAGTCGAATCCACGCCCTCGTTGCGGAATACGCGACCAATTTCGTAGACGCGCTCAATACCGCCTACCACGGCACGCTTGAGCGGAAGTTCGGTGGCGATGCGCATCGTCATAGGCTGGTCGAAGGCATTCAGGTGGGTGCGGAACGGGCGAGCCGTCGCGCCGCCGTGCACCAGCTGCAGCACCGGGGTTTCCAGCTCAATATAGCCGTGATCTTCCAGCACGCGGCGCACAGTGCGGGTAATCAGAGCGCGCTTTTTCACCAGGTCACGGGCCTCGGGGCGAACCATCAAGTCCAGGTAGCGGCGGCGCACCCGGGTTTCCTCGTTCAAATCCTTGTGCAGCACGGGCATGGGGCGAATCGACTTCGCGGCCATCCTCCACTCACGCACCATAATCGACAGTTCGCCGCGGCGAGAGACCACCACGCGGCCGGTCACATACACGTGATCGCCCAAATCCACCAGGGATTTCCAGTCGGCAAGCGACTGTTCACCAACCTCATTGAGCGAGAGCATCGCCTGAATGCGGTCGCCATTCGTACCCGCCTGCAGGGATGCAAAGCAGAGTTTACCGGTATTGCGCACGAATACAACACGACCCGGCACATGCACCACATGGTCGGTTTCGTCCCCGGCGGTGAGCTCGCCGGACTCTAATTTCGGGTCGTATTGAGCGCGAATATCGGCGATATGATCCGGTTCGATGCGCTTGCCTTCGACATCCAGAAGCCCAACGGGATACGCTTCACCCGCGGTCTCCAAGAACTTAGCGCGCTTCTCCAAGCGAATCTTCATCTGCTCGGACATATCTGCAATGGCCGGTGTGGCGCTCTGCTCGTTGCTCAAAAGGTACCTATCTCGTGTTTTAGGAGGTCAAATGTGACGGTTTGCTACAGCAAATCCATGTTGTCGATCAGGCGTGTGGAACCCACATATGCCGCAACTAGTGCAAGCACCCGCTCGGAATCGGCGGTCGGCGGCTGGAAATTGCTCGGATCCACAAGCTCCAGGTAGTCCAGGCGCACACCCTCGGTTGAGTTAATACGGTCCCGTGCACTCTCTAGATCGATGCTCTCAAACCCGCGGTTCAGCGAGTTTTCGCGCATCAGTGCAAGGGTTCGGGAAATCACCAGCGCAGCCTCGCGTTCCTGCTCGCTGAGGAATTCGTTCCGTGAGGAAAGAGCCAAGCCGTCGTCGTCACGCACAATAGCGACGGGACGCAGGGTAATGTCGTGGTTGAAGTCGTGAATCATGCGCTGCACGAGCAAAACCTGCTGGGCATCCTTCTGCCCGAAGTAAGCGTTCACCTCGTGCGAGCCCGCGGCGGGGCGCACAATATTGAAGAGCTTGTTCACGACGGTGAGCACGCCGTCGAAGTGGCCGGGGCGGGTGATTCCCTCAAATTTATTGCCCAGCTCACCGCTGGAAATGCGAATAAGCGGCTCGCCTTCGGGATACATTTCATCCACGGAGGGCGCGAAGATAATATCAACGCCCGCATCGGCGGCGACCTGCGCATCCGTTTCCAGGGCGCGCGGGTACTTGTCATAGTCTTCGTTGGGGCCGAATTGAAGCGGGTTAACAAAGATCGACGCCACCACAACATCGTTCTGTTCACTCGCGCGGCGCAAAAGCGTGGCGTGCCCTGCATGCAGAGCACCCATCGTAGGCACATACCCGAGCGTAGCGCTGCGGTACTGCACCTCGCCTTCCTGTTCGGCGGCTTCGGCACGGGCGCGCTCATCCAGCCGTTCCTGGGCGGCAGCAAGCGCCTCCGCAATAGCGGAGCGAAGCTCGGTAATAGTCGTGACGATGCGGGGCATCGAGGTCTCAGTCATGACGAGAACTCCTTATCGTCAGGCATCGCACCGGATTGACGCGTGCCCGTGGTGTGGGTTCGCAGGGTAGATTCAATCCGAGCCTTCTGGTCGTCGTTTAATAAGTTTCTATTATGCGCCCTAGATGCGGTTGCGCGCACCATGGCGGCATATGAGTCAGCGATATCCTGTGTATTTTCGTGGTCGGTGTACTCTATCAGCGCATTAAGATGCGCATCCAGGGTACCTGCATCGCCGCGTGCCACGGGACCGGTCAGCGCGCCTTCGCCACTCGCAAGCGCGTTATCGACGGTCGCACGAACCAGCGGACCGAGGTAACGCGCCGGGTCTTCAATACCGATACTAGCAAGCATCTGCTGGGACTGTCCCAAAAGTGTGACGAGATGGTTTGAGGCGTGCGCCAGTGCGGCGTGATAAAGCGCACGATCGGCTTCGGCAACGTGGACGGGCTCACCGCCCATTTCAACGACGAGCGCCTGAGCTATAGGGATAAAAGGCGCGGGCCCGGTCACGGCAAAGCTCGTACCGGTGAGTCGTTGTAAATCCAGGGATAAACCGGTGAAAGTCATGGCGGGGTGAATCGCCAAGCCGATAGCGCCCAGTGTGGTTGCGGGAGCGAAAATATCGGTGCCGTGCCGCCCGGAGGTGTGCACAAGCAACTGCCCACTGGTTAGAGACCCGGAAGATGCCAAATACTCGATCAGACCAGCCAATTCATCGTCGGGGACAGCCAACAGCAGCAGCTCGCTGCGTTCGGCAATCTGTTCCACCTCAAGGAGCGGTACGCCGGGTAAGAGCACATCCGCCCGTTCTTGAGAAGCTTCAGAAACCGCATGCACACCCACCAGGGAATGCCCGGCAGCGCGCAGGGCGGCACCGAGCACAGCGCCAACTTTACCGGCGCTGATAACGCCGATGCCGAGGCGTGCGGGTTTCAGATGATTCGTGGTCACACTCTTAAGTATATTAGGTACCGCAAAATCCGCGTGTTTTTCAGCGTTCACCAGGTGCGTCGACGATCATGGCGGATCGCTACAGGGAATTATGTCGAAGGCGATGTGTAATAGGCCCGAGTGCCGTCAGTGCGGGTGATGATCTCGACGGCAATGCGTTCGGCATCGTGCGCCTCTAGGTTCTGGACGGCTGGTTTGACCGGCCCCGGAACGCTGCCCAAACTTACGCACGCGGTTTTGAGGATGCGATTGAGCGGACCCTGCGACCACTGCACCGCGAGCACCTGCCGTTCGGGGACTATCGAGAGGAACCGCAGCAGGCAGCCACCACGCAGCAAGAGAAGGTTCCGATTGGGGGCGTGCTCCGAATGGTGCGGGTCGGCCTCAGCTTCCACCCGTTCGGTATTCACCCGCGCGAAGCCGTCACGCCGGAAGGTGAGCGGGTTAAGCCAGCGTGTTCGGCGCGGTGCCGTCACCACGCCTAACTCGCGGCTGTCGGCGGGGTTGTACCTTGATGATTCCATAACCGCCTGCACGGTTTCGAGGCTGTGCGGTGAAACATTCGGCAGCAGCAGGTGAAGAAGCCGCTGCATTTCGCGGGTGGTACCCACGGGCAGGGCGGTGTTGCGGGTAAATAAGTCGTCGGATGAACCCTCCGTATTTACCGCCACGCCCGCAATATTGACCACCACTCGGTACCACCCGAAGGGCTTCCACAATAGAGGCTGCTCAATCTTGAGGGCTTGAATACGCTGCGGGAACAGGGTTTGCGTATGCGTTCCCGTGAATCCGTAGGTGATGCGCAGGCTGTCGCCGCGCGCATCCGAAGTATTCTGGCGGATGCGCTCCACCGTGAAATTTGCGCCCTGATCGAAGCTGCTCCACAGCTGCCAAAGAAAACCGAGAATTGGAATCAGGGACGGAAAAATAAACTGCGATATCTGTCCCAACTCCTTTTGCGGGTTCATCAGCCACCCCACGATCGTACCGCCCACCCAGATAATCGCTACCGGGAGTGCCCACAACAATGCACTGAGCACGATAGCGGCAAGAACCCGCAAATTGGGGACTTTGAGGAGTAACCGTTCTGGCTTGTAGCCTGCTTCTGCCTGCTGCTCCCCTGCGAGGTTTACCTCGTGATCCTTCCCAGCCGGAGCATTCACAGCATCGGCGGATTCTGGCGTATTGGCGGCACGCAGGGTACTCACCCGCTGCAGCAGGCGTTCCTGCAAATCCTGCGCCTTCGCATGCGGGAGGTATTTGATATGCAGGGCTTCTTCAGCACCGTCCGCAGCCTCAAGCCGAAGCTCGGACAGCCCCAAAATACGGGCGACGAGTGAGCGTGAAATATCGACGCTTTGCACGCTTTCCAGGCGAATCTGCCGCTGTTTCTTGAAAAATATTCCGCTGTGGCGGTATACCGAATGCGCGCTCACGCTGTAGCGGGTAAACGCCCACGAAAGAATACTTCCGCCAAAAATAAGGACCGCCGCAGCACCGTAGCCATACAGCATTACCGGGTTATGTCCAACGTGGTTTAGCAGATATTCGGGCAGCTGCCGCAGAATATTCCAGTAATCATTCTCGGCATTATTTTTGAAGGAATTCTTAATATAATCCCACGCGAGATAGATAATAAAAGCAAAGAAAACCCATATGTTCATGATGAACGTGCGCGCATCGGTACGCCACCATGTGAGGGTTTCCGCAGCTTCATCCGGGGTTATCTGATGTTCAGAAGTGGTAGAAGGCTCGACAGAACGCACGTCCTGGTTATTCGAGTTTCGGGGTTCCTGTGTCATTACAGCGCCGCCATGCGTTCATCGGCGCGGCGTATCAAAAGCTCGCGCAACTGCTGCCCACGTTCTGCGGGAATACCGTACAGCGTCACCTTAGAAGCGGTCACCCCGGCGGTGCGGATCGTCAGACGCACCAGGTGATGAGCACGTTCCAAAGGACCGGAATCTACATCTACATACTGGATGCGCCCATACGGAATGGACGTCACATGCCGAAACAGCAACCCCTGACGCGCCATCAGATGGTTGGGGCGCAGACTATAACCCAGCGCTCGGGTGCGGCGCGGCAGCACCGCCGCCCACCAGATGCCCCACACCACCAGGACAGCGGCGATCGCCCCGGTAAGAGCGGGCAGCCACGTGGTTTTGGGCAGGACGCCGGAGGAACGCATCAACTCAAACATCACGGTCAGCGCCGCAAAAACGCCTACCAGCGTGATAAAAAACCCTACGACGCGTATTAGCTGAATCTTGGTATATGAAGGATGCGCGCGCACCCACTCACCCTCGGTCGCGGTCACCGAGTCCTCACCCTCGTGTGAGAAAGAAGCATCCTCAGCATGTGAAAGTTGTGACATACATACCCTCTATCGTCGATCGCTCGTGCGGGAGTATCCATCGGCGGCAAGCTTACCCGAATTCGAACCGCCCGACGACGAATTACCGTCCGGATCATCCGGCGGAATACGGCACAGATACTGCGCCCACACCCCGCCCGCCAGCAGCAGCACAGCACCAACCAGATTCACCACAGTAGACCAGAAAAACCCGGGAATACCGCGAGCGCTCGCCAGCGCTACATCGTAGACGATAAGCCCGAGCATCCAGCCCGCCAGCAGCGCTCCGGTCAAAATTGCGCCCTGCGCACACGCCAAAGTACGCGCAGCCATGAGAGAGTTCATGGATTTCGCTTTGCGCCGGGTCTCAACATTGCGAAAACGCGCCACCTGAAACGCAAACCAGAGCGTAATACCCGCTATTACCACGCAAATCAGTGCCACCACAGGCGACATTGCAAGCTCACCGCCGCCTGCGTTCACCACCAGATTATTCAGGATCGTTGCAGCAACAAGCCCCAGCGCCACGGCACACGCAATAACGGATATTCGGATGGGCTTCATACGCCCTCGCTTTCAGCACCACTATCAAATAGGTTCTTGGGCAAATTCATGTCTCGCATAAATCGTACCGCGTTAACCCCCGCCCGTTCATCGGCTGCGCGTACCCTGCGAGCTAAATCGGCAACGAGATGCCGCGTCTGTTCGCCCGTAGCGGCATCACAAGACGGTATTACCGCCTGTGGGTTTGCCTGTTCCCATGGAACCAGTACGAAAGCGCGTTCATGCGCACGCGGATGCGGCAGCGTCAGAACCGGATCGTCGCTGACAAGGTCGTCATAGGTAATAACGTCAATGTCGAGAGTGCGCGGGCCCCATCGCACAAGCCGCACCCGGTGATGATGCGCCTCCACCTGCTGGCACAACGCTAACAGCGCGTAAGGGTCAAGGCTCGTGCGCACTTCAAGGACGGCGTTGATATAGTCCGGCTGGTCGGCGGGGCCGCCTACCGGTTCCGTCACATACAGCCCGGAGGCGCCTACTAGCCGCACTGCACCCGCGCTAAGATGCACGAGGTCGGCGGCGGCCTGCTCTAGGGTGGTTTCGCTCTCGCCCAGGTTTGACCCCAGGGCCAGCACCGCCGTATGCGCTAACGCGTCCATACCGGGTGCAGGATGCGGTTGGTTCGCGTTCGGCACATTACCCACGCGCGCATGCACCCTTTCCGCCCTGAATCTGCGTGCCTTCACGCTCCCGGAATACGGTCACTGCCACGTTCCCGAAGGTCACCTCAATTGGGGCCTTCGGTTTATTGACGGTCACCTCAAGGGCATGCACATATGCGCATTCGTCCAGAATGTTCTGGGCGATACGCACGGCAAGAGTCTCAATCAGATCGAGGGACTCCCCCACAATATGCGTGCGGATAATCTCGGCAACTTCCGCATAGTTCGTGGTTTGGGCGAGGTCGTCGGTTGCGGCAGCCTGCGTGAAGTCGGTGTATAAAACCGTATCTACGATGAAGGGCTGACCTTCACGTTTCTCAAAATCAAGCGCTCCGTGAAAACCCACGGCGGCAACACCGGTCAAGGTAATGCGGTCGCAGGAGGCATAGGCGTGCGCTGGGTTCGGCATGGTGTTCCTTAGCTGATGTGAATACTGGTACATAATTTTAGGTCTGTTTGGTGCGGGTAATAGTGCGTAAAGTATTCGCCACGGTCACGGCATCCACCGTGGGGGGCACATTGTGCACGCGAACCCCCCACACTCCCTGGGCCGCCACGAGCGCAGAGAGAGCGGCGGATGCGGCATCACGGTCTTCGGGGGCGCGTGATGGCGGCATTTGGTCGGGCACGGTGTTCGCACTCGCGGCCAGATTCTGTGTTTTAGTGCGCGCCGCATCCGCAGCGTTCAGCGCATTCGCCAGAAAACGTTTACGTGAACCGGCTATTAGTACTCGGTGCCCCAGCGTGTGCAGCTGCCCAAGGGCGGCGAGCAGTTCCCAATCCTGCATGCCACCCTTCGCAAATCCCAGCCCGGGGTCAAGAATAATGTTCTCGGCATGAACACCTGCGGTAACCAGGCGATCACGCAGGGTGGCGAGCTCGTCCAGCACCTCGGCGACGGTGCCGCGCGGGTAGGCGGCGAGCGCATCCATTGTGGTTGAGGTGCCGCGCGCGTGCATCAGAATATAGGGTACGCCCAGCTCGGCGACGGTCTGTATCATCTCATCGCTCACGCTCATGCCTGAAACGTCGTTGATGATGTGCGCCCCGGCGGCTACGGCGGCGCGGGCGGTCGCTGCGTTCATGGTGTCTACGCTGATGGTGATACCGGTTTCGGCAAGCCCCTCGATCACGGGCAGAATACGCCGAAGTTCCTCCTCAACACTGATGCGCACCGCACCGGGCCGGGTGGATTCGCCGCCTACATCAATAATGTCTGCGCCCTGCGCGATCATGTGCCGTGCGTGGGTGAGAGCGTCGTTCGCGGTGTAGTGTTCGCCGCCGTCACTGAAGGAATCGGGGGTGACGTTCAGGATTCCCATCACCAGGGTTCGCTCTGCGGCTGCGGCGTCACAGGGCAGGTGTGCGGGGGGCTGCGGGCTCATCATTGCGTGCATGATTTAATCCTAACGGATGCGCACCTGTCCCCATTCGTGCCGCGAGCAGGTGGTTTCTGGTACGAGCAGGTCGGAAAATCCTACCTTGTCGGCGAAAAACAACCTTCTCGCGACCGGATTTAATATTGCATAATCTATGCGCATTTTTTCATGCAGGGCGTAGCGGGGGTATGCTGGATTTATGACTATAGAGTTCTGTACGGCTACGGTGCCGGACGGAACGTAACGACGCATCGTAGAGACTGACGGTTTTGGAGGTTCAGATGAATCTGAAAGTTGGCGCCTGGATTCTTGGCTTTATCGCTCTTGCGGCGTTTATCACGGTTGTTCTGGCGAATGGACTTACCGCCGTGCGCTGGGTCGCGTTCGGTGTCGCAACCTGCGCAGGGTTCCTCTCCCTGGGTATGGTCGTAACCCTAGTCCTCGGCTGGGATGACCCCACGGGAACGAAAACCGACTCCCACTAGTTTTATCTCGTGCAGAGGCGTTCCGCTAGGATTAAGCCATGCCGGATGCCCTCATGATTCGACCCGCCACCCCCTACGATGCGCAGTCAATAGCGCGCATCCGTGTTCAGGGGTGGCGGTTTGCATATCAGGGCTTAATATCTCAGGATTACCTTGATTCGCTCAGCGTCGCCGAAGACACCGAGCGGATGCGCGGGTACCTCAGCCAGTTTCCCCAGAATTCGCCGCCCAGCAGGTCAGAGTCCGTGCAGGGTTCGGGCGACGGTGAAAAACAGTCGTTTATGCTCGCTGCACGCGGCGATGCGGTGCTGGGGTTCTGCAGTTTCAGCGCGGCACCGAACAATGCTGACCGCGCCGAAAGGGCTACTCCGGGCGGGACAATGGTCGGGAGACTCCACTCACTCTACATAGACCCGGATGCCCTCGGCCAGGGTGTCGGCCACGCCCTTATGAGCCATGCACTCAGCACCTTTGCCGCATGGGGATGTGAGCACGCGACTCTCTGGGTTTTGGAGGGAAATTCCCGCGCCATCAGCTTCTACGAACGGCAGGGCTGGCGGTGTACGGGCGCTACAAAGGTGGACCAGTCCTTTGGGCCGTGTCTGGTTGAGCACGAAATGGCGGTTCAGATTTAACGCGAAACCGCCCGGACGATCGTGCGACTTGTTGAGGCAGGTTCACGATTCATCGAGGCGGTCGCTAAGTTAGTCGACGCTATTAGCCGCTGGCTAGTATAACGTCCTCACAGGGCGGGCACTCAGAGTTTTAGCGGACCTGGGTGCTCACCCGATTGCTACTACCTTACCCTATATCGCACGCATGCTCCACCCTCTAAAGCCGTCTATGCAGCTGTGTGCATACGAATAATACTGCCTGTATCCTAATGTATCTTCTAGTATTTCAGTACTATATTTGGTACTATACTTGTTATGCCTAGTGTTGTTACGATCCTACAGAAAATGCGAAATAATCCGAAGAATATCGCTTTTCGTGATCTCATCAAAGTGAGTAAAGCATATTTTGGAGAACCACGTATTCACGGATCTCATCACTTTTTCAAGACACCTTGGATTGGCGATCCGCTGGTTAACTTACAAGAAGGCCGAAATGGATCTGCTAAGCCATATCAAGTGCGTCAGGTACTAGCGGCCATTGAAAAATTGGAGGCAGAATAAAATGTCTATTCCTCGGGAAGAACTATACACATACCGCGTCGAATGGTCTGAAGAAGACCAAGAATTTGTGGGAACCGTTGCAGAGTTTCCTAGTCTCTCTTGCCTAGCTGATAGCTCTTTGGAGGCTTTATCCGGAATTCAGCAGGTGGTGCTCCAGGCTATCGATATCTTGGAGGAAGAAGGAAAACCGGTGCCAGAACCCTATCATTTACGACGATTCTCGGGACGCTTTAACCTGCGGGTATCCCCACAACTGCATCGTAAACTCAGCCAGCAGGCAGCATTCGCGCATCAGAGCCTTAACCAATATGTCTCGCAAGCATTAGAAGCAGCCGCATAAAACAGCATCTGCAGCAGAAACCACCCATGCACACGCGGGGCAGCGCATAGCTTCACCCCGGCAGGATGCCTCGTTTCAGGCGGGTATACTCGTCAGCGCTCATGCGCTCGCCTTTCTGAAGGGACCCGTTAGCTTTGGGAGTGAGGCTTCTGAGATTCTGCGGGGTCATGATCGCCGAACGACTAGAATGCTCATAAGCATAGGTCGTGAAGATCCAGTCTGCGAGCTCGCGCGCATCCTGGGAGTTAAACCCCAGCCCATAACGCGGTTCAGGGTTCGTGAGCACGGATTGAATTTGCCGATACCAAGCATCGCGGCTACGCATCACAAGCCAGAATCCGGGTTCGCTTTCCTGTTCATCGCGCAGATAACGCGCCAGGCGGTATAACACCAATCGGGCGCTAAAATCCGAATAAACATTCTGTAAATCTTCAACCCCGCTCACCCACGATGAACGAAACGGATACAACTCCACGTTGCAGGTACGCAGATTCTTAACAGCCTGATGCACATAATCGCCCAAAGTTCCCGCACGGTAGTGTCTGAGGAGCAGCTTGCGAAAAGCCTCATAATACTGGCCATCAACGTCATTGACCAGAAGCGCTGAATCATAATTACGCAGATAATAACGCTCTGTGCGGGTAAAAGATTCTTGATCGGTTATATCAGGTCCAATAATGTTTTTGAGTTCGCGGTACAGAATATTTTCAGGGCACATCACGTGATTTAGTACGTCATCTGGCGTCAGGTCGTAACTCTGCGTCTTGGTGCCATAAAAAGCAGAAAAGTTGAGGGTGCGATCCGGGTGTCTGTTGTTCCGTTCGTGAAAATCGCGAACATTCTGTGCTAGGTCTAAAGAGCTGTCGATGCTTGGGTTGAACAGGCAGTGCATCAGCCGGGCGTTCACCCAACAACCATGCACATGCTGCGGAATAGCGTAGGCTAGCGACTGCACAAGTCGCATCAGCCGTTCAGGCCTCACCCACGCAAAACCTTCCTCGGCTGCGCACGGCTTCTCCCCCGCACCCATCGCGGCACAAAACTCTTCGATCTTCCGGTACCCGCTCCTCCTGGGTAACCACGGCGAGCCTAGTGCGGCCTCTAGATGGTTTTGATCGGAAATTCTGCCCGCATCATCAATCTCATCTGCCCACGCTAGGAATTCGGGCAGGATTCTAGGGGGTCTCATATACATCCTTGTAAAAACAAATATTTCTAGGTTAGTAGCGCCGGAGTTTAATGCGAGCAGGTGGTTTTTGACCGAAAAGATAGGATTTTCCTACCTGCTCGGGTCAAAACCACCTGCTCGCGGAATAAGAAATTAGTGCTTCGAGAAAATCAGGCTCATCGCCTCGGCGCGAGTTGCCGCATTCTTGAGCTGCCCGCGCACCGCACTTGTGACGGTTTTCGCGCCGGGTTTGCGCACGCCGCGCATCGACATGCACATATGCTCGGCCTCAATCACAACGATCGCACCGCGCGGGTTTAGATGCTCCTCCAGCGCCTCCACCACCTGCGTGGTCAGCCGCTCCTGCACTTGGGGGCGACGAGCATACACCTCAAGCACCCGCGCCAGCTTGCTCAGCCCCGTCACCTTGCCGTCAGCCCCGGGAATGTATCCAACATGCGCCACCCCGTGGAAAGGCACCAGGTGATGCTCGCATGTGGAATAGAACGGGATATCCTTCACCAGCACCATCTCGGAATGGGCAATATCGAAGGTCGTGCCCAGCACATCGGCCGGGTCAGCGTGCAAGCCTGAGAAAAACTCCTCGTAGGCGCGGGCCACTCTCGCCGGGGTGTTCTGTAAACCGTCACGGTCAGGGTCTTCACCGATTGCCAGCAGGATTTCCCGAACCGCCGCCTCAATGCGCGGCTTATCTACCCCCGAGCCGTTATCCTCGCTCATCCGACCCTCCATAGGGGTTCTGGTTCGGGTTGTTATACGGGTACGGGTTCTGCTGCTGCTCATTCTGCTGACCCGGATACTGCTGCTCAGGATACTGACCGGGGAACTGCCGCTGCTCAGGGTATTGCTGTGGAGGCATCGCCACGGTCGGGTCGGTATCCTCAATATCCTGCGTGCCCGGATGCGGCATCTGCTGAGGCTGACCACCCTGACCAGGCAGGTTCTGGCCCGGCACCGTGTGCTCGGGCGCAGTCGGCATAGATGCAGTCGTAGGAGCCTTCATCGCCACGGTCGGATCGGAATCGCCCTCCAGACCGTTCTTCTCTGCGGCAAGTTCGCTCGGGGCCTTCACCGGCGGAATGTCGGTGCGTTCGCGGCCTTCCTTGGAGTACCAGTGCTCGCGTTCGGGGCGCTTACGCACATCCTTGAAGATCTCCGCGATCTCGTTCTCCAGCAGAGTCTCTTTCTCCAGCAGGGCGAACGCCAAGCGGTCAAGCACATCGCGGTTCTCCACGAGAATCTGGAAAGCCTCATCATGAGCTTCTTCCAGAAGTTTACGCACCTCGATATCGATCTTGTAGGCGGTCTTGTCAGAGTAGTTACGCGCCGCCGAAGGATCGCCGCCCATGAACGGTTCGGTGTCGTCGCTGCCAAGCTTTACCGAACCCAGCAGGGCGCTCATACCGTAGTCGGCTACCATTTTGCGCGCGGTATCGCTCGCCTTCTGAATATCGTTCGCAGCACCCGTAGAGGGATCGTGGAATACGATTTCCTCAGCCGCGCGGCCACCCATCGCATAGGCCATCTGGTCCAGCAGCTCGTGGCGCGTGGTCGAGTACTTATCGTCCTGCGGCATTACCATCGTGTAACCCAGTGCACGACCACGCGGCAGAATCGTAATCTTGGTAACCGGTGCGGAGTTGCGCAGGGCGGCAGCCACGAGCGCGTGACCGCCCTCATGGTACGCGGTTACCTTACGCTCGTGCTCACTCATGATGCGCGAAGTACGCTGCGGGCCTGCCATTACACGGTCGATAGCCTCATCGATAGCACGGTCATCAATCACGTTGCCGTTATCGCGGGCGGTCAGCAGGGCTGCCTCGTTCATCACGTTCGCCAGGTCTGCACCCGTGAAACCGGGGGTACGCTTAGCGACCTGCCCCAAATCGACGCGACGGTCGATCGGCTTACCGGCGGCATGCACCTCCAGGATGCGCTGGCGGCCCTTCATATCGGGCGCATCCACACCGATCTGGCGGTCGAAACGACCCGGGCGCAGCAGGGCGGGGTCGAGCACATCCGGGCGGTTGGTTGCGGCAATCACGATCACGTTGGAGTTGCCGTCGAAACCGTCCATTTCGACAAGCAGCTGGTTAAGGGTCTGCTCGCGCTCGTCGTTACCGCCGCCCATGCCGACGCCGCGGCGGCGACCGACCGCATCGATCTCGTCCACGAAGACGATCGCAGCGGGGTTAGACTTCGCTTCCTTGAACAGATCACGCACGCGGGATGCGCCCACACCCACGAACATCTCAACAAAGTCAGAACCGGAAATCGAGTAGAAAGGCGCGCCAGCCTCGCCCGCAACAGCTTTCGCGAGCAGGGTCTTACCAGTACCAGGAGGGCCGTACAGCAGCACGCCCTTAGGAATCTTAGCGCCTAGTCGGGTAAACTTTTCGGGCTCCGCAAGGAACTCGCGCACCTCTTCAAGCTCAGCCAGCGCCTCATCAACACCGGCGACATCGGAGAAACGCACGGTCGGGTTATCTTTGTTGAACTTCTTCGCGCGCGACTTCGCGAAGCTCATGACCGAGGAGTTACCGCCCATGCGACCCATGAGCAGCCAGAAAATTGCACCAAAAAGAAGCACCGGCAGCAACAGAGAGATCAGGGATCCCAAGAAGCTGTTTTCCACCGGCTGATCGGTGTAGCTCTCCAGCTGGGCGCCGTTCATGGCCCGCACGACTTCTTCGGCACGCGGCTGCACATAGTAGAACTTCACGGAGGAACCGTAGTTGTTGCTGCCCTGCTTATAGTCTTCCTTCAGCTGCAGCTCAACACGCTGGTCACCATCATAGATTTTCGCGCTCTTCACCTGATGGTCGTTGAGCAGCTGCAAACCAACGTTGGTATCTACCTGGCGTGCGCCCTGCGCAAAAAGCGAGCTCAGCGAGAACGCCACGACAACAATTGCAATAACGATAGCCCACAGCCAGCGACCATTGATCAGCCTGCCTAAAAAGTTATCGGGGCCGTTCGGCGAGTTATTGGGTTTTTGCGCCAATGCTTAATTCCTTACGTTTACGACGGCTACACGCCGGGTACGCGCCGCAGCGTGCCGTAGCACTCCGTGACGATAGAAAGATGCAACTTTAAATGTACCCTAACCCCGCCAGATTACGCCCACATCGGCGGCATTTCACCTCAAGGCTAAAAGGAGTCAGTGCGGGCGTACAGAAGCATGTCTAAGCGGTCGATCCCCAACTCTGTTCCCTGCATACTTCCAAAAAGGTTTGCAGGCTTGCCGTGCCTTCCCGGTGCAGGTCAGCAACGTTATCTGCATAAAAATCTGCTCCACCATTCAAACCAATAAATTCACCGCGCAGCATCTCTGTCTCTGGATCGTATTGAATAACAGCCTTATGACCATCAATAATCATCACATTATTCATAGATTTCGCTCTACAGCTCGTCAAGGGAAACCTTTACCCCTGGCTGCGGATTGGCTAGGGATAGCGCACGGTTTCGAGAAGCTCTGCGTGCAGACATAAGCGGGCCCGCGCATCCTGATAAAAATTCTGGATGCGCGGGCACCAAAAAATCTTGTGCGCACGCTGCGCACGACCGGGTTTTAGGAGTATACGTACGGGTGCAGAGTCGCCACGCAGTCGAGGTTGCGGTACTTCTCAGCGAAATCGAGCCCGTAACCAACCACGAACTCAGGTTCGATATCCCAGCCCACGTATTTGACCTGAACGTCGGTCTTGACGACCTTCGGCTTACGCAGCAGGGTGCAGATTTCCACAGATTCCGCGCCGCGCGATTTGAGGTTCTGCTGCAGCCACGCAAGAGTCAGCCCGGAATCGATAATGTCTTCAACAATCAGCACATTACGACCGGTCAGGTCGGTATCAAGGTCTTTGAGAATACGAACCACACCCGAGGATTTCGTGCCGGATCCGTACGAAGAAACCGCCATCCAGTCCATCGTGTAATGCCCCTTGAGCGCGCGGGACAGGTCCGCCATCACCATAATGGCGCCCTTGAGAACCCCCACGAGGAGCACGTCTTTGCCTTCGTAATCTTCGTCGATGCGCGCCGCCAGCTCGGCAACTTTCGCATTAATCTCTTCCTTGGTAAAGAGTACGTTCTTCAGATCGTCCTGCACGTCTTGAGCCTGCACGGATTCTTCTTTCTTGCCGGGGCGTCTTCACGCCGAACCCGCCCGAATGTTTCGCCGGGTCGGGTATATTTTCTTGGTCCGCTTTAAGTATGACTTAAATTCTGATGCGCGGCTTACGTTTCACGGGTGTCTGCTGGGGTGCTTTGGAAGAATGCTCCCGTAAACACGAATAAACCGCTACCGCGCCGCCTTCGCCGTCTGCTCGGCCAGGTAGGTTGCGGTTTTCAGATCAAGATTCAGCTCTGTGCGGCGCAACTCGCGAATCAGCTGAACCTCATCCTTCGCGGGGTCAAGACCCGCCTTGTCCGCTACGGAACGAGCCCAATCGATGGCGGCTTCCATCGGTTCGTCTGCCTTCACGAAGAGAACGGCAAGTTCTGCCCTCGGGTTCTTATCGCTGCCAAAAAAGCCCCATGTTTTTCCTTCCGCGTGCCGCTAAATCCTTGTGATATATCGAGAGTCAAGGGTTTTCAGTACCCTGCTATTTTAACACTGCACTGTAGTCGCTTTGAGAGCTGCAACACAATAACTGAATTATGAAGTCGAAGGTTTTCTCTTACCGCTGGGAAATAAGTACCAGTGCATCCACGCGTGTATCGGTGCGGGGATCGTGCACCCTGCGGCGGCGGTAGACGCTCACATGCCCGGGCAGCTGCACCGGCCCGGCAGTGGCGTGCTCGGCGACGAACTCGTCAAGCGCCTGCAGCCGCTCAAACCCGGGGTTCTCCCCCTGCACGGCGCGGGTCGCCAGGGCGAGCACGCGCATCCGGAGGGCAGGATGCAGTGCCGCCGTTTCCGCGCGGTTCAGGGTAATAACTGTGGGAGTAGGTTTCTCAGAGGCGGCCTCCGTGGAGTGGTCGCCGGACACCGTATCAGCCCCGGGAATGTCCGGCAGATGAACTCCAGCGGGCAGCTTCAGGCGGGTGTACTCGGTGGCAGCGAGCGCATCCAAATATTCGGCGTCAGGCCCGGCGACTGCGGCGGTTCGCGCCAGAGAGAGTGCCACATCCCCACCAAGATGCTTTTGCAGGAACGGCAGGATGGTGTGCCGAATGCGAGCGCGCATGAGCGTCTGGTCGGTGTTGGTGGGGTCGTTCCAGGGGGTGGCACCTTCGGCTTCGCAAATATTCAGCATATCGGCGCGGCGCAACGTGAGGAAGGGTCGCAGGTAGGTGACTCCATTTTCGATGCGCGCGGGCGGCATTCCTGCGAGGGAGCGTGTGCCCGAACCGCGCCCAAGCCCCAGGAGCACGGTTTCCGCCTGATCGTCAAGGGTATGCCCCAGCAGAACAGCCCGTGCACCGGTATGTTGCACTATGCGTTCAAAGGCGCCGTAGCGGGCGGTTCGCGCCGCCATTTCGGGACCCATGCTGCCCTGCGGAACCTGCACGCGCTCCGTGAGCACGGGATATAGCCCCAGGTTCGTGAGGGTTTCTACGGTGGCTGCGGCAACCTCAGCGGAGTCGGCTTGCAGTCCGTGATCGACCACGACGGCGCCCACACGCACATCGGAACGACGCGCAAAATGCGCAGCAATGCAGGCGAGCGCAAGCGAATCTGGCCCGCCACTGCATGCAACCAGCACGAGGGGTTTCTCGGTTTCTGCGCCCTGCTGCGATACGGTCGAGTCTCGCCGCGCACGCCCGGTCCCCTTGATGGTGCCTTCACCCAGCAGGTTCGTCAGCGCGCGCGCCAGTTCCCGACGAGCCGTCCCCACTGCCGGATGCAGCCGCCCCTGCCGTCCATGTTGCATGTGTTGTCCTTCTCTGTTGTATATGCCGTCTACAGACAATTCCGCAAGAATCCCCCCCCTCCTGGGGCGATTCACGGTAGTTATGGTGTGATGAGACGATACACCGTATTCCGCGGTCCCGCCGATGCGTCCATTTCCACGTATCCTTCACGCATAAGTGCGTGAAGGACGTAGCGTACCTGTCGCGCCGTTAACCCGGTGAACCGCGAAATTTCGGTGACGGATCGGTCTTGCCCTTCAAAAGCATCCATGACCACCTGGGCGTTCTTCAGCGATTTTAGTGTTGGATAAACAGCGCTAGGTTCTGGTTCGTGGGGTCGGGGAAGGTCTGTTACCGTTTGAGGGGCACTATACGAGCGCCGAGATACTTCAGGTATCACATGGCTGACCGATGTTTTAGGAAAGAAAATAATAACCTTGAATTTGACACCCGTATTGATGAATTGCGGCTTGGGAAGCTGGTAGGGGTGCGCGAGTTCAAGAACCTCACGGATTCCACCGCCTTCGCCCTCGATAACTTGAGCTCCGTCGGGTGTGCGCAGATGACGCACAATGTTGTAGAGACGCTGATTCACTGCAACCTGCGCATGCTCCGAGCTTTCCAGTTGACGGACAGACAATCCAATAACGCCTCCAGGGCTTTCGACCACGAGGCGATCCGGCAGGATTCGCACATGAACGCTTTTGCCCAGTCCCAAGGTGTAGGGTCCCAAGTTCCGGTGTACAAGCGCATTAGCGATAATCTCTCGGGCGATAGCAAGTGGAATGATGGGAACGTTCCTGAGGTTGCCGTCGTCCCCGTAGTAGGCGGTGGTGGGTAGGTTCCCTTCCGTCCAGCGGAGCATATCGCTGAGCATTTCGGGGAGGGGGCCATCAAATGTTTGCAGGTTTTGGTGCCGCCCGGGAGCATCTGCCGGAAGGATGACGGCTGCGGTTGCCTCGAGTGCCGGGCGTGGACCCTGCGGGTAACTCGCGAGCGCATAAAGTCCAGCAAGGGTAAGTTCACCGGATGCAGTTGTCACGCTTGTCTGGCGCAGTATGTCAGTATCGCTTTTCTCACGCAGACGGCGGCTTGTTTGGCGGATGGCTCCCACATATTCCTGGGTGAGCGATTGGTCGAGATTCTGCGCGCTGGTGCCGGGTACGGGGGCTTCATCATAAGAAACCTGCTCGTCAGCGTGAAATTTGGCGACTTCTAGCATCCGCAGTTCGGCATCGTTCATAGGGTAATCTCCATCAGCCTGCCGCAAATATGCTTTGCCTTTGTAGCGGGCTGGTTTATCGCCGATGGGTAATCCTTGTACCTCGGCGACGAGAACAGTTTTGCCGTTAAGAACCGGGGTAGAAAACTCTATGTACGGTGATGGGGAGATATTATTGCGAGCCAGCGATACGATACTTGCCTGAAGTTGTGCCGGTTTTTCAATTTCCGTAATGGCGAAATTGTCTTTTTCATCGACTCCGAGAATGAGGGTTCCGCCGTCAGGCATATTTGCGAAAGCGCACAGAGTTGGACCTAAGTTTTGAGGCATGCCGCCGCTGGCTTTTTTGAGTTCGAGGTAGGGGCTGTCACCACCGTGAGAGCGAAGAGCATTAAGGGCCGTCGTAATATGTTCTGCAGTCCACTCCATAGTTCTGGTGTTCCCCTAGTGTTGACAGGATTTTGTTACGTGACATGTTATACGACAAATTTTGTCATATAACAGGGCATTTTGTCACATAAAGTGTCACGTAAAAGGGTTTTACATGACAAAATGTCATGTAAATCTAGAGTTTTGTCACGTAATTTTGTCACATAAACATAAGACTCACAGCGATTAGTCCCGCTTTATACCGGGGATTTACGGGTATATATACCATATAAACACCCCCGTGTTTCGTGACATTTTATGTGACAAAAATTGTCACGAAACACGCGGTTTTGTCATATAACCCGTTCTGGGATTACGCGGTATTCTCTTCATCCCTACCACCAGCCACAGCCGCCTTAGCATCCTCGTCCAGCACACGCTTGATCCAGGCGTCCGGGTTGTGAATCTCCCGCTCGGTCGGCAAGTTCTCGGGCCGCTCCCACACGACATTGAAGCGTTCCATGCCAACCGCATCCACAATATGCTGAACGAACTTCTGCCCGTCGCGGTACTGCGCCATCTTTTTGTTCATGCCCAGCAGCCGGTAAATGAGCTTTGTGAGGAACTTTTGGGTTGAGCTGCGGCGGTTGAACCTGCGGCGAATCGTCTTGACGGTCGGCACAATCTGGGCGTCCACGGCATCCATCACCACGTTTGCGTGCCCCTCAAGCAGGCTCATAATGGCTGTCAGCTCGCTCGCGATTTTGCGTGCCTTCGCGGTGGCTTCTTTCACAGGATGCGCGCGCCCCTCCCCGGGTTCTTCGGCGCGGGCCTGGGCTGCGGCACGGAACGCATCTTTGATGTCGAAGGTGCTGGCGGCGCTATCGCCCAGCTCCGTAATCTTGGCGAGAAAATAGTCGCGCAGCCACGGCGCGGCGGCAAACTGCACCCGATGCGTCTGCTCGTGCAGGCACACCCACAAGCGAAAATCTTCGGGTTCAACGTTGAGTTCACGCTCAACGGCGACCACATTCGGTGCGATCAGCATCAGACGACCGCCCGGCTGCCCGTACCCTGCCAGCGCCGCATAGGGTTCATATTGCCCAAGCACTTTGGTGGAGAGGAACGAGAGCACGGCACCGACCTCGAAGGCCAGCCCTTCTTGGAGTTTATTCAGGTCAGCATGCGGTTTTTTCTGCTGGATCTTCTCGAATGCAGGCTTGACGAAGGGTACGAGCATGATAGAGAACGCCTGCGCGTTCGCCTTCGCCCAGGTACTTCGATCGATCACCAAAACCTCGGAGTCGCGCAGGTCTTGTGCCGCATCAAGCCCGGTGATGCGGTGCACATGGTCCACGGATTCTTCCGCCGCTTTGCGCAAGGATGCGACCACGCCCGCCATCTCCTGGGGCTTCATGCGCGGCCCGGCGGGCGCCAGGCTGCCCACGATTTTGGCGATGCGCTCAACATTTAGCAGGTTCTGTGTGTTGTTCTCGCTCATATGCACAGTGTATCGAACTGTGCTGTGTGAGCCGCGCGGCTAGATGTCCCGCTTTATAGATGTCTGCTCTGAGGAGTCCTGGATTAGGCATGATCTGCACCTTCTACAACGAGGTATATACCCAGCACTTCAGCGGTTTTGAGCACAGACCCAAAAGATGGTCCCGGCTTACCACGTTCAATATCACGAATCGTTTTATCGCTTACACCCACCATATAGGAAAGTTCCAGCTGGGTGAGCCGTTCTTCCTTACGGATGCGCCGCACTCGCTGCCCGAAGTTCTGAGCAAACTCTTCTGCATGAAAAGCCATCGTGTGTGCGGCATGATGGCCGCATCCCCCTCAAAAATACGAATAATAGTTCGGTTTTTAAGAATTTTACACCGCAGGGAGACTAAAAATACAGTAAATACGAACTATTTTTCGGAAAAATTTTGAGGTTCTCTAGATGAGAAGACACTCATACACAAGTGGGAGTGGTTTCTTTATTTGGGAACACTTAAGGTGCTCCCAAATAAAGAAACCGCTCCCGAAACATGCAGATGCACTAGCAGGTGCAGCGTAAGAAAGAAGCGAGCTAGGAACGCCTCTCGTCATGATCAAGAGGCATACGATAACGATTACTTGGCAGGAACAGATCCTTGACCGCAGGGTCATCAACCTCAGCGCTCTTCTGCATCGTCTCAGCACGCTCCTGCGCAGCCTCACCAAACATCTCACGAGTCATCTGCTTGGTCTGCTCAATCTTGCTGCGCACCTCTGTCCGAGTGAAACCAGGCTTCCAGGGCTTAAACCGTGCCGCGTAGGCCAGATAGAAAACTAAAGCACAGACCCCCACCATTACTGCCTTACCTATATCTTGAGTTACTACCAGTGCCACAACCAAGTACACCGGTGGAGGCACTAAGATTTCGTATGCAGCAAACAGCCTCCCTCCTGGAGAGGGGTGCTGTGCACGCACCACTAACGGACGCTGCACCAATGTGAGTATTAGCGGGAAGATGAGGTAAGAAATCAGCACGATCTTAGTCGCCTGATCCCCTGAGAGAGACAAAGCAGAGAACCCTAAGGCGGAGACAACAGCCCCAGCACCAAGAATCAGCAGAAATACGCAAAATACTTCGAGCAGACGCCATATAAAACTACCCATCAACGCAGCGCTCAGCGGTACATACTCTGGGTGATCCGGCGTATACTGACTACTCTTCATATACGTATCCCTTCCCGCATTCTCAACGTTTTGGAGTATTTTCACCGCGTATACGGAAGCGCTCCTCGTTTTTCATAATCGAGGGGTATACGGTAGCGATTAGTCGGCAGAAATAGGTTCTTAATAGCTGGGTCATCAACATCAGCGTACTTCTGCATAACCTCAGCACGCTCCTGCATCATCCCGGCGTACTCCTGCGCGATATCGCCCACCAGTTCGCGGGTCATCCGTTTAGTCTCTTGAATTTTGTGACGCACTTGGGTACGCGTTAAACCAGGCTTCCAGGGCTTAAGCCACGCCGCGTAAATCAGATAGAAAACTAAGGCACAGGAACCTACTGTTGCCGCCTTGCCTACCTCCTGAAACATCCCTAGTGTTACCGCCAGATACACCAGGGGCGGCGCTAAGATATCGCATGCAGCAAATAGCAGTCCTCCCGGAGAGGGATGCTGCGCACGCACAACCAACGGACGCTGAGCTAACGTGAGTACTAGCGGGAAGATGAGGTAGGAAATCCATACGATACCAGCGATCTGCAGCCGCGGAAGAGACAGCGCAGAAAGCTTTGAAGCTGGCGCAACAGCCCGAGCACCGAGAATCACGAAAAAGACACAGAACGATTCGAAAAAACCACTGAAGTAACCACCCTTCAGTGCACTCGTCAGCGCTACATACTCTGGATGATCCGGCGTATACTGACGCTCCTTCGTGCGCCCTCCACGCAACATAGACACGCTGCCCCAGACGAGCGATGCCATATAAAGTTGCGAAGATAGCCTCTGGAAGACAGGCTGAGGTAACTCCCTCAAGGGTGAGTATTGCTTCCCAAGGATTTGCGGCGCATTCACCGCCCTCATTGACAAGGTCCTCTGACGGATAGTGTTCCCTGTACCAGACACACTATTCCCAAGCCAATTCGTTTTTCGGCTCAACCCAATGGCTTTAATATATTCCGTTATTGTCCCGACTAGGGCTGAAGCGCGCGTTCGCAGGGCGACAACGGGCCTAGTTTTGCCGATAGTGCCATACGACGTATTGCTTACATTTTTGATATCAAGAACCTTGCGCATTACGTTCGGAGCAGTAGACCACGCAGCAACATCAGCACCCGCGAAAATCGCAGAAACCCCTGCTGTGGCAGTTAAACGAATGGCATTTCGACAATCACATACCAAGCCTTTCATTTATACTCCTCACCACGACATATCCATTTCAAGGACGTCATATGCTGCAAATTTCCTGGTGCACAACAAACTCTTAATTAAGAAATACATAATGCTATATCGCGTGCGGATACCCAGATTATGGGCTAATTATCCGTCTCTGCATGCATATAAAAGATTTAATGAACAGCGTATTATTTCCCACACTATACGTTCACGTAGCGCAGTGCAACGACAATAAAATTAATTTTTAATAAAGCTCCTCGGGAAAACTGCGGCTCCATAATAGCAACCACAAGAACCGCTCTTGCCCCCCCTAATACAAACGGGAGCGGTTTCTTCATGCGGGAGCAAATAAAGTGCTCCCGAATGAAGAAACCGCTCCCGATGTTAACAGGAACGCGAGTAAGGCCTAGTGACCTTCAGCGGCGAAGCGGTCGATCGCCTCCTGAACCATCTTCTCTGCCGCGGCGATGTCGTCCCAGCCTTCGCCCTTCACCCATTTGCCGGGTTCCAGATCCTTGTAGCGCTCGAAGAAGTGCTGAATCTCGGCCTTGAGCTGCTCGGGCACATCCGCCAGCGACTTGATGTGATCGTAGCGCTTATCGGTGGGCACGCACAGCACCTTCGCATCGCCCCCAGCCTCGTCGGTCATGTTAAAGACGGCAACCGGGCGAGCCTCTACGATCACCCCGGGAACAATATCAACGTCTAGAACCAACATGGCGTCCAGCGGATCGCCATCCTCGCCGAGTGTGTTCTCAAAGTAGCCGTATGCGGTGGGGTACTGCATTGAGGTGAACAGCACGCGATCTAGATACAGACGACCGGTTTCGTGGTCTATCTCGTACTTCACACGGGAGCCGCGGGGGATTTCAATCGTGACGTCGAGTTCCATGGGAACCTCTTTCTATGAATGTAAGCCTCTGCACCGCGCATCAAGGCGGCGAACAACTCCCCCATTGTACCCCCTGAACGCGTGCACAACACCCATTCAATGCCACAAAAATCGTGCTTTCGATACGTTGCCGTGAACATCACCGCGCTATTCCAGGCGGGCTGGTAGCGTGCAGTCCTCGCGATGCGTGTAACCGGCTCGGTATTTCGCGGCGGAATTCGTTATGCTCTTAAGATGCGTTCACCCCAACCGATAAACACCCCGTTCACTCGCCGCGCCCTGCTCGGTGCAGCACCCACGCTATTCCTTGCCGCATGCTCAAACCCAAGCGGCGGGCAGTCGCAGAGCGGTACCGCATCCATAACCCCGTCGGTCACACCCACGCCGACCCCCACTCCGGTACTGGATGCCCAGCAGCTTCAAGACCTGAAAGCCCGGATTGATAAGCTCTTTCAGGAGCGCACCTACCCCGCCCATTCCATGCTCGTGACCGCCCTCGACGGCACGCGCGAGCTCTACGCGGATGCCCCGGATACCCCGCGCCTGCCCGCCTCGAACATGAAGATTCTGACCTATTTTGCGCTCGTGCAGACCGCCCCGGAACGCACTTTCACAACCTCGGTGGCGCAGGGTAAAAATGGGCTGTTTCTGGTGGCAGGCGGCGATACTCTGCTCGTGGAAGGAGCCACGGAACCGGCCACCGCGGATTCACCGACGATGCGCGCCGGGCTGAGCACGCTCGCTGCGGATACCGTGCAGCAGATGAACGAACGCAAGGTCGCGCACGGCACCTTCCCCGTCTACCTCGACACCACGATCTACACGGGTTCCGCGACTAACCCCGGCTGGGAGCCCGGCGACCTCGAATCCGGGCAGATCACCCCGATTAACCCGATCGCACTGGCCTCGCACACCGTACCCGGGCAGTCCACCCCCGACAAACCGGCACGCCCGCAAGACGCCGGAATCGCCGCCCTAGAAGCGTTCGTGAAGGTGCTCAATAAGGCGAGTGAAGAGCATGCAGAGGTCAAAGCAGGGTACGTATTTACGGTTGCCGACCGCCGCCCCCGTGAGGCCGATGCCGAGCAGATCGCCCAGATTCAGTCGGCATCCGCGCTCGATCAGGCCTTTGTGATGATGCTAGAGTCCGATAATGTGCTCGCCGAGGTGCTGGGGCGCAATATGGCGATCGCTGCGGGGCGTGAAGGCAGCGCATCCGAGGCACAGAAACTTGTGCGCGAAAAACTGCAGGAGGCGAAGATTTCGGTTACCGGGTTGGTGCAGGCGGATGTGAGCGGTATGTCCCTGCAGAACCGGGTGACGGCACGCACCCTGGCGCAAACCTTGGGGGCGTTAGCGGCGCATCCGAAGCATGACGAGCTTGAGCGCAGATTCCCGGTTGCGGGTGTTTCGGGTACGCTCAAGGATCGTTTTAGCGGAGAAGCGAATAAGTATGCGCGCGGGCATGTGGCGGCAAAGACCGGCACGCTGTTCACGGCCATTTCGTTATCGGGGTATGCGACCCGCCCAGACGGCACACGCCTGATTTTCGTGAGTCTGCTCAACGACGTCGGCGGTGCGGAGGCTCTGCCCGGCGCGAAGGATACGGTCGATAGCGCCGCGGCGATCGTGGCGGCACGTACCGAACCGCCCGCGAACCCCACGGGAACGCCCGCACCTTCGGGCTCACAGGTACCGGGCTCATCCTCGGCTCCCGATGCTACAGGTTCGGGTTCCGCCCCGAATGCCTCGCAGGCCCCGGATGGTTCGTCTTCCGCTTCGCCCGCCGGTGGCAGCGCGCCGCAGGAGGATGCGCCCTCCCAGGCAGTGGGTCAAAATCCAGCCGAGGTTCCCAGCTCGCAGTAGAGCACGAATATGCAAAGTATTGTATATTTATCTGACTGCCGAGTATATCCGAGGGCATACAGCAGCCACGCATCACAAGCACTTTTGCGGTTATCCGCGCATATTCACTCACCCCGTTCCGAAGGATAGTTTCGTGTCTTCACCCTCTGCCGCATCCGTGCCCGACGATCTGCCGAGAGTCGCCGTTACGGAGCTTTTGCGTGTTCACCACTGCGAGACGGCGCTCTACGCCGATTTTTCGCGGCATACGGCAGGCACCCGGGAGAACGAACACGACACCACCGCGAGCGAGCTCTCTCATGTCGTGCGTAGTGATAGCGGCGCGCCCCAGTTAAACCCAGAAGTCGTGGCACTCCTGGAGGCGGCACAGGCTTCATGCGGCGCGGGTACGGGGAATTCGGCGGCTGACGAGGTGGAAATACGCACCGCGCAGGGCACGGAACGCTACCCGCTCGCGCGGCTGATCCCGGTGCTGGAAACCCTCACGGAACGCTACGAATTTTTGCGCGCATCATGGCGAGCGGGTATGGCACTCGCCGATATTCCCGATCTGCTGAGCTGCGGTGACTGCCCAGCGTGTGCGGCACGTGCGGAGGCCGAAGCTGGCGCATCCGAAACGCTTGACGAACCCGAGCTCGTCCCTCATAGCAGCGATGATTCAGACGAAGAATCCTGGGCGGATTCCGGTGACTCCGCGGCGGAATCGACGTTTGAGGGCATTCCCGCGAAGGCACAGCATCCGTACCGGGTGCGTCCTGCCGCCCCTGCCGACGACGATGAAGAGTATGCTCAGCTTGAGCGCCTGCGGGAACGCCTTGCCGAGCTCGAAAAGCAAAACCATAAAAATCGGGGGCTATCTGCCGAAAATACCCGGTTGGCGATGCTCCTCTCCGGAGTCGATTTCTATCGCCGCGAAAAGGCACCATTTTGGCGGGATCATCTGCGCCGCCTGCACGAGCCCTACGAGAATTGGGCGAATACGCGCAATTGCGTGATTTTCGAGAATGTTGAGACCGCAACCGATTGGGAGCGCGTGCGCGGGGCGAAAATGCGTACTCTGCGTGCGGTCGCCACCCTGGCGGATTCGCACACTCTCAAGGCCGACGATACCGGGCATTATCTGCTTTATAGTGCCGACGATGCGCCTGCGAAGGCATACGAAAGCATCGATTCCCAGGTGGAGGCGTTTCGCGCGACTAACCCGCAGGCTCGCGTACCAGACACACTGCATAGACTCGGGTTTTTCGGGGCAAAAATTATGTCTCTCGAACCGTATAAGGAACCGGGCGAACCCGCAGAGGGCGCTACTTTGGCGACAGGTGGCGGGCAGCGTGTTGTGATGGTAGTTGCCGAGCGCATCCGCGTGAACGATGAAGAACATGCGGCTTTCCCGCTGGGGCTCACCCCGGGCGCACCCGTGACAACGAAGCAGCTAGAGGCGGCGCTTATGCACGTAGCGGTCGAGGCTGAAGACTCGATCCCCAACATTGCCGCGACCGGGACGCTTGACCTTATCGAACGCCGCCCGCCGCGGCTCAAAACCCGCGAGAGCCTGCCCCAAGAGACGGAGTTTTCTCACGCCGAGCTGCCCACTGTTGAGGCGGTACTCGCGGCGGTTCGTGACCTTGACCGTTCCTATGTGGCGGTTCAAGGTCCGCCCGGGTCAGGTAAGACTTTCTTGGGATCGCAGGTGATCGCCAGGTTGGTTGCGGCGGGCGCAAAAGTGGGCGTGGTGGCGCAGTCTCACGCCGTCGTGGAAAATATGCTGACCGCGTGCCTGGAACGTAACCTGTTTCCCGCCGAGTGGGTGATGCGCGCCAAGGGCAAATCTCAGCTCCCCAATTACCCCTGGGTTGAGGTCAGTGATAAAGATCTGACCGCTTTATTAGACAAATCCGGCGGGTCTGGCGGCGAAAAATCCGGCACCGGAACTTCGCCCGGCGTTCTTTTTGGCGGGACCGCCTGGGATTTTGCGAACCCGAACCGGATTCCTGAGGGCTCGCTCGACCTGCTCGTTATTGACGAAGCCGGGCAGTTCTCGCTCGCCAACACCCTAGCAGTTGGAAGAGCCGCGCGGAATCTGCTTCTGCTGGGCGATCCGCAGCAGCTGCCGCAGGTGGCGGTGGGTGAGCATCCGTACCCGCTGGATACCTCGGCGCTGGGTTGGCTGTCCGGCGGGCAATCGGTACTGCCCGCTGCATTCGGTTATTTTCTGCAAGTCACCTGGCGTATGCACCCGCAGCTGTGCGCACCGGTTTCCACACTATCCTATGGCGGGAAGCTGCACTCGGCAGCGGCGGCGAGCGAGCGCATCCTCAAGGTTCCTGCACGGGAAGAATCCGTTCTGCCCGCCGAACCCGGGCTTTACATGTACGGCGTTCACCACGAGCACTGCACCGTACGTTCCGAAGTAGAGGCGGCAGCCGTCGCGCGCCTAGCGGGCGAGTTCGTGGGTGCTTTATGGACTCCCGGGGCGAATCAGCCTGCACGCGAGCTCACCGGCGAAGATATTGTGGTGGTCGCCGCCTATAACGCACAGGTCGATACGATTGCGGAGCATCTGCGCCACGCCGGGCTTCTGGATGCGGACGGTCACGGCGTGCGCGTAGGGACCGTTGATAAGTTTCAGGGTCAGCAGGCGCCGGTGACGATCGTGTCAATGGCCTCCTCAAATGCCGGAATATCGGGGCGAGGCGCAGAATTTCTGCTCTCCCCTAACCGCCTGAACGTGGCGCTCTCACGCGGGCAGTGGTGTTCCGTGCTGGTCGCATCCGACAGCCTGCACCGGTTCGTGCCGCAGAGCATCCCCGAACTCTTGGCGTTGGGCGGATACCTGGGTTTGGTACGCTCCGCCGCCGCCTGGGGATCACCCGCATTCGAGTGCTGACAAGGCATATTAGACAGTTTTATGCGGCGCGCCCGGTCATCGGTGCCAAATCCGGCGCGATTGTGAGAAACAGCATCGCCCGGGCGTGCTTGCCCATGGCAACCCGTGCTGCGAAACCCTATCAAAACCTGAGGCGCTCAGGCATAATGGAGGGGTGTTCGTGTTAACCTTCATCCAACGTTCCCCCCAGGTTTCATTGCCTGCGCTTCTCGACAAGCTCTCCAAGCTCAACCCCCGAGTTGAATTCGCACAAACCTATCCGGACGAAATTCAGGGTGCTTTCGAGAGTTCCGCAGACGCCCTGCAGGCGGCCCTATATGCTTCGCGCGAGCAGGGATTCTGGGTTGGCATCGGAGTTGGCGAGCTGCGCATTCCCCGATTCGCCGGGGCACTGGGAACGGTCAGCACGAACGACTGCACCGGCGACGCCCTCGAATTCTCACGGCTCGCCGTGGAGGCGGCACGCACCGGCGCCCCCGCCCGCGGTATTGCGGTATCGGCACACAATCGCGCAGTCGCAGACATGGCTTCGGGGCTCACACGCCTGCTGTATCGGGTATGTTCCGACCGTACCGAGGCCGAATGGCGGGTCGTCGATCTGCTGGTTCCCGGGGTCCGCGGGCAACAGCGGGCAGTTGCACAGGCGCTCGGCATTACCACCCAGGCGGTCAGCCGCACGCTCATGCGCTCGCTCTGGCACGAAGAGCAGGCGGCACGCCCGGCGGTACTCGACCTGCTCAACCGGTTGGATTCTGCCAGCCCGACAAAATAAAACGATGAGGTCATCCAGATTATCTGGATGACCTCACTACGTTATGCAGGTATAAACCTCAATATTGATAATCTACCGATTAAAAATATTACGAATCGGATTCACCACCGTTGTCCACCAAGGCTGTGGAGAATCTTGAAACTTGCTTTGCTGACGTTCTTTGACCTGCTGAGAAATGCTTCGCCGTAGCTCACCAACTTCGGTATCTACGACCTTCTTATAATCAGAACGTAAACGTGCAGGTTTTCCATTGCGCATGACGGAGTTATATAGTCCTTCAGCAGTGTGAGTACTCATAGCACGTTCCCTTCCCTCATCATTAGTTATCTCAGTTTACCGTGTTCGGCTCACTGTTGGAAGTATCTTTATTTAGTATAGATTTAGTAAAACCTTCACGCCCAGACCAATGTATGATAACCTCTAAATTAGTTATGATTTCAATTATAGATAGGAGCAATCTTGAAAACACAATCTACAAAGAATCGCCGTGAGATAACAGGAGAAAATATAAAAGGGTGGTTTACAAACTTTATCACTTTTATATTTGCCATAGTTATATTAGGCGTGCCAATATCCATGGTATTTATTGGATTTACAGTCATTACATCATTCATTATTAAATTTATCTCTGTCCTAGCTCCGCCCCTTACAGATAAAATTACAGGGATTGACTGGAATGGCCCTATTATAAACGCTTTATCTGCAATTCTAGTAGGATCAGTTGCTAGTGCAATTGCTTGGAATACAAACAAAAATCGCTCCAAGGAAGCTGCAAACACCGAGTTTTGCAACCAGATGCAATGGGCGTTAGACCACATGAGCAATGGAGAAAATGAACTACAATATAGATACGCTACTTTAATAATTGATAACTATGCAAATAACCCACCCAAGTATCTACTAAATGAATATCAGGAAATTGCAAAAAATCTAGCAGTTGCATATAAAAAATCAAGAAATCATATGGCTACAGGTCAAAGGCAGGTTTCCATACGCACGAAGAAGTATACCCCAAGCGAGAGGTAAGGCGAGAAATCTGTGCCCGATGCCCCGCCACCAAACGGTACGCTCGGTGCGCGACGGGCCGCATCGGCGGGTTCAACAGGAGAACCCCGGCGGCACGCAGGAACTTGCCACGCAGCGTCGCATCCGAGAACGTGCGCAGGGTCAGAGCGATCGCATCCGAACCGTAGATGATCTGCCCAGCATCGTTAATGAACGGCAAGGCGTGGGCGAAACGGCGCGCATCCACGCGGTACTGCACAAGATTTTTAGGCGTTCCAGGCAAAATACGCGCCCTCGGTTCGAGGCGACGCAGCAGATTCGCGCTCGCGGTGCAGAAACCGCAATCGGGGTCGTACAGAAGAACGCTCATGACCCCATCCTAACCGAGACTACCCACGCGCGAGCAGATAGCAATTCGTTATCTTTTCGTCGAAATACTATCTGCTCGCAGTCAGAAAAGGCACACCCGAACCCGAACTTCGGTAAACTTATCCTTATGCCCCTGTCAGAACTATCTGTGAGCACCCAGAACTACCTCAAAGCCATCTGGTCACTTGAAGAGTGGACGGAAGCTCCCGCGACCGCATCCGCTCTAGCCGAACGTATGGGGCTGCGGGTTTCCTCGGTCTCAGACGGGCTCAAACGACTTGCGGCGGCCGATCTGATCGATCATCAGCGCTACGGCGCCATCGAACTCACCCCGCTGGGGCGCACCTATGCGGTCGCCATGATCCGCCGCCACCGCCTGATCGAAACTTTCCTAGTGGAAACTCTGGGTTACACCTGGGACCGTGTGCATGACGAAGCCGAGGTGCTCGAACATGCGGTATCTGATTTCATGATTGAGCGTATCGATGCGATTCTGGACCATCCTACGCGCGATCCGCACGGCGACCCTATTCCGGATGCGTCCGGGCGTATCTCATTCCCGCAGACCGTTCCGCTTACCCAGTGCGAGCCCGGCGAGCGCGTAATTTTGGAGCGGATCACCGATTCCGACCCGAAGCTGCTGCGCTATCTGCAGGATCACGGTTTTGTTCCCGGCGCGCGTTTACTTCTTGAAGAGGGCGCCCCCTTTTCGGAGGCGGTTAATGTGCGGGTTCTCGCGCACGCCAATCATTCTGATGCTCCTGCCGCTCAAAACCCGAATTCGAGCGCTATACCCTTAGGAACCGCCGCAGCGGCTGGGCTTTTCGTCTCTCGCTCGTCATAGCTTTGCCTCGGTAATTTTGCCTTGGGGCTCGGGTGTCGGATGCCTTATAAGGGTCAGTGGGTGGCGGCTTGCGCCCGGGAGAGCCTTGACCGCCGGGTGAACTCATGATCCCGCGCGAATCTGCCGCAAACCTAGGCTTCTGCCTGTTCTGCCGGGCGGCGTGCCGCGCGCATCCGTCCCAGAATTCCGTAGCGCGGGGCGAATATATACACGGTCAAGAAAATAATGCCCTGGGTAACGACCACGGCACCGCCGGGGGAAATATCCAGGTGGTAGCTGCTATAAAGCCCCACGAGTGTGCCCAGCATCGACACTCCGACCGATACCGCGAGCATTGGCGTGAAACGGTCGGTGAGCAGACGCGCGGTCGATCCAGGAATCACAAGCATGGCGACTACGAGCACAACTCCCACGATCTGCAGCGCCACCACGCTCGTGAGCGCCAGCATCACCAGAAGCAGCGCGCCAAGAGCCCTGGGGCGCAGCCCGATAGCGTGCGCGAACCCGCGGTCGAAGGCGTACAGAATAAAATCGCGGCGTTTAATAAGCAGGACACCCGCCACGATGACGGCGAGAATAGCTACCTGCCAGACATCCGGCCAGGATACGCCCAGCACGTTCCCGAAAAGAATATGGTTCAGGTCGGTGCTTGAGGGTGTCACTGAAACCAGTACGAGCCCGAGCGCAAAAAGAGTTGTGAAGACAATGCCGATAGCGGCGTCCTCACGCACGCGCCCGCTGCGCTGTACCGCGCCGATTAGGGTGACGGCCACGAGTGCGGCGATCACAGCCCCTACGGCAAAGGGGACTCCCGCAATATAGGCGAGCACCACGCCGGGCAGTACCGCGTGCGAGATCGCATCGCCCATGAGTGACCAGCCGAGCATCACGAGCCAGCAGGAAAGCAGCGCGCAGACCACGGCGGCAATCACGGTAACGACCATGGCGCGCGTCATGAAGGGAAGGGTGAACGGTTCCACCAGGTAATCCAGAATGCTCATGCTATTCTCCCTTCTCATGCCGGGTCTGCTCGTCGGATGCGCCGCTATCGGCGCCCGCCTGAACCTGCATACCAAACGCCTGCACCAAATTTTCGGGGGCTAACACCGCCTGCGGGGTGTCGTGCATCAAAATCGTTTGACGCAGCAGCAGAGCATCATCGGCAAAAGCGCGTAAGGACGCCAAATCATGGGTTGAAACCAGCACGGTGGCACCCTCGCTGCGCATTTGTTTCAACACCTGAATGAGCATGGATTCTGACCTTTTATCCACTCCGGCGAAGGGCTCATCAAGTAATAGAAGCCGTGCACCCTGCGCTATCGCCCGCGCCACGAATGCCCGCTTGCGCTGCCCGCCCGAGAGTGCCCCGATTTGACGATGCGCAAGCTCGGTCAGCTCTACGCGCTCTAGGGCGTGCTCGACCGCCTGCTTATCGGTGGCACGCAGCCGACGGGTGATGCCCAGCCCGCGGTACCGCCCCATCGCCACAACCTCACGCACCGAGACGGGAAAGCTCCAGTCTATTTCTTCGCTCTGCGGCACATAGCTGACAATGCCGTTTTTACGCGCAAGGTATGGTTCTTTGCCCGCGATCTCCACGGTTCCGGTATGCGCGGGGATAACGCCCATGATGGCTTTGAAGAGGGTCGATTTTCCCGAACCGTTCATGCCGATCAGTCCGCATATACTCCCGGTACCAAGCTCGAAAGTAGTCTCGTACAGGGCGCGCACGGTTCCATAATGGACGCCCAAATTTTCGACTTTCAGCAGTGTTTCCATAGGTTTTGTATCCGACAAAATTTCGTTCGCGTACTTCTTCTGAGCCCCGCTCGTCATCCGTGACGGTGGGATGCGCCCCTCACCACGAACCGGCGGGGGGGCGCAGTATGCGGCGGCCTACTCTCCCGCCGCCGACCGGCTAAGATTGCTTGCCCGTCAGCCCCGCGACAATGGTGCGCGCATCGTGACGAATCATATCAAGATAGGTAGGGACTGGACCATTCGCCTCAGAGAGGGAATCGACATAAAGCACGCCGCCGAATTTGGCGCCGGTTGCATCCACGACCTGACGCATGGGATCATCCGAAACGGTAGACTCACAGAATACGGCGGGCACCTGGTTCTCGCGCACAAAATCAATGGTCGAGCTTAGCTGCGAGGGGGTTGCCTGCTGTTCAGAGTTCACCGCCCAAATGTATTTTTCCTTGAGACCGGCATCCGCCGCCAAGTATGAGAAAGCACCTTCGCAGGTTACGAGCGCCCGCTGATTCTCAGGCAGAACGCTAACATCGCGCACCAGCTCATCCTGAACCTGCTGCAGCTGTTTCTTATAGTTTTCCCCATTGGTGCGGTAATCATCGGCATGGGCGGGGTCAAGCTTACTGAATTCGCGCACCATATTGTCCACGTAAATCTGCACGTTCTTGGGGCTCATCCACGAATGTGGATTGGGTTTGCCGGCATAAGCGTCCTCGGCAATATTGATCGGCTGTACCCCCTCGCTCACGGTGGCGTGCGGGGCGTTAGAATCCTGCACAAACTTGGTAAACCAGCTTTCCAGGTTCAGCCCGTTGTCGAGCACCAAATCAGCATCATGCGCCTTCTTAATATCGCTGGGAGTAGGTTCATACTCGTGAATCTCGGTGCCGGGTTTGGTCAGCGATTCGACATTCAGGTGATCACCCGCAACGTTTTTAGCGATGTCCGCCAGCACGGTGAAGGTGGTGAGCACAGTCTTCTTTTCTTCTTGCTTCCCCGCCGAAGTGCAGGCGCTGAGCAGAAGCACAAGGATACTGGCCAGGGCTATCCCCAGCATGAGAAAACGGCGCGGATGTGCGGTACTTACAGTGTTAGCGTTCGCACCGTGACGGTGCGCAGTGAATACGGTTGTCATGATTTCGCTTTCTTATGCTGCGGATGCATTACCCTGCTGACCTGTAGGGATCGCCTCCGACTCATTGAGGCTTCGTACCTAGGTGTCGATCTTCCTCGATAAACCGGTGCGAAACAGGGTAATTTAACAATAGTTCGCCTTGCCGAACTTTTCAACTGAGGTTACACGTGTTTAATCACACGCCCTGGCGAACCTTATCCGATGTGTGGGTGTTCAGGCTATGGTTTAGCGAGCCAAGATGCGAGTTTGCTGACTGAATCTATGCGCATAAAAATACCCGCACGATGCGTCCTTGAGCGGGCAATCGTGCGGGTCTACGTATTCGGGATTCCGCTAAATATGGAACTTCTGATAGAACCAGCGGCGTATTGGGTTCATCGCCTGAATGCGCTCTAACTCGGCAATACGAGCCTTCATACCTGCAATGGCTTCTTTGGCTTCATTAATCTCACGTTGGTTACGCTGCAAAAAATCTTTGCGCTCCTCGGGAGTAAACGACTTAACGTCGCGGCGCTCACCACGATAAAAAACGGTCGTCAATTTTCTCCCTCAGCACTTTCAGCTTATGAAGAAGAACGCGAGCCTAAACGCCCGAGCAAACTATTCCAGAAACCCTTCTTAGGTTCAGCTTTAAGGCGTTCACGTTCCTTCACCTGACGTTCAATGTCTCGATAATTTTGTGCGATATAACCACGAAGAATCTCGTCTTGGTTTTCGACAGGACGTATGACGTTCCCGCCGTCAGCCGCTTTACGAATACTTATGACTGTCATAAGTAACTCCTTACATCCACTGCCCAGTAATATGCTACCTAGCATAAGGGTGTTCTAGCTATTATACTCTTGATCTGATTCATGCACTTCATCTGATGCAGGTGTATTTGGTGAAGTATCGTTGTATGCACGTGCTGGGATTACAATGCTGTCTTCCGGAACCTCTAGGGTCTTCTGAACCGCCTCTTGCAGGTCAGTGGCTATACCCCGATCGACTGAAGGAAGCCATTTAGGCGGCTGCTCTCCATATCGGTTAATAAGCAACATCGCAAAAAGTTGCTCATACGGTCTTTCTGCATTACCAACATGTTCTGCCGCCCACTGCATCTGGTCTCGAAAATCCGCACTCGCTGCTTCACGCATTCGGGCACGGTTAGTCCAGATTAAAATGCCAGCAGTTACCAATGCGCCTATAAGAGTCAGAAAACCAGCACTGTCACGAATAGTTTCTCGAAAGCTTTTCCACCAAGGATCATCTGAAGCCAGGGCAACCAACAAGACGATCACGAGAAAAATACTGAGTAGTACCCCAAGTACCACAAAAATAGTTCTATACCTGAATGCTTGGTTCCTATCGAGCTGATTCATGTACCACTCCCTCACTAACAGTAACTTCACCATAGCAAGGAGCAGTCGATGCATGTCGGCCTCTTCGTCACGGCCTCACAGGAGCATACGGTTCGCCCGTCAAAAAGTTTCGGTGCAGAATCCGGGGGGGGGGGAGACGGGTTACCCAGCCAGTTCTTCCCGCAGGGCGTTCGCCACAAATTCGGGCTTATCCAGCTGGCTGAATGCGTAGCTTTCCGGCACGGGAACCACGTGCGCATCCGGCATGCGGGTGGCTAAACGGCGCGCATTCTCGATCGGGAACAGCTTCGTGGTATCGGCCCACAAAAACAGGGTCGGGTGCTCAAACCGCTCCAAATCCCGCGCGGACTGCACCGTATATTTCGTAGAAATACCCTTCAGCACTTTCGCCAAATCACGGCGAACTCCGGCATCTTTCAGCGGCGCAATAATGCTATTCCACTCGGCGGCGTCAAGCTCGCGTTTCACTAGCCACCCAAAGGCAATCGGCAGGCGGCGCACCCACCCCAGATGCAGGGCTGCTCGGAGCGCCTGCATGGTTCCCGGAATGTACGCCACATACTGCAGGTAGCGTAACGGCAGGGGCAAGAAATTCTTCTCGGTATCGCACGAGAGCAGCACCAAGCGCTTGAGCCCTGCGGGTTCCCGCACCGCCGCCAGCTGAGAAACCACCCCGCCGGTATCGCTGCCAATGAGGGTAAACCCGTGCGGGCATAGCTGTTCTGCCGCTTCATTCACGGCCTGCGCCAGCTCGGCAACGGTAAGGGAAGCATCTTCTCGGGCGGGAATAGTGTGACTCCCCAAGGGAATATCGAGGGTTATACACCGAAAATCTTGTGAGAGGTTCTGCACCACTTCGCCCCAGACATCCGAATTTGTCAGCAGCCCGTGCACAAACAGCAGGGTCCTCTCGCCTGCGGCTTCACGGGAACCACCGTATTCACGCCAGCGAAGCTGACCGATTCGGGTTTCTACGATGCCCGTCACCACCGGTTCAGGGGTAAGGTTCCGGCTCATACTGTCTCCTCACATCACATGTTTAGCCTCTAGTCAGCAAGCTCAATCACCACGGGGGTGTGGTCGCTCGCGCCGTCCCCCTCGCGCTCTTCCCTATCGATCCAGGCGTTTTCCACACGGGCGGCGAGCGCCGGAGAGCACAGCTGAAAGTCGATGCGCATCCCCTCATTCTTCGAGAACCGCCCGGCTTTGTAGTCCCAGTAGGTGTACTCGCCCTGGGTGTAGGGGCGTACCGGATCGATGAGCCCTTCATCATTGAGCAGGGCATAGAAAGCCTCGCGTTCGGGGGCGGAAACGTGGGTGAGGTCGTTCTCACGGAAAAAGTCGATATCCCACACGTCGTTATCTTCGGGCGCCACATTCCAGTCGCCGACGAGCGCGAACTGTGCGGCGGGGTCGGCGCGCAGCCAGCCGTTGACGTTGGTGCGCAGCTGGCGCATCCACTCCATTTTGTACTCCATGTGCGGGTCGGTGAGCCCGCGCCCGTTCGGCACGTATAGACTCCAGATACGCACGCCGTTGCAGGTGGCGCCGATGGCCCGTGCCTCAATTTCGGCGGGGTCTCCGGGTTTTCCGAAGGCGGGTTGGTTCGGGAAGGTTCGTTCGACGTTGTCGAGCCCCACGCGGGATGCGATTGCTACCCCATTCCACTGGTTCAGCCCGTAATGCGCCACCTCGTACCCCAGGAATTCAAAGAGCTCGAAGGGGAAGGTTTCGTCCTTGGTTTTGGTTTCCTGTAGGGCGAGTACATCGACTTCGGTTTTATCGAGCCAGTCCTCGATGCGGTCGGCACGGGCGCGAATGGAGTTCACGTTCCAGGTAGCAATCTTCATGTACACCAGCTTACCGTGTGCGCCCTGCCAGGCAACGGTGAAAGTGTCGCCGGTAAATGACTCGGATCTGACGAGCCGCGCACCGCCCTTCCGAAGCGGGAGCGGAGAGCACTCTTTACACAGCATATTGGAAAAAACGGCCATTTCTTCCAATATGCCCCTGTGCAAAGGCCTGTAAATGGAAAAATCCGCTATTTTTTCCATTTACCTCAAATACGCATGACCTAAGGAACGCAGCTTCTTAAAGCATCGACTCTTTCCCCGAGCGAGTAACCGGGGGCAGTTTCTTATGGCTGTTCTACGCTCGCCCGACCCACCACATCCAAGGCGGCGTAGCGGGCGGAGAGCCACGTGCACATCATGAGCTGCACCTGGTGGAATACCATGAGCGGCAGCATCAGCAGCCCGAGCGAGCCCGACCCGAAAATAATGATCGCCATGGGAAGACCCGCCGCCAGCGATTTTTTCGACCCGCAGAACTGAATTGTGATGCGGTCCGCCCTGTTGAACTTCAGCCGCGCCGCCAGCCAGTCGGTCAGCCACAGCATCAGGGCCACCATCAGAATTGTCACTACAATCAGCAGCACGATCTGCCACCAGGCAACGCGAGTCCAAATCCCCTGCACCACGGATGCCGAAAACGCCGAGTACACAATCATCATGACCGAGAACTTATCGAGCCATTTTGTGGTGGGTTTCTTCGCAAACTCGCCCACCCAACGGCGCGTGAGCTGCCCCAGCACGAACGGTAAAAACAGCTGAATCGCAATGTCGAGAAAGACGCTGCCCGAAATTTCGATGTGGTCGCTGTGCATTAGGAGCATCGCTAACAGCGGGGTAGCCACTACCCCCACAATGCTTGACAGCGATGCGCTCACAATAGCGCCCGCCACGTTGCCGCCCGCGATAGAGGTAAACGCAATGGACGCCTGCACGGTAGAGGGTACGAGCGTGAGGAAAAGAATCCCCAGGTACAGCCCGTCGCCGAGCACAAACCTTAGGGGGAAAAGCGCCATCCCAAAGAGCGGAAAAATCACGAAAGTACAGGTCAGGATGAGGGCGTGCAGCCGCCAGTGTTTAAGCCCTGCGATCGCTTCGGATGTGGAAAGGCGCGCACCGTAGAGGTAAAACAGAAGCGCAACCGCGAACTTGGTACCGGTACTGAACCAATCTGCGAAGGTACCGCGGGCCGGGATGAGAATCGCAAGAATGACCGCGCAGATGAGCATGACGATCAGCGCGTCGGGTCGTTTTTTCGTGATTTTGGAGAGCACGTTCTTAATTAAAACGCGAGAAGCGGATTTTTGCCGATAAGGTGAGAAAATCCAGCCTTTTCGGTGAAAAATCCGCTTCTCGCAGGTGAAGGTCAGGAGCTAGTCAGAGGTGTTATTCCCCTGCTGATCCTGCTGTTTAGACCATTTTTGCTCGGGCTTCTGGTCATCAGCGGGCTTTATCGGATGATTCAGCGCCACGCCAGGCTTCGTGGCGTCCTCGGGAGGCCCGGAATGCGGCTGCTCAGGCTGCGGGGGTTGAGGTTGCCCCTGATTCGCTTGATCAGGTGCGGGCTGGTCAGCATCAAATTGCCCCGAACCGGACTGCCATGGCGCCTGCTGGTTCGGCATCGGCTGCCCGTATCCCGGCTGACCGGGCGCTGGCTGCATCGGATAACCGTACCCTGGCGCATATCCTGGCACACCCTGGCTGGCGGCATACTGTTCCCAACGGGCGGCGTAGGCGGCACGGGCCGCGCGAGCCTGCGCATCCTCCCAACCGGCAAAGAGCGTTCCCTGAATCTTGGGGGCATCCTGCGGGGCCGGATATGTCTTAACGGTGTTAAGGTTGTAGTCCTCCCACGCCGGCTTCTGCTCGTCCATGAACCCGGTTGCCTGAATCGGGTCAGGCCACTGGGCTGGCGGTTCTTGCGAAGGTATCAGGGAAGGAGGCGCACTCGGCGGGTTAAACCGCGGCCGCCAGAACAGACGCCCCGGCTCGTGTCGGTTGCGCAGCGCATGGGCGCGCCAGGTCAGTACCGGGTGGGTTGAGATAAGGTTGATAAGCCAAATCGCGAAGCCCTGGTCGTTCACGGCGCGGTCGGCAAATTCGTCGAAATTCACCTGCTGATTCAGGTATTTACCGGCTGTGAGCACCTTGATCGCGCCGGGTCCGCCTTCGGGGCAGTATCGGTACCCAAAGTTATCGGCGGTGTATTCCTGTGCGCGTGAAAGGGCCTGCCCCACCACGGGAATCCGCATGAAGGTTTGTGTGAAGAGAAGGCGGAAGTACCCCACGTGACCGGCAGCGATATGCCCGACCTCATGCCCAATAATAAAGCGAAGCGCCTGAGGGTCACGGCTCTGACCGCCGACCTCGAAGAGGTCAGAGTTGATGGCAATAAACCGGCGGAAACCATGCCCGGAGGCAAAGGCGTTCAGCACACCATTACCGCTCACCACATAGGCATCGGGAACACGGCGCAAACCCGCCGCATAGGCGGCCTCGGCAACCATGGCGTAAGCCTCAGGAAACTGCGTCGGCGAAATACGAATGCCGCGCACGCGCTGCTGTGCGTAGAAGAGGGCACGGGCGATCAGGATAACCAGGGGTGCCAGAATCAGTAGCGTAATCGCTTGTTCCGCATAGTCGTTAAAGACGCGCTCCGCGTAGCTCATCGTCGAGTATCGAGACGATGACGTCCATTCCAGGTCGTTATATCGGTCACGGCTTACGATCGTCTCAATAAAGAAGATGAGCAGCCCCAAGTACACGGCAAGGGTTACCGCATAGGCCGCCACCAGCCAGGGAATCTCGCCGGGGTGGCGCAGGGCGTTGAGCATCTTATGGGGTATTAACGATTGGTATCCCCAAAATTTCGGTTGGGGAAGCGGGCTCTGCGGGGTCTGCCGCTTATCCTCGGGCAGCCACCCCTGGCTCACGTCATTCGGCAGTGGAGGTTCAGCACCGGGCGTATGCTGACTCATGCGGTCTCCAAATCTCTCTAAGTACGTACTAGTTCAACTCTACCGCGTATGCCCTTTGATGCGGTGAATACACGCATACTAAATCCGGGAGTGGTAAGTTGCAGCGGGAGCGTGTTCCCCGCTCCCGCTGCAAGTTATCGCTCCCGGAATCCTCTGTGGTGTTTATCAAGGGGAATCCAAGCAACTATTTCGTGAGGGTTATTCATTTGGGTGGTTTTGTATCCAGAAAAACAGTGCCCGCACCACCGAGAACACTCTCCGGTACGAGGTGAGGGGTCAGCGGAAGATACTAGAGAGTACCCGCCAACACTTGAAGTGTGCGATCACGCGTTCGATGACGACCCGGTGGTGATTGATGTGCCGGTTCAGGTGTTTCTCGTCGTCGGTGAGTTCTCCGCCGGGTAGTGTCTTCACCGGGGTGATCAGGTCTAGTCCTTGGTAGCCCTTATCGGCCAGAGTATCGTGCGGGTCTAAGAATCTGTCCAATCCGTGCCACCGGTACGCAAACGTGTCGTGGTGTGCCCCGGGTACGGGGTCGGTTTTGGTATTTCACCATCATACGTGGACAAGAGGTTAGGCGGTTGGGGTGTTACACCCCTAATGAATAACCCTCCTTAATCCTCCTTTGACCTATTGGCGTTACGTATAGTCTCGTGCGCTCGTGAGCTATCGGAGTTTTTACTGAAGAGAGCCCAGATAAGCGAAATGAGGCCGATTACTGCGAATACGAGACCGACTTTCGCGGGGTCTACTACACCCCATGAAATATTCTGCATGGTTAGCCAGGCTCCTCCGCCTACGAGAATTGAGATGATGCTCCAGAAAATTTCTTTCGATTTTTCGGTTTTCATGATGCCTACCTTCCTTATGAAAAAGCTTTCATTCCTTAAATATAGGGGTAAGGAAAACATTTGTATATTGTCCGTTTGTAGGAACGTCTACATCCGAACGGAGGAGCTGACCATTCCTATCTCAGAGATAACCTCTTCAACTAGGGGCTGAATTGCGTTTTGCCACTCAACCACGTTTGCTGTAGTGGGCAGGTCTCCCCGTAGTGGATATGAACTAGCATGCCCAGCAACCCACCACTTTTTGAATCCGTTAGCTCGTTTGGTCTGGGGGTCGACTGGAATCTTTTGATCACTACCCTTAACACCGATTGGGCAGGTGAACGGAAGTCCTGGATTTCCGACGAAGGCTCCATGTATGTCTCTCCCCTAGAATTTACACCTCGTATTCCTTACACAAAATCCTGATAATGTTTTCGCTATAAATAATTTACACACCGCAGGCAAAGAAAATATAAATATTACTGCACCTAGCAAGTATTTACCAGTCCACTATTTTTATCATAAAGAAAAAAGGATGCCGCCATGAAAAATCATGACGGCATCCAAACTATACACATAAAACACCCTATACACATGTGTACAGTTCTAGCACGGATTTAGAAGGCACCAATCCCTATAAGATACCTTCGTGTGCAACGAGTCCCTTCAAGAACCTGAAGGCTTACAGAAAGCTCAAACCCCTGTTATTCCGCGGAATTATACTCATGAAACGTACAAGGTTTCATGGGAGGAACATACCGCGAGGGTTTTTCACACCGGAGGCCGCGAACATACATGCCCAAAGTCCTGCGACCCCAATTTTCTGCACCTCGTTGTATATGTCATCTAAGTGAGTGATAGATGTGATATACCTGTGCCAGCTTTGATACAAAGAATGCCAGCATTTCCCCACACAACCACGAATAGAGAATGCACACTATTCTTTGTATCTATTAGTTCATCCGCACAAAGCATTCTGAACTAAAACAACTATAGCAAATTTTATGATTTTAAGTAATTTAAATAATAAATAAAATAATGCGTCAAATATTATTTAGATATAAAGTTCAACATTTCCTCGCCTTACGCTTACTCTTGATGCCCTGCCCCTAGAGTTTTTGTCGCCCAAAGCCGCGTCTGTGCCTTCGTGCCAGCCTTGTGCCCGGCGCCCTCCCGCCCATGCTAAAAGGCTCTTGAGCGTGAATAAAGCACGGAAAATCTCGCTTATTCACAGTCAAGAGCCTTTAGCATCCCCGAAGGGAAGAAACGGAAACTACGGTGCTACGCGACGAGCTCCTCGGTAGCCTCGGCGATCGCCTTCTCCTCGTTGGTGGGGATGACGAACACGGCAATGCTCGAATCCTCGGTTGAGATCAGACGCGGTTCGGGGGAACGCTTCATGTTCTCTTCCTCGTTGTAGCGAATGCCCAACGGCGCCAGGCGGTCCAGCACCAGCTTGCGGAAGTCACCGGAATTCTCGCCAATACCTGCGGTGAAAATAAGCGCCTGCGCGCCGCCAACCACCAGGTTGTAGCCGCCGATGTACTTCATCAGACGGTATGCGGTCATGTCCAGAGCCAGCTGCGCACGCTCATCGCCCGACTGTGCAGACTCCACCACCTTACGCATATCGTTCGAACCCGCCAGTGCCAGCAGACCGGACTCCTTGTTGAGAATGGTATCCAGGCGTTCCGCATCGATCTCGGGGTCACGGGTGAGAATCGTGGTCAGCGCAGAGGGGTCAATATCGCCCGAACGGGTACCCATCACCAGACCAGCCAGCGGGGTGTAGCCCATCGACGTATCCACGGACTTGCCGCCCTTCACGGCAGTCACGGATGCGCCATTGCCCAAGTGCGCCACCACACCGTTAAATTCCTCGCGGGCAATACCAAGCATATCTGCGGCAACATGAGAGACATATTCATGGCTGGTGCCGTGGAAGCCGTAGCGACGAATACTGTACTTATCAGCCAGGTCATAAGGAATAGCGTAGCGCCAGGCGTGCTCGGGCATGGTCGAGTGGAACGCGGTATCGAACACGGCAACCTGCGGCAAATCTGGCCAAGTGTGGAAGGCAGCACGCATACCCTTCACGTGCGCGGGGTTGTGCAGAGGCGCAAGCGGTGAGAGCGCATCGATCTCGTCGATCACCTGCTCGTTGAGCAGCACGGGGTGGGTAAACTTCTCGGCCCCCTGCACCACGCGGTGACCGATAGCCTGCAGCTGACGGCCGTGCAGCACGCCTTCGAGTTTCTCAGCCATCATGTGCAGAGCGACTTCGTGGTCGGGAACGTCAGTGCCGATATTTTCGATAAGCCCTGAGGTAATCATTTGCTCGGCTTCAGGCGCAGAGGTGTCGCGCACCTGGTATTTGAGGGATGAGGAACCCGCGTTCACAACGAGGATAAGCATGAACTTCTCTTCTTTCTTGAAACAAACTTTCATATCATTTTCGCACTAAAAAGGTGTTTAAAGCGAGATAACCGGTGAAGACACCACATCAAAGAAGGTTAAGCCACATAAACACAGGCGCTCGGGCGGGTCGAGGTTCTAGGTTGTGAGCGCATCCGGGTGCACATTCACGCTGAGAGCGCTCGGCACGATGCGCGCCTGCAGCCTGATCGCCGAGGGTACTAAATCGCCGTCGACTTCAATAGGCTGGGCACCCGAAAGCATGTCCAGTGAAACCCGATGCCCCACATAATGGCGCATGACCGGCAGCGAGATGCGCGATGAACCGGGCAGGGCGCGGCGAACCACTTTTGCGGTCAGAAGACCCCATTCCAGGATGGTGCGCGGCGATACGATGATCACTTCGAGGTTGCCGTCATTAACCTCGGTAATATCGGTCAGCTGCAGTCCTCCCTGCAGCCGACCGCAATTGGCGATGAGAACCGAACGCGCACGTGCTTCGAAAGGTTCATCATCGTCGAGCTGTATTCTGACCTTGTGAGAGTGCCCGAAGATATGGTTCAGCCCGCTGTGCACGTAGGCTAACCAGCCGATACGCGCTTTAAGGTCTTCGTTGGCGTCGTTCATGACAAGCGCATCAAACCCCGCACCGCTCATCACGTAGAACATATGGTTGGTAACGTCGCCTTCCGCCGATTCGGCGCTCATGTCGATAGCATCGACCAACTGGTGCGTTCCGTTGAGCGCAATGTTAATGCAGGCGGCTATATCGGTGATAGGCAGGCGCAGGTTACGTGCCAGCAGGTTGCCTGTCCCTAACGGAATAATACCGAGCGTGACATCTTTGCCTCGGTTCCTGGCTTCTTGAATGGCGGCGGCGACCGCACGCACGGTTCCGTCCCCGCCGACCGCGAGCAGGGTGTCGACGCCCCGGTCGATCAGATCGCGAGCGGCTTGGGTGCCGGGTTCGTCGATACGGGTGGTACTCGCGAGGGCCGGTTTCCAGCGGTTAGCGACCACGGTACGTTCCAGAATATTAACTACCGCGTGGGTGCTCGACTTGCTGGGGTTATACACAATACCGACGTGCCGTTCTTGAGCGACGGGCAGGGTACTCCAGATTCCGAGGGGCGTAACGATGCGCTGCGCGTGCTTGCGAACACGCCGAGCAACCGCCGTGAGAGTCGCTGCCGCGGCGGATGCACCAACAAGGTTCCGAAAAAGGGACATATCTTTAGAGTACCGGGTGCAGCGATATTGAGTTTGCCAACACTGACGAAAAGCGCAGGTTTTAGAGAATCACCCAAATATTTGTCGGGTAAAGTTATTATTGCCCTCTTCGCAGGGTGGGTCCGCAGCACGCAATAGTAGATACATCCCTGCGTTGACTCCCGGGGCGGAGAGGGGGTGGGAAGGATGTCTTTCTATGAATTCATAGAAACGACCCAAGCAATCCTGGTAAGTCTTATCCTTACCAATGGATCAGCTCAGGTCGTTTTCATCATCCATAACACTATCAAGCATATCCGTAATATCTTGAGTTAGTGTTACCCGCCAGGAAGGGGCTGGCAGGTCAGAGAGCCAGCTCCTTCCGCTTGATGCGGAAAGCAATAGTAGATATCCCCCATGTTAACACACTGATACTCGCAAGCGATGGCACCCGACTGCTCATCCTCTATCTCGCACCAAATCCACCACATACTTTTTAGGTAAAGGTAATACTGCCCTCTTCCCAGGGTACGCCGCAGCACAATCACCTTAGTAAACCCCTGTGGTCAACTCTTGGGGCAGGAAGGCGGCGGGAAGGTCATGACGTTCTTCGAACTCATGGAAACAGCCCAAGCAATCCTGGTAAGTCTCATCCTTACCGATGGATCAGCTCAGGCTGTTTCATACACTGTTGATGCGCTTAAGGTTATCGTTCGTAACCTGAAGTAACATCACCCCACAGGAGAGGTTCGGGTGTTGAGAGCGCTCGAACCTCTCTGCACTTTAAGGTGAATTATCTACAGTGCTTTTCACCTTAGTAACACCCCCATGCTAGCGCACCGGCTTTGCCACCGTACTTCCGTCGTTGGTGGGTTCCCCCGCACGATTGAGAGGGCAGGAACTAGACCCTGTGCGTATCCTTACTCAAGCACCAAGCTGCACCCGCCACAAAAATCACCAGCCACGCCACCAGGTTCACCAAAGCCCAAGGATCCCATTCCACCCCCACAGGCAAACGAGCCAAAACACCTAACCCGTACGACGGCAGCCAATGCGCAATATCCTGAAGCGCCTGAGGAAAAAGGGACAGCGGAAGAAGCAACCCACCAAATGAAGAGAACACAGAGATAATAAGATTAATAAGCGTTTGCGCACTATCAGCGGACATAAAATAGCCCACAAAAATACCAAACGCAGCAAAAGCAGAACTTCCAGCAATAATAATGAGCGACGACTGCACCGCCTGCCACGCATCCAAAGGCATACCCGTCACAAGCCCCAGAACCATCATCACCACAACAGCGATAGCACCCAGCAACATAGACGAGATCACCTTCGTAATAACGTACCCTAAAGGCCGAAACGGCGTCAGCGCAAGGGCACGCGACCACCCCTGAGCACGCTCAATCGGAATAGCAGCACCGGCAGCCGAACTAGAGACAATAGCAGCATAGGCGCTGATCCCGATCATATAGTAGGTCCCGGTATTCACCGCCCCTTCCAGGCTGTCACGCTGCGGGTAGGCGAGCATAAAGAAGAACATAACAGGAAGCAAAATAGCCAGGATAAAGACCCGCAAATTACGGAATTTCCTGCGCAGCTCCAACAGAACAACAGTGCTATTAATCCACACGGGACGCACCTGAGAAAGACTCGCCGCCTGGGCACTAGTGTTATTTGGCATTCTTGCGCTCTCCTTCAGAATCGGTCTCGGTCAGTAACACAAACGCATCATCTAAGGAAGACGATGTGATCTCCAGGTTCTTAGCGAACCCATCAGCAAGCAGATGCGAAGCAACAGCGTCCGCATCAGCGGCGGAGATTTCCAAGCGAATACCGTGCAACGATACTGCACTCACACCATCAAGAGCACGAAGCTCCGCAAGACGCTCCTCAACCTGCTCAGACGACCACGCATCATTGACCGTCGCACGCAAAGTAGAACCCCGCGCATACGACCTGATCTCGGCAGGAGTCCCATCCGCTACCACATGCCCCTGATTAATAACCACCACACGATCAGCAAACTCATCAACCTCAGCCAAATAATGAGTCGCAAACAAAACAGCACGCTGATGATCCCCCGACTGAGTCACCGACGCCCAAAAATCACGGCGACCCTGCACATCCATACCAGCCGTGGGCTCATCAAGAATCAAAAAATCCGGATCAGTCAACAACGCAATAGCAAAACGAAGACGCTGCTTCTGCCCACCAGAACATTTCTGCACAAGCGTCTTAGCATTACCCTCAAGCCCGGCCTGAGCCAGAACAGCAGAAACATTCTTAAGCTTGCCGTACAAAGACGCCATATATTGCACGGTTTCTTTAACCGTCAAATCAGGAAGCAAACCACCATCCTGCTGCACAGCAGCAACACGCCCCGCTTTAACAGCATGCTGCGGAGTCGTCCCAAAAACCTCAACCGACCCAGCATACGGTTTAGTCAAACCCAAAATAATATCAACCGCAGTACTTTTCCCCGCACCATTCGGCCCTAAAAGAGCAACAATCTCACCAGGATTAACCGTCAGATCAAGACCATGCAAAACAGTAGTACTACCAAACTTCTGAACAACATCACGCATCACCACCGGAGGCGAAGAAGGCATCATCAGCAGTTCCTTTCAAGAGCTATAAAGGCTGAATACATCTGTGTCATCACATATGAATACACACAAAGGTAGTTACACCCATAAAAGAATAGTTTTATTACTTTTACTGCTGAAGAGGTGAATGAATAGAAATAGAAATAATGTGTAGAAGTCTCAGGTGCGTACTTAAACACATACCAACAATACACCCAATATAATTCTATATGAACCCTGTTAAGTGAATATGCAGACCGTATTTTCGAGCTTCTGCTTATATTTGTTGGGTAAAGTTAATACTCCCTCTTCCCGGGGTACGCACGCGCCACGCATATCAAAGTAAAATCCCTGCGCGTTGATTCTTGGGGCAGAGAGGTGGTGTGGTTAGGATGTCTTTCTATGAATTCATAGAAACGACCCAGGCAATCCTCGTGAGCTTCATCCTCACGGACGGATCATCCTGGGTCGTGTCAGCCATCTATGATTACGTCAAGAACCTACTGGAAATCTTGAAGTAGTCCCCACCTGGGGCTCGGAAGTTCCCGCTTCTGAGCCCCTTCTTCGTGTGCGAAAAGATGACTTTGCATATCAAAGTAATATCATCATGCTATCACACCGCCATAGCTGTTTTATCAGCCTCTAGCGACTCGGCGAAGTACCCGTTTTTACACCACAGGAATAACCTCAGCATCACCCATATACGGACGCAGCGCCTCAGGAATACGCACCGAACCGCCCGGATGCTGAGGGGACGAAGGGCCGCACCTTCCGAGCGCGCGAGGGAATCAAGGGGCGCCCGGAGTGGAGACCCACTCCAGCACCCCTCAAACTATCTCAAACCTACAACGCGACCGGAATAACCTCAGCGCCGCCCATATACGGGCGCAGCGCCTCAGGAATACGCACCGAACCGTCGGGCTGCTGGTGTGTCTCCAGAATCGCCACAACCCAACGGGTAGTCGCCAAGGTGCCGTTGAGGGTTGCGACCGCGCGGGTACGACCTTTGCGCACATTGCCCGCATCGTCTACGGTGTCTGCGGTACGTTCGCGTATGTTCAGGCGGCGTGCCTGGTAGGTGGTGCAGTTCGAGGTCGAGGTCAGCTCGCGGTAGGTGCCCTGGGTGGGAACCCACGCCTCACAGTCGAATTTGCGTGCGGCAGAGGTGCCCAGATCCCCTGCGGCGGTATCAATCACGCGATACGCAAGGCCGCATTTTTGCAGCATTTCCTCTTCGAGGGCGCGCATCTGCTCGTGTATTTCTTCCGCCTGCTCCACCTGGCAGTAGACGAACATTTCGGCCTTGTTGAACTGGTGCACGCGAATGATACCGCGGGTGTCTTTACCTGCGGCACCGGCTTCGCGGCGATAGCAGGATGACCAGCCCAGGTATTTTTTGGGTCCGTCGCTAAGGTCGAGTATTTCGTCCATATGGTAGCCCGCAAGCGCCACCTCCGAGGTGCCGACCAGGTACAGGTCATCACGTTCGAGGCGGTATATTTCGTCGTCGTGCTTGACGTTGAACCCGGTTCCGTTCATGATCTCGGGGCGCACGAGGGTGGGGGTTGTCATCATGGTGAAGCCGTTGGCTGTTGCCAGATCGAGTGCCATCCACATGAGCGCCTGCTCCAGGCGGGCAACCTGCCCTTTGAGGAAGTAGAAGCGCGAACCGGAGACCTTGGCGCCGCGCGCCATATCGATGCCGCCGATGAGTTCGCCTATTTCCAGGTGGTCGCGCGGTTCAAAACCTTCTGCAGCGAAATCGCGGGGGGTGCCGACTTCTTTGAGCACCACGAAGTCGTCTTCGCCGCCGGTGGGTACGCCGTCGATAATCAGGTTTTCGATGGAGCTTAGCAGCTCTTCATATTCGGCGGTTTTCGCCTCAGATGCCGCTTTCGCATTTGCTACGTGGGCGGCGAGTTCTTTCGCCTGCGCTACGAGAGCGGGTTTCTCTTCCTTGGGCGCCTTCGCCACCTGTTTACCGAAGGCATTCTGTTCGGCGCGCAGGTTCTCGTAGGTGCCGATCGAGGCGCGGCGTGCGGCATCCGCCTCAAGAATACGGTCTACGTGGGCTTCGTCTTTGCCGCGTGCTCGCTGGGAGGCGCGGAAAATCTCGGGGTTTTCGCGGAGGAGGTTAATATCAATCACATATCAATAGTACCCAGTCGCCCCCAGCCGTAAAAAGAGTCTTGATATGAATAAAGTGTTGAAAACCTTCTGTATTCACATCACGAGCGTTTTTATACGATCGCAGGGGGTTAGCGTTTCAGATGCGCAGGTCGCCCACCCGGGAAGAGCGATTCCACCCAGGCATGGGCAGCATCGAACGAATTCTCGGAGTGGATGCGCGGCGCAACGGTGGGCTGCCGGTCGGCACGCGGGTACGATCCCAGGTATTTAATGCCGGGTGCTATGCGGTGCAGGCCACGCAGGGCGTCGCGCATCCGGGCCTCATAAATATGCCCGTCTGCGTCCACGCTGAACATATAGGATCCCATCTGCCTGCCGGTGGGGCGCGATTCGATGCGTGAGAGGTTAACGCCGCGCGAAGCAAACTGTTCGAGCAGTTCCAGGAGCGCACCCGAACGGTTTTCGGGAGTGCCCTCTCGATTTTCGGGCAGAGGGATCGTGAGCGTCGTCTTATCGGCACCGGTAGGCTCTGGAATATCCGCGGTGCTGCTGATAAGCACAAACCGGGTGACGGCGTTTTTGTTATCGCCAATGTCCTCGGCGAGCACATGCAGGTCGGGGTGAGTTGCCAAAAGCGCGGGGGAACAAATCGCGGCATCATATGCGCAGGAAGGGTCAAGCAGACCCACGGCTGCTGCCGCAGTAGAGGAACCGGGTAGATACTCAGCGGTGGGGATAGTCTCATCTGCCCATTGCCGCACCTGGGCCCAGGCGTGCGAGTGGGTTGAAACGGTTTTAATATCTTCCAAAGCGAGCGGATGCGCCGCGACCAGCACGAACCTGATGGGCACCAGAACCTCGCGGATAATGCGCATTCCCTCGGAAACCGCGATCGCATCAAGAGTAGCGCTCACCCCGCCTTCGACCGAATTCTCAATGGGCACCATGGCGGCATCCACATCGCCACTGCGAAGACGTTCGAGCGCATTAGGCACGCTGGTGGCGGGAATGCGTTCGGCACCGACCGCGCCGGGCACGGAAAGCAACGCGGATTCGGTAAAGGTGCCTGAGGGTCCAAGGTAGGTGTATCGCATGGGTTCAATCTTAGCGCGAGGTGGGTTCGGCACCGCCACAAGCTCGCAGGATGAGACGTTATTTAACACAAGGTTGAGCTCTATGACGCATATCGTCTTCGTGCGCTGAGTGGTGTTCATGTCGTGCCATACTTGAGGATATGTCACCCAACTTCACGCTTCTTGATCAGCTTTATACCCAGGAAAGGCTGCTTAATTCCGGGTATACCCGCACCACGATGCGGCGTAAACTACGCACAAAAGAGCTGGTCAGCGTGCTTCAAGGGGTGTATATTGCCGCATCGGTCTGGGATTCTTTTACGCCTTCCCTTCAGGTTTTGGCGCGCCACACCGCGCTGGCACTGCGTGACTCTACATGCGTGTTTTGCCTGTCTTCGGCGGCGTTTTTATACGGTCTGCCGCTTCTGCATGTGCCGCAGAATTTGCATGTGCTTGCCGGATATTCGGTGCGAGGGGCGGCGTCGGACGGCATTCTGGAGCATACAAGCAATGAAGCCTCAGTACAGGTGACGGTTTTACGCCCGAATTTTCGGGTTACTGAGCTCTCGCAGACCCTCCTGGATTGTGCCCGCACACTTCCCGTTCTTGAAGGATGCGCCCTTGTCGATGCCGCGCTGCATCGCCGAATGCTTGCCCCCGAAGAGATTTTGCCGCGTTTGCAGGCGAGCCAAAATTCGGCGGCCACCCATATTGCCACGCATGCGGATGCGCGCAGCAGCTCACTTCTGGAAAGCGTGGCGCGTCTGCAGCTGGTTGAGATGGGTCTTCCTGCGCCCGTGCATCGGCTGGATTTTGAGGCATATCTGCTGGGGACTTCGGATGCGCATGCCCCGAACCGAGCCTCGGACTATGCGGGTGTGTACCGCATGTTACGCACCCGGCAGGCGAGTTTCGTGTGGCTCGAACAGCGGGTGGGTCTTGCAATGGTGGCTTCCGACGCCGCGCTTCCTCACGCGGATGTACCCACCCCCGCAGGTTGGCATATGGTTCAGGTTCGGTGGGAAGATTTTTATCCTTCGTCGCGGGTGCTTCGCGAGAAACTGCATCCTTATTTTCCGCAGCTTGGGTAAGTGCTTTTTGGGTACATAAAATATATTCCGATATAGGAATATAAGGTATTTGACTAGTATAAATAAAAATTTTTGCCGATATATGCCATATTCCCGATCAGGCATATAGCAGGTATCAGGGTTAGACAAATGCGATTTATGCACCCTTCCGGGCGAAGGCCCGAACCTTCTCAGTATCCCAATACTGGGCAGGTACTCCCCCACCCATGAGGACGCGAGAAATAGATGCCGCCTCGGCACTTCTAAGCTGCGGAAGCGGAACATGTGAACCCGCCAGAATAATATTTCCGCGCCGCCTTCCTTTAAGCATTGCGGAATCGGCCACAATACTCACGTATTCAAACACCTCAAGCAAGGCGGCGGCTTCGGCACGGGCGGCATTAAGCGCGCGGTCATCGCCGCAGTTGAGAATATACAGTCCACCGGGCGCCAGGGAGTGATCAACCGTCCGCACGAAATCCACGCCTGTAAGTTCCACCGGAGTTTTATCTACCGCGAACACATCGCGAATAACTACATCGCGCGATGCCGGTGCAAACGAGCGAGTGACGGTGCCTGCATCACCCACCCGAATTTTTACGCGCGGCGACTTAGGAATATCAAACCAGTCACGCACATGTTCGGCCAGCTTGGCATCAAGCTCCACAACGGTATTGCGTGAATTTGGGTATACGTCCGCGCAATAGCGCGCTAGAGAACACGCCCCGCCACCCAGATGGGTGATACGCAGTTTTTCGGGATTAAGATGAGTCTGAATATGCGAGTCGAGAACCGCAACAATCCAGCGCATGTACTCAAAATCGAGCATGCGCGGCTGCCCCACTATTACATGCGAAGACTGCACACCGTTGATGAGCAGAAGCCAACCATCAGAGTGGTAACCATCGGGCACAAGCTCAGCCTCACCGGTCGAAATGGGGTACACACCGGCAACCGCACCTGTTTTGTTCGGATGCTCGGCGCGGCGCGAGGCAGCGTTGCGGTTTTTCTTTTTCGCCATGCACATAAGCCTACGCTAGGTTCGGGCAGCAGGCAGGAATTCGAGCCTTAAACCGCGAACCTGCCTGTCGCTGCCCGAGCTACCAGGTCAGCCGTATATGCCTAATCTGGAATACAGTTGAGTTTTCCTGCGGCACACGCATTTCAACGGCTAGAAGTACCTTCACAAGGACTGTAAGCACCACCCGTTACGCACGCATAGAGCATCGCCACGATAGCCGTTAATTCTATATGCCGCATACAACATATAGCCTTGTCAAGCCAGTATTCCGAGCTTATTTACCAGATTCCATCTGATCTATAGCCGCATTGAGACGCTGCACCTTACCCTCAATTTCGCCATGATCGTGACCGGGGCGAATATCGGCCTTGACCACCAGTGAGACGCGCGGGGCACGTTTCGTCACCGCCTCGGTAGCGCGTTTAATAACATCCATGCACTCGTCCCAGTCGCCCTCAATCGTGGTGAACATGGGCCCGGTTTGATGCGGCAGACCGGAAGAACGAACGATAGATACGGCCTCGGCAACCGCATCGTGAACAGAACCGTCGGCGGAACCCCCGCCCGTAGGAGCTACAGAAAATGCAAACAACATATTTCAATCGTAGGTTCTCACACGAAAAATCTACAGAGAGCCGACACGCGCCCCGGGGACTTTCGCTGAAAGTACAAGAATTTTGCATAATACTGCGTGAAAGCGACGTTTGATAGGGCGAGATATTTGATTGTGTGTTTAGTGCATGACAGCATGCTTTTCGCCACAAAAGGTTTCTCAAGCCCCACTTAAAACCATATTAACCACGAAAATACGCACCAAAAACACACCATGATGCAGTCTTCAATCCCTCTCGCACCGCGACAAAAGGTTTGCCCGACTCTCAACCCCGATAAGATAGAAAGGACAAGACAAACTCGACGAGAGTCGCCGCATCCGGCGCATCCAACGTACGTACCGGATTGTTAGCGCGCCCCCGCCGAACGTTCAACGCCAAAGGAGCACTATGACCACCGGCATTTATCTCTCGGCGATGACCCAGGACTCAGGCAAATCCCTGATCGCCCTGGGCCTCGCAGATTCCCTTGTGAAGCGCGCCGATCGAGTAGGCTTTTTCCGCCCCATTTTCAAGGGCGAAACTGCCAGCGATGACCCCATGATCCGCCTGATGAAAGAGCACTTTAACCTCTCTGACGAGCAGGTGGGCGGCGCAGTATCGCTCACCGAGGCACTAGAGTTCATTGCGGAGGGCAACACCGAAGAAATTTCGGCCCGCGCGGTTTCCGCCTATGAAGAAATTGCCGCCCACAGCGATGTTGTGATCGTGGACGGCATATACCTGACCGCCCAGAACGCACTCGCCGTCGAGTTCGATCTCAACGCCCAGGTTTCCCGCGATTTAGGTCTGCCCGTGATCGCTATCGTGGGTGCGAACGAGGCATCCCTCGAAGAGGCAACCAACGCCGTAGAGGTTGCACGTTCCGAGCTTAAGGCAGCCAAGGTTGATCTGTTCTCGATTATCGTCAACCGTGCCGACCCCGAGCTGCGTGAGAGCATTGAGAAGAACGTTAAGCTGGGCGAGCATAAGTTCCCCGTCTACGTTCTGCCCGAAATCGCAGACCTGGGTAAGCCCACCATCGCGGAGGTCGTCTCCGCCCTCAAACTCGACGGTTCGCACCTGTCGCAGGAAGATCTTGGCCGTGACATTAACGAGATCAAGATTGCCGCAATGACCGTCTCAAACTTCCTCAACCAGTTTGCCGACGGCGACTTCGTGATCGTTCCCGGCGACCGCGCCGATGTTGTGGCCGCGACCCTCGCATCCGCGCTTTCGCCCACGTTCCCGGCACCTTCGGGTATGCTGCTCACAGGCGGGCTCAACAACCTGCCCGGCAATAACACCGCTGTGGGTAGCCTGCTTGAAAGCGCGCCTTTCCCGGTACTATCGACCGACCGCGACACCTTTAAGTCGGCGCGCGCTGTTTCCCGCGTGCACGGCAGCGTGATCAGCGGCCAGGCTCGCAAGCTTGCGAGCGCATTCGGCGGCTGGGATGAATACGTGAACCAGGAAGAGCTGCTTTCACGCCTTGAGCTTGAGCGCCCGGCTTCGATGACTCCGCTGCGATTCCTGCACAACCTGATTGAGACCGCCCGCGCGAACCGCCGTTCCGTGGTTCTGCCTGAGGGCTATGATGTGCGTATTCTGCGTGCAGCCGAGATGATTGCGCGCCGCGATTTCTGTGACCTGATTCTGCTGGGCAACCCGGATAAGATTTCGGAAATCTGCCAGGCTGAGGGTATTAACTTGCCTGCCTCGATTCGTATTATCGACATTGCGAATAACGAATACAGTGAGGATTTTGCGGCAACCTATGCTGAACTGCGTGCGCACAAGGGCATGACTATTGAGGGTGCGCGTGAACGCATGAGCGATCCCTCATATTTCGGTACGATGCTGGTTTACAAGGGTCTTGCGGATGGCATGGTCTCGGGCGCTATCAATACGACCGCGAACACGATTCGCCCCTCGCTGGAGTTCATTAAGACCCGCCCGGGCACCAAGATTGTGTCTTCGGTGTTCCTGATGCTCATGGAAGACCGCGTGCTGGTGTACGGCGACTGTGCCGTGAACCCGAACCCGAATGCCGAGCAGCTGGCGGATATTGCGAAGGCTTCCGCCGAGACTGCGCGCCAGTTCGGGGTTGATCCAAAGGTGGCTATGCTCTCGTACTCGACCGGTACCTCCGGCTCTGGTGCGGATGTGGATGTGGTGCGTGAGGCAACCGAGATTGTGCGCGCCTCTAACCCGGATTTCGCGGTGGAGGGTCCGATTCAGTACGATGCGGCCTCGAACATGTCGATTGCTTCGACCAAGATGCCCGACAGCCAGGTGGCGGGCCAGGCGACCGTGTTTATTTTCCCTGACCTGAACACCGGCAACAACACCTACAAGGCTGTGCAGCAGTCTTCGGGTGCCCCCGCCGTTGGCCCCGTGCTGCAGGGTCTGCGCAAGCCTGTGAACGACCTTTCACGCGGTACCACCGTTGAGGACATCATCAACACGGTGGCGATCACCGCTATCCAGGCGCAGGGGATGTAAGGGTGTAAAGCTCTTTATTGGCTAGGGACGCTCGGTATCGACGGGCGTCCTTTTGCTTTGCGCTCACTAAGTCGTACACTTTGCTGCATATTCGTAGGGTTAAAGCGTACGACATGCAGGAAAGTGTACGGGCTTTAGATACGGAACAAGGATGTCTCGCAGACCTGCCGAGGTTGGGTAAAGGTCTTCCCAATGTGCACGCACCACATGCCATCCTTGGTTTTGGATAATCTTCTCGCGCTCACGCTCGGCAATAAGCGCCTCTTCGGTGGGAATCCCAAAAGTACCACGATATTTCATGCGTCCATCAATTTCGAGTACGAGTTTATATTCTTTCCACGCAAAATCGCTGTAGTAGTTTCTTCCACGGTGGGTAAATTTGTATTGCAGCTCAGGGACTGGAAAACCGTGAGCAGACAGGTGGAGGCGGGTAACAGTTTCGGCGACCGACCCGGAACGCTCATCTACAGCCGCAGCGACTTTTCGGGCTTTAGCCGACCCTCGACGCGATACAGCTGTGAGGGATTCCTGAACCTCAGCGGATGTGACGAGACCCCGATGAAGTATGCCATCGCCTATACAGCAGGCTTCATAAAAAGGAAGATTGCGAGCACAATCAACAAGCGTATCCAGCGGATTAAGTGTTCTCAAAAACTCCTCAATCCAGACTGCACGTTCTTGAACCTCAGCGGTTGTGACATGGTACATCACCCGTGTGCGGGCACCACGCCTGACGGATTTTGAGGTTGCCGCATGTATTTTCTGAGGCATCTGCAAGAGAGGAATACCGTGTAAAAATGCCGCCGATTCGCGGGTAAAAGTTAGCTGAGGTGCACGGCGGGCAGCGGCTACATGGTACGCAAAGTTTTGTTCTTGAGTACTCCATGAGCTCCACTTCTGCAGGCTAACATAGACGCCTCTTACCAGCGGAAATATGGTATTCGATCTTTTGAGCTTTGCGAGATAGCGTTCCGAATAGCCTTCAGCAATGAGGTCGCTATATGTTTTGATGCTATCGATGATGTACTTCATTGTCGTCATATAGAAATCATGGCATGCAAATCATAAGTCGTACACTTTGCTGCATATTCGTAGGGTTAAAGCGTACGACATGCAGGAAAGTGTACGATTTACGACGCGAGGGGGCAGATTTACAGACGGCGAAACAATGTTGCACATATACCCCTGGGAGGTATAGGCTAAAGATATGACAAAGCGTGATTCCTCAGCACAACCACACGGGTATACCCCAAACAAGGAGGCGCATTTGAAGCGCCTGCGCCGCATCGAAGGGCAAGTGCGCGGTATCGCCCGCATGGTCGAGGAAGACAAGTACTGTATTGATGTGCTTACTCAGGTCGCGGCGGTTTCCAAAGCGCTTCATGCAGTCTCTCTCAACCTGCTCGAAGAACATATGGGGCATTGCGTCACCAACGCCGCGATTGAATCCGAACGTACAGGTGATGCGACGATCGTTGATGAGAAAATCAAAGAGGCAACCGCCGCAATATCCCGCATGATGCGCAGCTGACACGCGGGCGGCGCATCCACAAGTTTTGTAATTCCAAAAATTCTGGAAGGAACCATCATGGCAATCACCACCGTCAAAGCAACCGGCCTCACCTGCAACCACTGCGCCATGAGCGTGAGTGAAGAAGTCGGCGAAGTTCCGGGCGTCACCGGCGTGAACGTAGACGTGGTCAAAGACGGCGTTTCGACCGTCACCATCGAGCACGAAGGCACCCTCAACGCACAAGCCGTAGCGGACGCCATCGTTGAAGCTGGCTTCACTCCCGCCGTCTAATCATGGCGTATTCTCCGCAGTACCAGGCAATGGCGGTCGGGGCAGTGCGCGCACTCGTAGGCACCGAGAACATTCACCTGACCGAGGCGATTTCCCGCGTGGCACGGCAGATGGGACTCGACTCCGATCTGCTGGATGCGTGGGTGCGCGACTTCACCCCCTATACGGCGCGCGAGGATCAGCGCGGGCTGAAACGGCGGGGCGCATCGCGTATACATTCCTCACAGGATCATGCGGCGAATACCCCCGCTGACGGCACCGGCGATAAGCCGCATCCCGGTGTGCACGGCACCGCATACGACGCCCTCGCTCAACGCCGCACATTCAGGCGTGCCGCCGTCACGCGGGTTCGCGGGGTGAACAATCGAGGCTCAAAACTAACCGGGCAGCGACCGCGCAGCAACCGTGCCGATGGACTGCCGGACGAAGGCGAAGTATAGATCAGGGCGGCCTGCGGCAGGCGCATCCGCAGCAGGCAAAACCCGAAGACAGCACAGCATCGTGAGCATTGAGAACAGAGGCGAAGAACATGGGTAACTCAACTCAAACAGCATCCACCACAGCTGAGAACGAGCGTTCTCTTTTCGATTCCTCGGCTAATGGCGGGCAGACGCGCATTATCCACCTGGATGTTCAGGGCATGACGTGCGCATCCTGCGTGGGCCGCGTGGAACGTAAACTCCGCAAAATTCCGGGGGTTGATCCCGCCGTGAACCTGCCGCTGGAGTCTGCGCGCGTGATCGTTCCCGCCGATATTACCGATGAGCAGATCATTGAAACGGTCAATAACGCCGGGTATACGGCATCGCTCAAAACCGAGGTTCGCGATGCAGAGTCCGAAGAGAGGACCAACGCGCGCAGTGGGGGCTTGGGGTGGCGCATCGTTGTGGCGTTGTTGCTGGGTGTGCCGATTTTCTTGATTTCAATGTTCCCCACGTTCCAGTTCCCGCACTGGGGCTGGGTGCTTGCGCTTATCACGCTGCCGGTTGCGGTCTATAGCGCCGAGCCGTTTCACCGCGCCGCTCTCACGAACGCACGCCACTTCAGCAGCACGATGGATACGCTGGTTTCTCTCGGCGTGATTGTCGCCTACCTGTATTCACTCGCGCAGCTGTTCATGAACCCCGGGCTGACCGAGCATGTTCACCCCATGCAGGGGGGCATTCTCGGCATGTTCTTGAGCGGTAACCATGCGCCACTGTATTTTGATTCGGCGTCGATGGTGACTTTATTCCTGCTGATCGGGCGGGCAGTTGAGCACCGCACACGAACCCGCTCTTCTGAGGCTCTGCGCACCCTGCTGAGCCTGGGAGCACGCACCGCGACCCTGCTTCGTACCGACAAGCGGGGAACCACGCGCGAGGTGCAGATTCCGGTCGAGGACCTGCTGCCGGGAGACGAATTCTTGGTGCGCCCGGGTGAAAAAATCGCCACTGACGGCACGGTTATTGCAGGGTCTTCCGCCGTGGACGCCTCCCTGCTGACCGGCGAATCGGTGCCTGTCGAGGTTTCGGCGGGCGATGCGGTCACCGGCGCAACCCTGAACACCTCCGGGTCGCTGACGGTGCGCGCAACCCGCGTGGGCTCTGAGACGACGCTCGCGAAAATGGGCGAGCTGGTTGCCGCCGCTCAGGAAACGAAGGCACCCATCGCGCGCCTTGCCGACCGTGTTTCTGCGATTTTCGTGCCAATAATTCTGGTGATTTCACTCCTGACCCTCATCGGGTGGCTGGTTGTATCGCACGATGTGCCGCGTGCGTTCAACGCGGCGGTTTCGGTGCTGGTGATCGCCTGTCCGTGCGCACTCGGTCTGGCAACCCCCACGGCGCTGCTGGCGGGCACCGGGCGCGGCTCGCAACTGGGCATACTGATTCGCAACGCGCAGGTGCTGGAAACTACGCATACAGTGAACCGCATCGTGCTGGATAAAACCGGAACCGTCACCGAAGGCACAATGCGCGTGGCGCGCTTTGGAACCTTCGACGATTTCACCGAAGTCACGGCCGACAACGCCTCTTCAAAGAGCGAACGTTCTGTATCTATTCTGAGCGATGCCGCAGCCGTGGAGGCACTGAGCGAGCATCCAATAGCCCATGCTATTGCGCGTTTTGCGACAGAAAATTATGGAGCATTTCTCGGTACCGTCGAAAATTTTGAGGGTGTGCCCGGAGGTGTGCGCGGTGAGCTTGTGCCCGCCGATACCGACGGGGAGTCCCGCCGCCTGGTGCTGGTGGGCACCCCCGAATACCTGCTGCAGGCGGGCGTTGCACTCACCGAGAAGCAGCATCAGATGCTCGCGCAGGCGCGCTCGGAAGGGCTGACCACTGTGGCTGTGGCTCGCGCAATCGGCACGAAAGATCCCTTGCCTGTCGGGCTCATCGCGCTGGCGGACTCCCCCAAGCCCGAGTCGGCGCAGGCTATCGCTGAGCTTCACGAACTGGGCTTAGAGCCTGTACTGCTGACCGGCGACGCCCCCGAGGTTGCCCAGGCTATCGCATCCAGCGTGGGGATTAAGCCGGGGAACGTCTTCGCGGGGGTCACGCCCGAACGTAAATCCGAAGTTATCGCGCAGCTTCAGGATGAAGGCTACCGGGTGGCGATGGTTGGCGACGGCGTGAACGATGCACCCGCCCTGGCCCGCGCAGACCTGGGCATGGCAATGGGCTCAGGTACGGATGTTGCGGTGCAGGCGGCGGATATTGTGCTGATGCGCTCGGATATGCGCGCTATCCCCACGTCGCTGCGGCTTTCGCGGGCGACTTTGCGCACTATCAAGTCGAATCTGTTCTGGGCGTTCGCATACAACACTATCGCGGTGCCGGTCGCAGCGGCAGGGTTGCTGAACCCGATGATTGCGGGCGCGGCCATGGCGTTCAGTTCGGTGTTTGTGGTACTCAATTCGATGCGCCTCACCCGATTTGAGCGTTAGCCCGGTTTGGGACGGGGGGGGCTTCGTCTTTTGTGCGTCTTCGCGCAAATCCCTTGTACTCCCCCTGCTGACGCTGGCATGATAAGAAGAATCACATGACCGCACTATTTTCAGGGGTATACCTCTGAATTTTGTGGTGCAGGTAATTACGTGCCGAAGCATCCGGGAGATTCACATGCCCAAATTAACCCCGCAAATGTTCACATTCCTCAACGACCCACCGATCGAAGACACACTCTATGATCTCTACGATGCCACACTCAAGCAGGGCAAGCGTATGTTCATGCATTTTCTGCCGAAAATCCACCAGATTTTAGGCAGGGGGATTGATTGGGAGACCGAGAACGAAGATTTTTATACCGATAAATACATCCCCATAACCCCGCAGCAGGGCGAGTTTCTGTATATGCAGGCGCTGGCGAGCGGCGCGCGGAATATCGTTGAGTTTGGTACGTCCTACGGCATCTCGACGCTGTATCTTGCCGCCGCCGCAAAACGCAATGGCGGGCGCGTAATCACCTGCGAATACGTGCCTCATAAGGCTGAGGCCGCGCGGAAAAATTTTGAGCGGGCGGGGCTTGCGGACTATATCGAGCTACGCGAAGGCGATGCGCTGAAGACCCTGCAAGACTTGGATTTCAGCCCCGATTTTGTGCTTCTCGACGGGTGGCCTGACCTGGTGCTTCCCGTCTTTCAGCTGTTGGAGCCGCATCTTGCCGACCGCGCCGTGATTGCCGTAGACGATGTTGAGGGATTTGGTCCGTCTATGGAAGATTACCTCGACTATGTGCGCACGCCCGCCAACGGATACGTCTCAGTGACCATGCACCCGAGCAAGGCCCTGGAATACACCGTAAAAGTGGCGTAAACACTGGCGTGCCCACGCCCCATCTCATCACAACCGAATAGATTATAGTTTCAAAAGAAAAGGTAGTCCCTGATGAAAACTCTACCTATTATCTGGCAGCACCTTGTCAATACCGAAAAACAAACCTGCTCACGGTGCGGTACAACAGGTGAGGAGCTGAGCAAGGCTTTACAGGTATTGGAAGCTGAGCTCTTGCCTCAGGGTGTTCAGCCTCATCTGGAAATCCGTACAATGAGTGAAGAAGAATTCTTGACTCATCCTGAGGAATCCAATCGTATCTGGATTATGGGTGTACCCCTGGAAGATCTAGTGGGTGGGATACAGGGAAGCAGCACCTGCGACGATGTGTGCCACGGTGAACAGTGCCGAACCGTCGAGTCCCAGGGGAAAACATATGATGCAGTTCCAGCCTCTCTGATTGTGCAGGCCGCTCACCGGGCTCTTTCACCCGAAAAACCAGCTGAAGATCGGCGGCGGTTTGTCCAAACGATATGTTGTTAGCCGTAGGAGCGCATCTAAAGCACGCTTTGGGCAACGCAGTCAATCACGCTGTGCGAAAAAACCGGCGGGAGGCGCATCCCTGCTCGATATACTAAATTCCGTCATAGAAACCCAGCACAGAAAAGGAAAACCATGATTCTCACTCGTGAACAAGCACTCGAAATTTTCAAGCGCCGCGTTTCTACCCGCTCCTACGACCCTGCCCGTACAATCAGCGATGAAGACTTCAACACAATCCTTGAGTTTGGGCGCCTCTCCCCCAGCTCGGTTGGTTCCGAGCCGTGGAAATTCCTGGTGATACAGAATAAAGAGCTGCGCGAGAAGCTCAAGCCTATCGCCTGGGGTATGGCAAACACGCTCGATGACGCCAGCCACGTGGTGATTATTGTGGCGAAAAAGAACGCCCGCTACGATTCCGATTTCCTGCTGCAGGCGCTCGCGAAGCGTAATCTTCCCGAAGACCAGATGCAGATGGCGCTGGACAGGTACAAAAAGTTCCAGGTACACGATATGAAGATCGCCGACGACGAGCGTTCCCTTTTCGAGTGGACTAGGAAGAACACTTATATTGCGCTGGCGAATATGCTTACGGGCGCAGCGATGCTCGGCATCGATTCCTGCCCCGTTGAAGGCATAGACTACGATGCGGTCACCCAGCTCCTCACCGAGGAAGGGCTCCTCGACCCCGAGGATTACGGCGTATCCGTTGCCGCAACCTTCGGCTACCGCTCGCGCGAGATCGACCCGAAGCCGCGCAAGCCGCTTGATGGGCTCGTTGTGTGGGCCAAGTAGTCTGCTCTTTTTGAGTTCCCGCCCGATCTCTTCGTACCGGCCAGCTATTCTTCGCGGTGCTCCCGGTATTTATCATGTGCCGTGCGACCAAGTTTCTTTCCGGTTTTTGTGGCGATTTTGCGTTCCGCCTTATGGGCGGCGCGCTGGGAGGTATCGCCCGAATCCCGCATAATACCCTTGAGAATAACGGCACCGATAGCCACGAACGCAATAACAACAACTGCAAGCACAACGGGGAATATCCAGCCGGGCGCATCAGCCTGTTCGTTGAGGGTATCGTGGGCAAGAATGTTCAGAAGTATCACAGAGCCTCCTCGTTCTTATACTGCGCCTGCTTCTTTCCACTATAAAACCTATGCTCACAAGGGGCTTTATACGGCATCGCGTTCACTTAAATATCCAAAATTATGCGTGAATTTCGCGCCCGCGAACGCTAGCCTTAAAGGTGAAGGCAAGTTTTATATGCCTTCGGAACGCCGCCGTGGAAAGGAGTCGCATAATGTCCCTGCTAGACTTGCTGAACCGCCGCCGTTCGGTGCGCCACTACGACGAGAACCAGCCCATTGATGCCAATGTTGTCAAAGAGTGTTTGCAGGCGGCTCAGCTGGCGCCCACAAGTTCAAATATGCAGCTGTACGAGCTCTACCACGTGACTGATCCCGCCACCCTGAATAAACTCGCCGCTGCGTGCATGCACCAACAGGCCGCCAAGACCGCGCAGCAGATGGTGGTGTTCGTAACACGCCAGGATTTGTACCGCCGCCGCGCGAAAGCCGCGCTGGAATTTGAACGCGGCAATGTTGAGCGTAACAGCCCGCCTGAGAAGCAGAAAGACCGCATCAAGAATTGGGAAATGTACTACACCAAGGCTATGCCGCTCCTGTACGCACGCTGCTTTGGTCTGCTGGGCGCATCCCGCGCGGCAATGGCGAATTGTGCGGGCCTATTCGTTCCGATGATGCGTGAGGTTTCGGAGCACGATTATCGCGTGGTTGTGCACAAGAGCTGCGGCCTGGTGGCGCAGACGTTTATGCTCGCAATGACCGAGGCGGGGTACGACACCTGCCCGATGGAAGGCTTCGACAGTCACCGCGTGAAGAAACTCCTCAACCTGCCGCGCAATGTCGAGATTAATATGGTGGTCGCCTGCGGTATCCGCAAACCCGGCCACGGCATCTGGGGCGAGCGCTTCCGCCTGCCCTTCGACGAGGTTTACCGTAGGGTTTAGAGTCTGGCGGGCCGAAGTGAAGGATCCCAACCCACCTTTATATGTCTTCTAAAAAAGGAGAACTTATGACCTATAAGCATGAGTCCAGCTCTGACGACTGGTCTTGGTTTGATGAGTTGGGGGAGCTGGACCCGAGTTTTATTGAGGCGATCCAGCAGCTACATGCCGCTCCGATCTACTATCAGAGCCCGGAACGAGCACACGGTGATATATAGCGGTTCCGATTATTTTGCACGCCTTCATTCAGTAAATAATGCGCCTTTGGGTATATTACGTATGTTTCGAGGGTACTTTATAAGGATTTTCATGGCCCCTCAGGAAAGGTGAAGAATATGGATTTTCAGTTTGAGGCCCCGCCCCAGCTGGAACTCGGACAGCCTATCGGTTACTACCATGAACAATTTAATAAAGAACTTCATGATTCGTCATTCCCCGGGTGTGAGCGTTTCAAGGGTCGCGTTACTCTGGGTGGCGCCGAACGCGTGGTGGATCTTGGATTGGCTGATGGGAAGGTTGTTCTGTTCTCCCTGCAGATCCTGGATGGTGACACCCTCGACGGCGTGAGCTTGGGACTTTCACCGCGCAAATTTCACGAAAAAATGCGCATCGAGAGGCACGACAGTTCTATTTTCTCCGAGCGCCTGATTTTCTTCGAGGATTTCCTCACCCTCGGATGCGAAGGTAAAAACATCGAATTTATCGAGTGGTGGGACCGCGGATACTGGGATGACTATTCTTTCCTCGAAAAAGCATATCCGAATACATAATCTTCAGAAGTATAAAATATTTAAACTGTGTCGGCATGAACCGCCATAAAATGATCGGTATATATCATCAAGAAAATATTTTTACATTAAATCCTAGGATCAAAAAGCATTCTAAAATTTAAAATAATTCAGCATCAGTGCGGTCTGCGGCAGATACAATAATTTGCCGCAGACCGCATCTGGATATCAATCTTGCCGCTATCCTCGCGGGGAAGCAGTAATAGCCAGATGATATTCCTCACCAGCGACCGCCACCTGCGTATGGTTTGACACCAGGTGTTTTGTCACCGTTTCGTTCCCGCACGCCGTCACGGTTTCATACCGGGGCTCCTGATAGTTAATGGGAGTGTAAAACACATAGATAACACTGTGGCACCACATGCTAGACCCCGGCCCGTGGACCGTGGCATCAATCTCAGTTCGCGGCGGAACGAGACTTGACGTGCTGGATGCAGCATTCGCCGGAATAGCGGCACCGGCCGCAAGAACCGCGCCTGCAACCCCGGCCACCAGGGTTCGTTTGAGTGACTTTTTCATAGCGTATCGCCTCATTTCTTTCTTAATCCTGACAGTTTTGGGTATTTTTTATCCACGATTCATCAAGGTATGTGCACCACCTCCTCGCATTTAATAATGCAGAAAAACCCAAAAAATAGATATATAAGATACTTCCTCATGATCACTTATCCGTGAATTCATGAGGTATTTTTAATGTAATTCCAGAACATTCGTCAAAACAACCTTTTTTAGATTTTTGTCAGCCTACTCTCATTCAATTCTGAGGAATTTCCCCGGATTTATTAATAAAACCCCCTCACTCCCATAATGTATTTAAAAATTTACAACAGCATTCACGAATTTATTATTAAAGTGGATGCTCAAGAATAAGATTTTTTATTTATTGCTGCACCGATCAAGTCCATGCCGACCAAAAGCCCATCTGCCAGCGCCCCACCCTCCCTGCCCTACGGCATCAGGAGGCAAGAGGCGAACAGAAGGACTTAAGAGCTCCCTTCACGCTAAGGGTGATGTAAAACACTTATAGAACGCGTGAGGATTTGCGCGCTCATGGCGTCTTCATATCAGCGCCGTAGGCTTGAGAGACGACGGCAGGCGATAACAGCCCCGTCGAATCACGCAATATGTGACAGTAAAGGCAGCTGAAACCCCGGCTGCTTCTGAACTTTCAGGCGGAACCTCACCGATCTGCGCACTTAAGACCCCATATCATCATCCGTTCAGGCGCGCCCGCGCTATGACGGATACTCACAAAGGAAGAACCATTATGCTTGGACTCATCGGAATGATCATTGCCGGCGCTATCATCGGCGCTCTGGCCCGCCTCATCATGCGAGGTCACCAGAACATCTCGGCACTGTGGACCGTTATCTTGGGTGCTGTTGGCGCATTCGTTGGCGGAGGGATCGCGAGCTTCTTCGGCGTTGCAGATACCGCTGGTATCGACTGGATTCGCTGGATCCTCTCCATTATCGCCGCCATTGTCGCAATCTCCATATACCTAAGCGTAACCGGCAAAAAGAACTAATAGTCCATATTCTTGCGTCGCTTCAGCATCGCAGAAATAAAGCAAAAGCGGGTTATGCAGAAGCTATTCCCAGCTTCCGCATAGCCCGCTTTGGCGTATATGAGGACTACCCGCACGATAGGCAGCTGAGCCGAGCAAACATAGGCAACAATCGTGTTTGTACACGCTCATCAACACAAAGTGGTATATATCACCATTTTGATTCGTGAGGAATTCAGTGCCTCAAGCGTCTTTATAGTAGCGTCACCATCGACCGCAACAACGGATAAAGGGCGTGGGTAGCGCCCGAACTCCCCAACCGTCGATGCGTGCCGCAAATATCAAACATCATAATCCGCGTAGCGGAGAAAACACACGAAATGAGGCTCTCATGAGCGATAACTCCATTCCCCAAACCGGTCAGCAGCGCGAGCGCGAAAACAACAAGGAAACCCAGCAGGACAAGACTCCTCGTGGTCCCCTACAGACTTCGCACGGTGTAACCACCATTGAAGAGAACGTTGTTGCCAAAATCGCTGGCATGGCAACCCGCGAAGTTCCCGGTGTGTACGATATGGGCAATGCCGTACGCCGCGCCTTCAGCGCCGTGACCGACCGCATCCCCAACGCCCAGACCAATGTTGCTGGCGGTATTAGCGTCCAGAAGGGCGAGACCCAGGCGGCCGTAGATGTCACCGTCGTGGTCGAATATGGAGTCTCCATTGTGGAAGTAGCCAATGCTATCCGCCGCAACATTATCGAGCAGATTGAGGGGACCACGGGGCTAGAGGTAGTAGAGGTCAATATCGACGTCACCGACGTTCACCTGCCCGACGACGATTCCGACTCCGCTGACTCTGCCGATCTCAAGTAATCTACTCCGACGTCCCCGATCTGAGGATCTTTTATGAAGACAACACACCTGGCCCTTTTGGTGGGCCTATTCCTGGGAACAATTCTTGCTTTCGGTTCCTTCGCCGACTTCATCCTGGTGGCGCTATGCGGCCTGGTTGGAACGGTGGTGGGTCTTTACCTGGAGGGCCGGGTCGATGTCCAAAGCATCCTTAATCGATGGAGGAAGTAATGACGGAGACCAATACACAGCCCGCTGCTGTCAGTGCCGAGGGCTCTCTGTCTGAGGTCCCTCGGCAGGAGCAGCGCGGCGTCACCGTCATTCCCGCCCAGGTTGTTGCGCAGATCGCGGCTCAGGCTGCCTACGAGAGCGCAAATGTGGGCTCGAACGCCGGAGGGCTGCTCGGGATCGGGGCACGTCGAAATTTCCATTCACGCCCCGAGGCAAAGTGTGATCTCTACGGTCAGGTTGCTGTCCTTCACCTAGATCTCGGCCTTACCTTCCCTACAGCACTGGTTTCAACTCTGCAACAGGTGCGTGAGCATGTGAGCCAGCGCGTCGAGCACTTCACCGGGCTGAGGGTTGAGAAGATCAACATTGAGATCTCCTGGCTCAATCCGAACAACCAGGTAAGGAGGGCTCTGCGATGAAAACCCCCGTACAAAATCTCATCCGGCGCCCATCGCGGAGTTTGCCCGTCATTATCCTGGCGTTACTGCTCCTCATCGTAGGAGGGCTGGGAATCTGGGCGCTGGGAAACCGGCTTCTAAACGGGGCGTGGCCGAATGGAACATCCTCAGCAGTCAGCGGGCTCGGCTCCACGATTATAGGGTCGCCAGCGGTACTCGCGGCAGCCTGCTTTGTGATCGTATGCAGTCTGTTCATGTTTCTCCTGGCTCTGTGGCCGGGGGCTTTTGAACGCACTGAGGTTCTTGCAGATAACGTACCCGGTCAGACAGCCATTTCACGCCGTGACCTAGCAAGGCTGGTACAAGCCCATGTCGAGCGGGTCGATGGTGTTCACAGCGCTAGGGTTCGAGTCCGTCGAACGCGCGTGAATGTGACAGTGTTCAGCGTTCTGGATGACCTCGAACCTGTGCGTCAGGCCGCACAGAAGGCAGCTGAGCAGGCTATACAGACTTTGAAACCCGTCGGAGCCGCACACAGCCGAGTGCGTATCCAGCACACGAGCTGAAAGAGAGAAAACCATGCGTTCGGTATCTGGAATTCTCAATAGGATAGTCCTTGCGGTAAGCGGTTTGCTCATCGCGGCGATAGCCCTCTGGCTTATGGCTTCCGGCATGGGTGTGGGTCAGTCATGGCCCGCGCTTAGCTCGGTTCTCGCCAAAGCTGATACCCGGGTCGATACCTGGGTCGGGCCCCAGGTACACTGGCTGTTGCCAGCCGCCGTCCTTGGGTCGATTCTTCTCATCGCGTTTGGCTTAGTCCTGCTCATTAAGCAGGTGCCCCGTAAAGCTGCCGCATCCCCCTTGCGCCTGACAGGCTCCGATGGCACACTTCTGGCCACGCTCAGCCCCGATGTCATAGCCCAAGCGCTGTCTGAGCGAGCCGAAGACGTCCCGGGGGTTCAACGGTGCTCAGTATGGGTCACCGGTTCACCCAGCAACCTGTGGGTGCAGGCAGCCGTCACCGTAGCAGAGAACAGCGAGGTTGCATGGACCGTGAGCGAGCTCAGGAACCGACTTGACCACGACGTTAGTTCCTCTCTGGGAAAGCATGCTCGTCAGATCGACGTACTGCTGCGCCTAGAACAAGCCAGCAAACCCCAGAGTGCAGCCCACACTGTGGCAGGACAACACTCATTAGAGAGCGGCGGTTCTGATAACCATGACCGATGAAAAGCGCAGCAATGCAGGGCAGTCCACCGGTCCGCCCACCGAGCATGTGCCTCATCCGAGCGCTGCGTCTCAGGGTAAAGACAGGTACCTGGTACTGCGAGCCCAGGATGGTGACATTGACGCTTTCGGAAAGCTCGTCGAACGTTATCAGGGGCGCCTGTTTCGCACCGCCTACATGATCGTGCGTAACCGCCATGACAGTGAGGACATCGTCCAAGAGACCCTTGTCCAGGCGTGGCGGAGTCTTCATCTGCTTCGGGATCCTGATGCCTTCCGGGGTTGGCTCATGCGTATCTGCACTAATAAGGCCACCAGCACTATTCGTCAACTTCAGCGCCGAGCCACTGACCCTTACGATTCAGAGGGTCTTGAGAGCGCGAGCGTCCTCCCTAACACAACGTCGACAGCGACCGACGATCCGGCACAGTCAAGTGAGGTCAACGCCCAGATAGAAGCATTAGCCAAGCTGTTGGCATCCGCTCCTGAAGAGCTGCGTATCGTCTGGGTGCTTCGAGAGGTTGATGACATGTCCTACGAGGAGATATCCCAAACCCTAAACCTAACCGAATCCACAGTCCGGGGGAGGCTGGCACGCGCCCGCTCCCTCGTCATGCGCCATATGAAGGAGTGGGAATGAGTTCCACCACCCGCATCCCACACGCAGAACCGCAGCCCACACAGTCGGCTCAGTCTTATGAGCTTGACGAAGCCTCCACACGGGAGTACCTGCGTCTAATCGCTTCACTCCACAAGACCTGGGACACATTGGAAGCACAGTCGAGCGCATCGGTGATGCCTCAGCGCCATATGATGGATGCGGTACTCGCCGAAACGCGCCACGGTGCCCAGGTAGAGATGCCGCCGACCGACTTAGGGCCATATAGTATGTCCGAGTTCTCCCTACGCGCCCTAGTGCGACGCAGTGTAGACTCCGTACCCGGAGCTCGCGCACTCAAGTCTTCCTTCAAACATGCCCCAGCTCCCGAAGGTCAGCGAGAGCTGGGAATACCGGATACGATCTTCTGCCGTATCTCTGCACACGTCACAACCAGTAGCCTCCCCCAACTTGCTCAACAGGTTCGTGATGCGGTGCGCCAGGCGTGTTATGAGAACCTAGAGTTATCCCCAACCGTCAATATTCATATTGAGGATCTGCACGATGACGATTAACCTCTCAGCAGCCGAATTGACTCATGTAGTCACTGCCGTTCCCGGAGTGCGCGGCATTGAACCGGGGATCGGCTCCACGCTGAAAGCCATTGGCAGCCGTATGAGCGGCGACCCTGCAGCCGCCCGATTCGGGGTCATCATCGAGTCGGGCGCGCAGAAGGTCATTATCGAGATTGGAATCGACGGCTCCCGTACGGTCAAAGAAATTGTCCGTGATGTTCAAGAAGCGGTTCTGCGCTCACTGTCGCAAGCAAGTCGAGAGAGCGGCGCTTCGGGGTCAGACTCCAAACCCCAGCCTCAGGTGAGGGTGCGAATACAGTCCCTTCTCTGACAATGCACATCGCAGAACCGTCTCCGTTTCAGGGGCACACATACCACTAAGGGTATAGTCCGTTCGCACATAGATGCCGTGGGCCACCAGTAGATGCCTCAACGCGATGCGTAAGCTAAAAGACCGTGAAAACACTTGTCCTCAACGCCTGAATTCTGCGTAAACCCCGGAAAATTAAGCTTTAATCCATACGTCCGAGGCGGCGCGGCGGCCGAAGATGAACGCCCGCACGCCCTGGTACCACAGGATGTATGCTGCCCACAGCCCCAGATACCCCACCGTGGCACTCAGCAGGCCACCGGAAACCGCCCAGTGGATCCCGAAAATGACGGGCGCATAAACAACCAGCATCACAAATGAGCCAATTGCCAGGTATTTCACGTCCTGAGCACCCATGAGGATACCATCAAGAACGAATACATATGCGGCTATTGGCTGCCCCACGCCAATCACGAGGGTAGCCCACGCGAAGAGGGTGGCGACGGGCGCATCCTGCGTGAAAATCCAGTTCCCAAAGAAACCGATCACGGGTGCAACAACGCCGGTGACAACCCCGTACACCAGGCTCATACGCACCAGGCGATTCTTGAGTTCACGCACTTTCGCACGCCCGGATTCAGCCGTCAGGTCGCGTTCTCCAAGTTCCTTGCCCAGCAGCGCCTGCGCCGCTATTGCTAGAGAATCTAGGGCAAAGAGCAGCAGGTTGAACACGCTCATGCCCAGCTGATATGCCGCCGTCTGCTCGTCGCCCAGGCGAGCCACCACAAATACGGTAGACAGCAGTGCCAGGCGCATCGAGAGGGTGCGCAGCATCAGCCAGGAACCGAGGGATAGCACGCCGCGCATCCCCGCAATATCGGGTCGCCAAGTCACGCCCTGCGGGCGCATCTTAAGATGAATAAATATACCGAGTGCGAGCGCCATGCCCCACTGCGTGAGCGATGTGCCCGTCGCCGAACCGGCCACGCCCCAGCCGACCGGGTATATCAGCACCCAATTCAGCGCCACATTCACCACGGTGCCCACGCCCGCAACTTTGAGCGGGGTCACGGTGTCTTGCAGCCCGCGCAGGGTGCCCATGAGCGCCAAAATCATCATCATGGGCGGAATGCCCCACAGCGAATGGTGCAGGTAGTCGCGCGCATAGCCGATGGTTGCGTCGTTCGCGCCCATGCCGCGCAGCGCAGGGTCGGCAAAGATATAACCCACACCCATAATGAGCAGACCGAGTCCAAGCGCAACCCACACGCCGTCCACGCCGATGCGGTAGGCGTGCGCCAGCCGATGCGCCCCGAACGCGCGCGCAACCGCCGGGGTCACCGAGTACGCAAGGAAATTCATGAGTCCCACCACGGTTGTGATGAGGGTTGCCGCAATGCTCATGCCCGCCAGGGTTTCGGTGCCCAGCTGCCCCACGAGTGCGGAGTCGGCGAGCACGAACAGCGGCTCGGCAATCAGCGCGCCGAAGGCGGGTACGGCGAGCGCCAGAATACGCCTGTTGAGCGATTTTTCGGGTTGAGTTTTCTCAGAGTCCGCGTCGCCTTCCCCCAGGTGAAGGGGGAGGCTGCCGGTGCGCGGGGTCGCATCCAGCAGGTTTTGGGGTTCGTGTGTGTTGGCGGTGCCGTCGGATGTTTTCGCGGCGCCTGATGTTTTGGGTTCTGAGGCCTTGTTGCTCATAGGTACAGCCTACTCCCGCAAAGATGGCACGTCAGCGATGCGTTTATCTGTCTCACGCTATGACCGCTTCTTATTCCGCGAGCAGGTGGTTTTTGGTTCGAGCAGGTAGGAAAATCTTACCTGTTCGGCAAAATCCTACCTGCTCGCGGGTCTTAACGACGATCGCGGGGTGAGAGAAAGCGGAACTGGGTTTAGCCTTTTCGCCCCCGCAGCTCGTCTAGGGCACGGCGTTCTTTCTTGGTGGGTCGCCCGGTGCCGCGTTCACGTTTGGCGACCGGCGGCATCGACAGGTGCGCGGGGCGCGGCCCCGAGAGGTCTTCGTAACAGGTGACGGCGATCGGCGCGCCCACCCGTTTGGTGATGAGTTTTTCGACCTTAAACACGCGTTCCCAGCCGGGGTAGCGCACCCGCACGATGTCGCCTCGTTTGAGTTTTTGTGAGGGTTTTGCGGATGCGTCGTTCACGCGCACGTGCCCGCCTTTGCATTCGTCGGCTGCGAGTGCGCGGGTTTTGAAGATGCGCACCGACCACAGCCAGACGTCGATGCGGGCGCTGGTGATCTCTTCGCTCATACTTCCCATTCTAGGAACCTCCCCCATGCGGCGCGAGCAGATAGTATTTTGAAAATACTATCTGCTCGCGGATCTACTTGGGGGCGAGGTCGCTATATGTTTGCCGCTTTCCAGGGAATCTCAACGTTGTCCGGCACGTCTGCGTTCGCCTCGGTTTTCGCACCGACGCTCGCGGTATCATCCTCTGCGCTCATGCGAGTTGCCCGACGTTCCTTCCACGCCCAGCCGATCGCCCCAGCGAGAAGGCCGAACCCTGCCCAGCCCAACAGCACAGCCCATTGCAGGGAGTTTGAAGCATCCGGGAAATAGGCGATATTCCGCAGCAACGTGTTGGATGCGCCCGGTACCATCAGCTGCCCGAGGGCTCCCCAGGGTGCGGGGATAAACTGCCACGGCATGCTTGCCCCGGAGAGCGGGTTACCCACGAACATGGAGAGCACGGCGCCAAGGCCGATACCGGCGGCATCAACAAATAGCGCGGACATTCCGATCGTGAAGGAGGCCGTCGCGAAAACGGTCACGCCGAAAGTCGCCCAAAGCGCCCCGAAATCGCCGGGAACGAACCCGAACCAGGTGCCCAGAATAAGGGTCATGAAGAGTCCGCCGATAACCCCGTAGAGCCCAGCGGTCACGAAGCGGCGCACGATTCCTTCAACGAGAGAGATACTGAGGATTCCGCCAAGCATACCGCCCATAACAAGCGGGAACGCGGCAACCGCCAGGCCCATACCGTTGGGATCGCCCTCGCCGAGCGGCACGACTGCGGTGGTTTTAACCTGTGCCTGCTGCAGTTTTTCCTGCTCGGTTTTCAGCTGTTCGAGCTGCTGGGCGGCGATGGCTCCTTGTTCACCGCCTGCCTGTGCGGCCTGCTGCAGCGCCTGAGTTTTAGCTGCGGTGGCTTTCTGCTGTACCTGAGCGTTCATCTGCTGGGCTACGCCGGTGAGCATCTGGTTTGCGGATGCGTTTGCGGCGGGCGCGGTCATGACTTCGGGTGCTGCGCCTTCGGTGAAGACGATCGCGCCGTAGGTTTCGCGTTCTTTGATCTGCCGTTCGGCGTCTTCGCGGGAGGACGCCTGTTTGAACTCGAAGGTTTCGATCCCTCGATCTTTGAGTCCTTGCTCGAATTGGCTGACGGCTGCTTCCGGTCCCACGATGGAGACGGGCAGGTTTTTCGCCTCCATGGCTTTAGTGGGCCAAGTGAAGGCAAGAATCACGATGCTGACAATGACGGATGTCAGCGTGGCGATGGCGATAACCTTGCGCCAGGATGAGGGCGTGATCGCCTCGGTTGTGCGTGCCATGAAACTCTCCAAACAAAATATATGTTTTGTTTATCAACACGTAAGACTCTACTCTGAATAAAGACCGGATGCAAACACAATAATCATTTTGTTTATAATGTCACAACAGAGAATATTCATTCTATTTTTATCTAGCGCAAACTCTTCGAAAAGGTATAGTCTTAAGGCATGCCACGTCTGACCGAAGCCACTAAACAGGCACGTCGACGCCAAATTATCGACGCCGCCTTCACGTGTTTTACCGCCAAGGGGTACACCCACACCTCTATGACGGACATCATCAGAGAATCCGGACTTTCTTCGGGTTCCATTTACTCGCACTTCAGCGGCAAAGGCGACATTCTTTACGCCACTGTTCAACAGCGTATCGATATGATCGCTGCAGCTTACGGTGAACTCAAAGACCCCTCCCCGCGCGATATTATGCGCATGATCTTCACCACCTCAACCGTCGAAGCGAACTTCACCTCGATGCTGCGCATCCGTCTGGAATCGTTTACCGTTCCCGAGGTGCAAGAATCCACCAACACGCTTTTTACCACCCTGCACGATATCGTCGCTCAATCACTCACCCCCTGGGGTCAGCGGTATCTTGAAGCAGAGAATAAACGCAAACCTTCTGCCGACGAACTTCAAGCCTTCGTCAACGACACAGCGGATGCGCTCATCCTCACTTTCCAGGGGTTCATGGTGCGCTCAACCCTGTCACCTTCGACCAACCGTGAGCACCTCTTCCAGATTGCACTGAGCCTGCTGCCCGAATAGCTTCCCGCGAGCACCAGTAAGAGAATACAAAAAAGCTAGGGGCGCATCCCGTATAACATACAGGATGCGCCCCTCAACTCACGCGCGACTCCCACGGCGGACCGCACGCACGGTTTTATAGCTTACGGAATCTCATAGACCTCAACGTTATCGAGGCGCGGGCGGGTATCGTAGCTGCCGTTCCAGGTCACCTTAACGCCGTAACGTTCCAACGTGGGGATCACGGTGTCAAGCATCAGTGCGAGTGATAGTTCCTCATGTTTGCGGGTGACGGCCGCGCGCTGTTCATCGCTGAGTTTCTTCCACGCCTCTTCATCAGAGGGGTACGCCTCAAACGAGCCGAAGCCAATGTAGGTGCTCCCGCTTTCCGCCAGATTCTCGGCATCCTGCTGGTGATAGTAGATATAGCCCTTCCATCGGTCAGAGCCCTCGCGCTCCTCCCAGATGTCGGCACTGGCGCAGGTTCCGCAGCACGAAAATTTACCGCGCGCAAGCACGCCGTGCGCCTCCAAATCAGCGAAAGCCGCAGCCAAGTTGCCAGAATCACCCGTAACACCCAAACGCTCGGCGAGCGCACGGCGCTCCCTCACGACTTTCTGCGCGTATTGTTCAATATCGTGGTAGAAGTCGCCTTTGACCTGCGATTCGCCTAGAAATTCTTCTAGGCAGTCGTTGAGGTAATCCGCATATTCGCTGGCGTCCTCGCCGGTGAGGAGCAGGAGCATGATTGCATCTTCAAAGTCTTCTCGTGCTTCTTCGGGCAGTTCCCAGGAGGTGGGAACGGGTGGAGTGAGTTGCCATTTAAACCATGCGTCCCGAGCTTCGGGGCTCACAGTCGTTACAGCTTTTTTATCGGTGAATGAAGTTGTCATGCCCCTAGAGTAGCACCTAGATCAGCATCGCCTTAACCCCGCCCGAATTGCTACGGTAACCTGTACCTGACGTCAAACAGTTTTTGTGCACTGCCCAACTTATTCTTGGCGAACCCGCGGCGGCTTATCCATCTAATTTTCCGGGTGAATAAGCCGCCCAGGCAGCCTGATTCAAAGGCTTATACCCAAGACTCACGGGCAAGTGCGCGGGTGAGCACGAGCGGACCGCCGGTTGCGTTGCCGTGATAGCGGCCGAAATGCACGTAGGGGCCGCGGTAGGCGGCATCATGAATCTGCGCGGAATACTGGCCGTTAATCACAAAGTAGAAGTACTTGCCCTTCACCACAATTTTGCCTTCGATGCTCTCGTTGGGCTTGATAGGCTTTTTCAAACTCATGGTGTGCAGAACCTTACCTTCGCGAGACGCACCCGGCCCGCCGTCAAGACGAATCAGCTGTGCAAGATCGCCCGTCCGGTATTTGCCGTGCTCGTCCCGAACCTTCGCGCCGGGGCGAAGAGCGAGCACATAGCAGCCGTCCTCGGATGCACCCCGGAACTTCCCGGCGATACCGAGCGGACCGTCGTGGCTGCGACCGAACGCCATGTACCCGTAATTCCAGGTGGTTGTGGGCAGTTTCTTATCCCAGTGCATAGCGAATTCGAGGGTGTACTGTTCCCTGTCAGTGGCAGCAGCGAGCGGCCCCAGCAGCAAGGATTCGTCGTAATTCTGCCGGTGCACGATTGCCCCGCGGGTGAAGTCGGGATAATCCTGGGCGTTGGTGATGCTAGAGGGCAGCATGCCGTGCTCCCGACGCCCGTTCGCAACATTGATCACGGCGTCTCGTTTCCATCCGAGTACCCAGGACGGGTCGGGGCTCATAAACCCGCGCACGCCCAGGCTCTTGTAGTGTTCGTAGGTGCTTCGGCGGTGCACCTCCCAAACAATCACGGGCTTGCCGAAGCCGACAATGGCACGCACCTTATCATCCGCCATGGAACCGTACCCGGGACCGCGCACGGATTCAAAGTAGGGCACGCCGAGCGCATCCACGTTGTTGGATCCCGCCAGCTGACGGATTCCTTCAAGGCTGTCGTTGGCGTCGAAGTAGCACCAGGTCTGGCAGCCCGCGGCTTTCGCTTGGGCCAGATACTTTGAGTTGGGGTTGAAACCGCCGTGACCGTCGCGGTACATCTTGATCACTACACGATGCGCCAGCCCGCGTTCTTTGATAGCTTTCAACAGATGACCCTGTGCGCGCCAGTCTTTCGCTTCGATGAAGAGGGGAAGGCGCTTGCCGGTGGGGGCGTTGTTGATCGCATCCACGGCCTCTTCAAATGTGGGAATCTGCTCCAGCGGTGTACCTTCACCGAGAGTCTTGCGCATATTGACGTAAACGCCACGCAGTTTTTGCAGGGTAAGATCACGTACTTTGCGATTAAGTCCGGTAACGCGCATCAGCGATTCATCATGAATGCAAACGGGAATATTATCAGCCGTGGTTCGCAAAGAAATTTCGATAGCATCGGCATTTCTTGCAGTTTGAGTATATGCGTATGCGGTGTGTTCGGGATTAATATCGCCCGAACCACGATGTGCTACAAAGAATTCTTTTTGTCTAAGAAAGGTCCAGGCCGCATGTTCCGGGTCAAATTCAATATCTTCATCGAGGATAGGCTGCTGTTCATCATTGACAGGCTGTTCCTTCTCGCCGGGAAGACTTCCTTGAATTCTCGCCTCTGCTGCGGATGCGCCCACCACGGGCATCATAGCGGCGGCAGCGCCAAGCGTGGTGGCGCCAAGAACGGTACGTCGGTTGAGTTTCTGCGAAGAAAGGCTCATGGGTATGAACTCCCAAATACTATATGTTGCTGAGTGAATGAATAGGCGGATGCGTCAAAAAACATTTTCTTGACGCGTCACATAAATAGCATAACTATTTTTTACCTGTAAATCACTTTTGCTTGAGCGAGAAAATTTATCTTTGTCAAATATTTTCCCACGCCTATTTCTTCGAGACAATATCTTTTGCCCGTTAAAAAGTTTTTGTTAAAAAAATATGGTTCCACCGAAAATCGGTGAAACCATATGAGAAAACCTCTTTCGTGAGGTCTGCTCGTCGGCAGCTGCGGCACAAGACCTCACGTAAAGCGAGGCTGCGTAAAGCCGGAGCATCGTGCCAGACAGAGCGAGAAAACCGGCGCCTTCTGCCCTGTCGAAGCATCACAAGGCTCTACGCGTCTTCTACTTCTTGGTCGCTTCCGCCACATGATCGCCCGCGTTGACGGTGCGGCGCTCTTCGGAGTCCTTCACAATATTGAATTTGGGGGTGTTGGTCACCATCACCATCGTCTCCTTGGAGGGAATACGATCCTTAATGGCCTCCCAATCAACCTCAATAATGGGGGCGCCCGCCTCAACCTTATCGCCCACCTTAGCGTGCGAGGTAAAGCCTTCGCCATTGAGATCTACAGTATCGATACCGATATGCACCAGCACCTCGCCGCCGTTATCGGTACGCAGCATAAAGGCATGCATGGTGTCTTGAATCAAGGCGATCGTACCTGCCGCAGGGGCAACGATCATATTCGATGTAGGGTTAACGGCGTAGCCATCCCCCATGACACCCTGCGAAAATACGGGGTCAGAAACTTCAGACAGCGGAAGGTACTCCCCCGTCACCGGTGCCACATAAATATCAGCGGTTGCGGTCGATTCCGTCGGTGCCGCTGCTTTTTTCTTCCCGAAACCAAACATAAGATCTCCTTTGATGTAGTAAACACCCGAAAGATGTCGTTTGTGTAACGACACAGGCAAATACATGTATTTTCCCTTTAGAATACCGTACTCGTCAGGTTTTTGTTACTGTGTCCACCACAGGTCGAGGGATTTTGAAAAAATATTCCCAGCCTGCATAATATGCCGAATTTCCAGAGTATATTTCATGATGCAGTCGCTCAATCAGGCGGCAGACACAGCACTAGAGCTCTGGAGGATTTCGCCGATCGCTCAGTATTTTTGTAAGCCCTCCCTGCATAGGGTAAACACGAGTACACTTAGAGCATATTGAAGGCTTGAACCCTAACGACGAGAAAGTGTTCCCGCATGAGTGAGCAAACCGAAGAACTAACCGGCACCATCCTTGAGGTTTTCATTCCAGGCCCGGGCGAGAACCCTGAGGACCCTAACGATATGGAACGAACCCTCTTTTTGGGCGCCGCACAGGAAGCACTCGATTCGGGGGTCGATATTGAGGTTTACTCAACCGATAGTTACCCGTCAGCATTCGAGGAATGCGAGCCCGTCGCCGAGCAAATGGCGATGAGCGGTACCGACGTTCTACCGATTATGCTCGTCAACGGCGAGGTCAAAGTTTCGTTTATGTACCCGACCGCCGAGCAGATTACGCGCTTCTCGAAAGCCCACAAGGTCAAAAAGCCGAAGGCGAATGCGGCTGCAGCGGCATGCGGCCCGAGCGGTTCCTCAGGCTTCACTCCCATTCCCGATTTGGCACCCGGTGCTCTGCGCGAACCCGCCGGTTTCGCGGCGACCCTCGCCGGTAAAAAGCCCCAGGTGGTAGGTGGTCCCGATATTGGTAACCGCGTGAACCTCATGGGCGGCGACACCGGCGATGGCATTCCCTCTGAGGGTTCAGTCGCCACCAAATCCGGCGGATGCGGATGCGGTGGCTGCGGATGCGGCGGCTAAAGCGCGCATCCCCGCACGAGTAGTTCCCGCCCTGAATATGTTTAGATGCGAGTGCCCCGGACTCCTTGATAAAGAGTCTGGGGCACTCTCATATGTTTTCACAACTGGCTACCGGCTACATTAGAGGATCCGGCGGATTCTGAGTCTGTGCATGCTGAGATTGTGAGGTTTGCGCATGTGCTCCCTGAGTCCAAACCGTACTATTCGTCCGGCGGCGTGAATATTCTTGACTCACCATGACGATAAAGACGATGCAGAGAGCTACGTCTACGAAATATAGAACCCAGTAGAGGTACGCCAAGCCATTGGCGTACTGGAAGAAGTCATCCATATGGGTGATCACGTCAATTAGCGTTGCTATTTCTAGAGCTTGAAGGATCAGACCAATAATATTGATGCTCAGAATAAATCCCAGCGCTTTAGACCTGAGATAGAAGATACCGGCGAATATCTGAAGGCCATAATATGCCAGAAATGCACATGTCAACGCTAAGTGCAGAAAATCTTCTGCATCCCAATACTCGAATCCATACTTAGCCATAAACTCCACATAGTTATATAGACCCCACACAGACGTCCCCAGGCTCACCAGCATGAACGCGATACGTACCCCGTACAGCCAACGGAACGGGAATTTAGGGTCTGCCGTCGTCACGGCTATGGACGCCTCCGTTTGGTTCGCAGCTCCCGGGTGCGCATACTGCCCCGGTAGCGTCGAAGCTTGAAAACCGGAAGACTGCGATTCCGCCCAGGGTTTTACCGCATCCTGTGGGTTCTGTTCGGCAGAGTTTTTTCTCGATGATTGCTCGCTCATAAATTCAAAACTATCACGCATATCGTTCACATCCCGCTATTTTTCTGCCTCTTCGTCGCTGCAGCTGTTGTATGAACTTTCCTTACTATCGAGGTTTGCGATATTTAGAGGTCGGGCGGCAGGTTTAGTTTTTGCCGTCCCTGAACCCATCATTTTCACGAAAACAATGCTCACCCCAAGGTCAAAAAGAACCATAAGACACCCAAAGGGGTTATCGTATGCAACGGTAACCATGGTCATCACGAAAGAGAATACAAGACCATAGTTATTCACCTTTTTAACCCAGGGATAGTCTTTGCGCCGTATAAATTTTGCGCAGGCGCGGGTCTGTACGGCCGTAATATATACTGCATAAGGAATCATCAGAAACCCAAGAATTGCTATATGGGATAATGGCCGTTCAACCGATAACAGATTTACAGAAGTTTCTTCGCGATATGAAGTTGAATACCGCGCCATAGAGTTTATCCACGAATAAGCTATAACTACTATCGGAATATACGCCAGAGCTATACGAAGAACATAGAATATCTTGAGATTCTCAAGCCCTAGGGGTTTTGCCGCAGAGACTTCCACTGAATCGTGCGCCTTCTCCGGCGATTTTACGGGACTTCCTGAACTTGTGGGATTTTCCGGCTTTTCGGCATCATTTTCCGGCTCTCCACTAGGGCGGATCACGAGTTCCTCATCCCCCAGCTGACCGTAAAGTGCTGTATACGCAGGAAGTTCATGACCTGCCGAGGCGCTATTGGCTACATCCGACCAAGGAACCTTGCGGCTGCTTTGAGCTGCAGGCGCATCGCGAGCAGAACTATGGGGTGAAAAGTCATGGTCAGTACTCATATTTTCACCCTAGGATTACACCCTGGATATTCTATGAAAACCCCCTGAACATTCTCAATGAATATATTCCTTACACATTTTCTAATGCTAAAAGGCTCTTTACGTCAATAAAGCATCGGAAAACCTACTCCATTGACATAAGCAGATGCGGCAGCTAAAGCGCGCATTTCCACACGGGTAGCATCCGTTCCCAAATGTTTATATGAGAGTGCCTCGGACTCCTTGAAGGAGTCCGAGGCACTCATGTATTTCACAACCTACGGAGTATAGAGACTAGATTAAGGGCGGCTCCGGCGGATTCTGAGTCTGTGCAGTCGGTGCCTGTGCTGGCGCTTCAGGGTTGTGCGGCATGACGGTCGGCGGTACAGAAGTATGTGGAGTCGCCGCGTAAACGGGCTGAGCTTGAGCCGTCTTCATTCTCTGGCGGCGAGAATATTCGCGAATTGTAATGACGATAAAGAATATGCACAGGGCTACGTCAATAATGTACAGTCCCCAATCTAAGTACGTTGAAGCTTTGGCATATTCAAAGAAAATATCTAAGCGCAGAAGATTCTCAATAAGTTTAGGTAGCGAGGGCAACTGGACGATTAAACCGAGGATATTCACGCCCAGAATATAGCCAAGCCCTTTGGACCGCAGGTATAGTACTACCGCGATAATCTGCATGATTTCGTAGACCGGATATCCAATAACCTGCGGTGCTTCGATAAAATTTTTGAAAGCAAACCACATATAATCATCAAGCATTATGGTAATAAGGATGTAGAAACTCCGTACACTAAACCATAAACTCGCCGCCATGATTATGATGCGCACCCCATACAGCCAACGGAACGGGAATTTAGGGTCTGCCGTCGTCACGGCTATGGACGCCTCCGTTTGGTTCGCAGCTCCCGGGTGCGCATACTGCCCCGGTACCGTCGAAGCCTGATCGTCGGAAGGCTGCGACGCCGTCCCAGGTTTTACCGCATCCCGCGGACTCTGTTCGACAAAGTTTTCTCTCGATGATTGCTCACTCATAAATTTAAAACTACCATGTACACCGTTCACGACGGCGACTATTTTCGCCGGATTCGCCCGGCAGACCTCTCACACACATACTAAAAAGGCTCTTTATTCCAATAAAGCGGTGGAAAACCCGCTTTATTGGAATAAAGAGCCTTCTGAAGCCGGGGCAAACCGGCTAAGAATTACCTACTTGTTCAGCGAGGTGCCTGCCGAGCCGAGCTGCTGGCAAGCCTCAACCACGCGAGCTGCCATGCCCTCTTCAGCCTTAGCGCCCCACACGCGGGGGTCGTATGCCTTCTTGTTGCCGACCTCGCCGTCAACCTTGAGCACGCCGTCATAGTTGGTGAACATGTGACCGGCGACCGGGCGAGTGAAAGCGTACTGGGTATCGGTATCAATGTTCATCTTGATCACACCGTAGGAAACCGCATCCGCAATCTCCTGAGCGGTCGAACCGGAACCACCGTGGAACACGAGCGAGAACGGCTTCTCCTTACCGTACTTAGCGCCGATCTCGTCCTGAATCTGCTTGAGCAGTTCGGGGCGCAGGTGCACGTTACCGGGCTTGTACACGCCGTGCACGTTACCGAAGGTCAGCGCCGCAATGTAGCGACCCTTCTCGCCCAGACCCAGAGCCTCAACGGTCTTCACCGCGTCATCAACAGTGGTGTACAGGGTGTCATCAATAGCGCCTTCAACGCCGTCTTCCTCGCCGCCGACGGCACCAATCTCAACCTCAAGCACAATCTTTGCCTTGTTGGTGCGCTCCAGAAGCTCAGCCGCAATTTTGAGGTTCTCGTCAAGATCAATAGCGGAACCATCCCACATATGGGAGTTAAAGATGGGGTCTTCGCCGCGCGCCACAGCCTTTTCAGACTCGGCGAGCAGGGGAAGAACAAAACCATCCAGCTTGTCCTTGGGGCAGTGGTCAGTGTGCAGCGCGATGTTCACGTCGTACTGCTTGGCGATCTCACGAGCGTATGCCGCGAATGCCAGGGAACCAGCGACCATATCCTTCTTCGATGCTCCCGACCAGTACGCTGCGCCACCAGTGGATGCCTGAACAATACCGTCAGAACCAGCCTCAGCGAAACCGCGAAGAGCGGCGTTGAGGGTCTGCGAGGAGGTGACGTTTACTGCCGGGTAGGCGAAGCCTTTTGCTTTCGCATTCTCCAGCATCTCTGCGTAGACTTCGGGGGTTGCAATAGCCATGCTGACTCCTTGACTAGGGTGCGGGAAAACGTAAATTCCCGTGGTTTTGTTGGCGCGTCTGAACGCCATCTACAGAGACTATTTTACCAAGGGGGTTAGGGTTTTCTGTAGACTGAAAGCGCCGGTTTTTCGGCTTATTTCGGGCTTTGATGAGGCATTTTAGCCCGTATTTGAGAGTCATTGTCATCATATTGAGGGGAACGCCGAATGGGTGAAAATAACCCTAAGAATGCACAGTTAACACGCCTGCACGAACGCCGCGCGGCGATTCAAGCCCGCATGGATGCGCACGTCATTGGAGGCGGACCCGTCGCCAAATCCCTCGCCCTTATTGAGCGGATGCGCGCCGAAGGTGCCACCGACCTTGAGATCGATACCGCTCTCGCCAAGAAGAAGCTCCCCTCCGTCATCGAGGTGGGGCGCAAATCTGCACTTCACGTGCCCGGCTGGTGGCTGCTGACCCGCCGCAAGAAGCGCCTCGACCGAAAGATTCACGCACTGGGCGGCAGCTAAACCCACGAAAAGCGAGCGCCGTCTCCTCATATCCTGCACACCCTACCTGTATAAATACACACATATTTTTCTGTGAGCCAGGGATAATTTTATGTTCCCTGCTATAGCAAGGAATAAACTGTATTTATTAAATTTCAATAACAATTTTCGGAATATTCCCGGCATCACAGCAGTACGTACATTATGCGTTGACGCGCATATTATCGGGGTGTGCTCCCCGTAACATTCTTATACTTGGTCTGCTATAGTCTTAAAAAACTCCATGCGGTTTCCGGGATTTACTATATATCCGCATGGAACAATACCGTATTGTGGCGCCTGAGAAGGTACACCATCGTTCCCGCTGGGCGCTGCAGGTCATAAGGAAAAATATGAGTCTCGATTCACCTAAAAAACCTATGACGCGACCAGACCACGAAGATGCCTTTGCTCATGAGCAGGAAGGCCTGCACAAGGGGCTAGGCGCTCGACAACTTCAAATGATTGCGATCGGTTCCGCTATCGGTACCGGTCTATTCTTGGGGACAGGCGGGCGCCTTGAAAAGGCCGGCCCTATGCTTGCAATCATTTTTGCCGTCTGCGGGTTCTTCGGCTATCTGATCCTGCGCGCACTGGGCGAGCTGATCCTGCACCGCCCCTCCTCTGGCTCGTTCGTCTCGTACACCCGCGAATTCTACGGCGAAAAGGCGGCGTTCGTCTCCGGCTGGCTGTACTGGCTCAACTGGGCCATGACAGCGGTGGCGGATGCGACCGCAATTGCTATCTACATCTCCTGGTTTGGGCGATATAACCAATTCTTTGCCGACCTACCACAATGGCTCACCGCCTTCATCGTGGTGATTGTGACCGTGTCCCTGAACCTAGTCTCGGTTAAGCTCTTCGGCGAGCTGGAGTTCTGGTTTGCACTCATCAAGATTCTGGCACTGCTGACCTTCATGGCGGTTGGTATTTGGTACCTCATCTTCGGACAGCCCATCAACGGCGTGCAGCCCGGTATTCCGCTGATTATGTCACATGACGGGCTCTTCCCGCAGGGTGTTCTTCCGGCGTTAATTGTTGTGCAGGGCGTTGTGTTCGCATACGCCGGTATCGAACTGGTGGGCACCACCTCCGGCGAAACAAAGGACGTCAAGAAGATTATTCCGCGCGCTATCAACGCTGTGGTGTGGCGCATTGCCATCTTCTACGTGGGTGCCGTAGTGCTGCTGTGCCTGCTCATGCCGTACACCGTCTACAGCGATGACGAGTCGCCCTTCGTAACCTTCTTCGACAATATTGGCGTGACCGCAAGTGCCCCAATCATGCAGCTGGTCGTGATTACCGCCGCCGCATCGTCGCTGAACGCAGGCCTGTATTCGACTGGTCGTATTCTGCATTCGATGGGTGTTGCCGGGTCTGCGCCGAAGTTCGCAACTAAGGTTTCTAAGTCCGGCGTTCCGGTGGCGGGTATTCTGCTAACCGGCGTGGTGGGGCTTTTCGGTGTGGTCCTGAATTTCATTGTTCCCGAACAGGCGTTTGAGGTCGTCCTCAATATTGCGGCCTTCGGTACGATGGCGTCCTGGGTTGCCATTTCGCTCTCACACCAGAAGTTCCTCAAGCTGGCCAAGGAAGGAAAGTACACACGCCCCGAATACCGTGCTCCCGGCGGGCGCTTTGCCGACTGGTCGGTTCTGACCTTCATGGCTATTGTTATTGTGCTGATGGCACTCGACTACCCCGTGGGCACATGGACTCTTATCTCGCTTCTTTTCGTGATTCCGCTGCTCATCATTGGTTGGTTTGTGGTGCGCGATCGCGTGAATGAGATTGCGCGTGTTCGTGAGGGCTTCACAGGCGCTGTTCCGGTGATTGCGGCTCCCCCGATGGCGCGCAAGCTCTCGAATGAGGGCGTGTACAAGAATTACTTCACGGAACTTGCCGAACACGACGATGATTCGGATGAGGATCGGAAGTAGCTTTTTACACACATTATTTTCCGGATATTGCACACACTACGCTGACATAATGTCATGCATATTGTCAGCGTATTCCGGGGAATATTATATACATCACAGTAATAATCTATACATTTGACTGCTGATATACTGATTCAGTATTTCATGTCAGCCTCTCACGACTAAGGAGATTATCGTGACCGACCACAGGGTTGAATTTGTTGATGTTGCATCCATGGCACAGTGGATTCAGCGTGACGGTGTTGGGAATATTATTGCCGGTATGGTGAATTTCTTGGAAGAAGATTTCAAGAAATGGCAGAGCTTCGATAAGATTCCGCGCGTGGCATCCCACACCCCCTTCGGCGTGATTGAGTTAATGCCGACCTCAGATAACATCATCTATTCCTTCAAGTACGTGAACGGGCACCCCTCGAACCCTGCACGCGGATACCAAACCGTGACCGCGTTCGGTCTGCTGGCTGATGTGGATAACGGCTACCCCGTCTTCCTCGCGGAGATGACCCTGCTGACCGCCCTTCGTACCGCCGCTGTTTCTGCCATGGTGGCTAAGCATCTGGCACGCAAGGATTCGCGGAAGATGGCGATGATCGGCACCGGCTCACAGTCTGAATTCCAGGCTCTTGGGATGCGCGCCGTCCTCGGCATCGAAGATCTTGCGGTGTACGATGTTGATCCCGCCGCTATCGAGAAGTTCCGCCGTAATCTGGAGCCGCTGGGGTTCAGGATTCATGCCGCATCCAGCGTGGACGAGGCCGTTGCAGACGCCGATATTATTACCACCTGCACCGCCGATAAACAGCAGGCAAAGGTGCTTCTAAATTCGCAGGTGAAACCCGGTGTGCATCTGAATGCTATTGGAGGCGACTGCCCCGGCAAGACCGAGCTGGAAAGCGAGATTTTGGATCGTTCGACCGTGTTCGTGGAGTTCCCGCCGCAGACCCGCATCGAGGGTGAAATTCAGCAGAAGGATCCGGACTTCCCCGTGGTGGAGTTCTGGAAGGTTCTGACCGGTGAGGAGCCCGGGCGCGTCTCGGATGAGCAGATTACTCTCTTCGATTCGGTGGGCTTTGCGATCGCCGACTTCTCGGCACTGCGCTATGCACGCGAGGCGACCCGGGGCACCGATCTGCAGCAGTTCATTGACCTGGTGGCAAACCCGGACGATCCGAAGGATCTTTTCTCGCTCGTGAACGTGAACGTTCCGGTGGGCTAGGGGTTCACTCCCCTACACAACACCGCGAGCAGGTGGTTTTTGGTCCGAGCAGGTAGGATTTTCCTACCTTTTCGGCAAAATCCTACCTGCTCGCGGTGTATTTGTTTTAAGGTTTCTGTCCGAAAACGTGGCGGCGCACCCAGGCGTGCATCGCGATCCCAGCGGCGGTTGCCGCGTTCATCGACCGGGTTGAGCCGAATTGTTCGATCGAGAGCGTATCGCGTGCGGCGGCGTGAATTTCTTCCGACAACCCTGGGCCTTCCTGCCCAAAGACCAGCACACAGTTCTTCGGCAGATCGTAGGTTTCAAGCGGCACCGAATCCGGAAAAATATCGATGCCGATAATGTCTAACCCCTCGCCCTGCGCCCACGCCACGAAGTCCTCAATCGTGGGGTGATGCCGCACATGCTGATACCGGTCGGTCACCATCGCACCGCGTCGGTTCCAGCGTTTCTTACCGATAATGTGCACTTCCTTCGCTAAAAAGGCGTTTGCGGTGCGCACCACGGTACCGATATTCAGATCGTGCTGCCAGTTCTCGATCGCGACGTGAAAATCATGGCGGCGCGTATCAAGGTCGGCGATAATCGCCTCCATGCTCCAGTAACGGTACTTATCCACCACATTGCGGCAGTCGCCCTCGCGCAGAAGCTGTTCATCCCAATGCTCGCCCTCAGGCCACTCGCCCTCCCAGGGGCCGACGCCAACCTCAAACCGGGGCGTTCCGAAAGCCTCGCTTTCGGGATACTCCTGCGGTGTATTCTGCGGCTCTGCAGACTCGTTCACGCAGGAATCCTGCCCGGAATCTGAGGGGTCAAGGGGGGTCTGATGGCTTGGGGAACTCATGGTTTCTTTCTGATGGCGCGTACATATAGTGCCGGATGCGCGGCGAAGGAATCTGGGGGCGTGCGGTGCGGCAAGGCCCGCACGCCGCTAACTACCGGCACGCGCGGGCATCTACAAAGCCCTAGTCGAGCCCTAAATCATCCTTGGAGTAGGCGTAGAAGCAGGGGACCCCGGCAACCTCTTCGATATGTTCTTTCGCCCCGGTTGCACGATCTACGATGACGGCGACGGCGACGACTTCGGCGCCCGCTGTGCGCAGTGCATCCACGGCGGTTAACGCGGACCCGCCGGTGGTGGAAGTATCTTCGACAGCAACCACACGGCGACCCTCAACGCTGGGCCCCTCAACTTGGCGACCCATCCCGTAGGACTTTTGCGCCTTACGCACCACAAATGAATCGATAGCGCGGTCCTGATCGCCCGCCGCGCGCATAATTGCGGAACCAACGGGGTCGGCGCCCATCGTTAGACCACCGGCGGCCTCAAACTCGATGCCGTTGCGATCGAGCAGATCTAGCATCACCTGACCGACCAGGCGCGACGCTTCGTGATGCAGGGTGATACGGCGCAAGTCGACGTAGTAGTCGGCTTCTTTCCCGGAGGCAAGAGTCACTTTACCGCGCACCACGGCAAGCTCGGAGATGAGCTGGCGCAGACGTTCGCGGGCTTCTTCGATGGGCAGGGTTTTGGAAAGTTTAGTCATATTTCAAGTTTAGCGGGTTACCCCGGGCACGGGCTGGCGGTGGGTGTCCAGGGCTATGCCTTAGGTGCCTTAGGGGTGCGTCCTGGATCTCTGCCGCGTAAAAAAGGCTCTTTATTCACATAAAGAGCCTTTTTAGCACCTACTGCCCTAAATATGCAGGTTAGTTCTGGTACGGCGCCTGGGGCTGAACGGGCTGTGTCTGTACGACTGTGGGCTGAGCCATCGGATTCTGTGCCAGACGGTACGCCTTGGAGTCACGCATAAACCTGTTGGTCCCGGGCAGCCACAAGAAAACAATCAGGGCAACGTTAGCAATAAACAACACCACGTAGATCACAATGAGCGTAGAAAGGGAAGACGTAAAACCGGGCGCGAGCGATGACCTCTCTTCATTCATGCCGCTCAAAGCCGCCGATGTGATAAACGTGTGCAAAACAATACCGGCAAGGGCCAAAACAGCAATAACGGTCATGACGATACGCGACCAGTTGTATCCTCGGTAGATGAAAACACCGAACAGGATGTACAGAATAATGCTGAGGAACAGCGGAAGAGAAATAAAGGACACAAACGATTCTAGAGTATTGTAGTTTCTGAGTGACTGCCCGCCATTCATCGCAGCCACAGTCTGCAGAGAGCTCATGGCAGACCTCATGGTACCGAACTCAACGAGGCGTAAGAGCGCGCACGCCAGACTGACTATAAAAGCGGTCATAGCCAACGCCGTAATTTTGGGGCGAGTGGCTGGTATTGAAGGTGCAGCGGCGTAAGCTGTCGGTGCGGGCTGCATCATAGGCTCTTGAGAAGAAGTTTGCTGAACAGACGGGGAATTCTGCGGTTTTTCTTGACCGGACGTAATGTTTTCACTCATCGGTGATACTCCTTCAAATATTGTGTGCGGAAAGATGGTTTTGTAAAACCACCTCTAGAGCATAGCCGAAATTATGTGAAATAGGGGTATTCTGCGATGATTCGTCGGATTTCAGACTGCACCGAACATGCCGCATAAAAAGAGCCTTGATAGTGAATAAAGCGTTAAAACCCGCTTTATATAAATAAAGAGCCTTTTTACAAGGCGGACGAGGAAGCGAGTGCGCGGATGGCGGCGGCGACCGCATCCGGATGCGGGTCCACCGTCAGATCTGCGAGCGGCAGCAAGGCTTCATGTGAGCCCACCGCGACCGCATACTGAGCACCCTCAAGCAGCCCTACATCGTTCATATCGTTGCCGAACGCGATATAGGGGTCGGGTTTTTCGTCCGGACGCGCGCCAAGCGCCTGCGGGAGAGCCGAAACTTTATGCACGCCCCCGGGTGCCAGGTCAATACTCGTGGTGGCATCCTGGTGCTTAGTCACATGCAGGTTTAGGCTCGCAATAGTCTCTTCAAGCTCGGCGTAAAGATGCGGATCATTGATGTCAAGCAGAATTATTTTGACCGGATTCTCCAAATCTTTCAAGGAAACTAGGCGGTCCGTTCCCTCAGGGTTTAGCCGTTCCACGAGCACATGCACATCGGGCAAATCAAAGGCGTAAGAATCCAGGGAATCCACGATATAGTGCAGCCCGTGACGTTCGATAAGGTCCCGAATTTTCGCATAACTATGCGTATCTAGGTGTTCCCGCGCCCGCAGCTGCCCGTCCCGATATAGCAGCGAACCGTTCGCGCCGATCAGCACCAACCCGCTATGCGCGCGCACATCATCAGAGAGCATGGGCAGAATATCTCGCACCGGTCGGGCGGAGGCAAAAACCACGCGGTGTCCCGCCCGCAGCAGCGTATAAATTTCGCGCTCAATGGCGGGCTCAATCACCATGCCGTTAAAGCTAGTGGTGCCGTCGATATCGAAGACAAAATTCATGATACCCCTGAGTTTTCTCGGTCGGTCGCGGCGACGCTCTGCTTACTCACACCTTTTTCAACGATGCGCCCCACACTCGGCGGAAGCGCCGCACGCAGTTTCGTCAGCATTTCTTCATACTCGGCGTTCGGGTCTGAATCGGCGACAATAGCGCCGCCGGCGGCGAGGGTTATAAGCCCGTTATCGTGCGCAACCAAGGTACGTATAACAATAGAGAGATTGGCACCGCCATCCGCCGAGAAGAATCCGAGAGCACCCGAGTATACGCCGCGGGGGCGCACCTCCAGATCCTCAATAATATTCATTGTTGAGGGCTTAGGCGCGCCGGTCATAGATCCGCCAGGGAAGCAGGCCGCGCTGGCATGCACCGCCGAAATTTCGGGTTTAAGGCGCGCAGTGACGGTCGAAACAAGCTGATGCACCGTTGCATAACTTTCCACACCCATGAGTACAGGAACCTGCACACTCGCGGGGTCACTCACCGTCGAGAGGTCGTTGCGCAAAAGATCGACGATCATCAGGTTCTCGGCGCGGGTTTTCGCATCGTGCTGCAGCCAGTGAGCCGCGGCGGCGTCATCCTGAGGATTCGCACCGCGCGGGCACGTCCCTTTAATCGGCTTCGTTTCGGCGTTTCCGTGCGTATCAACCATCAGAAAACGCTCAGGAGACGAAGAAAGCACAGAGAAATCGCCGCACCGCAAATAGGCGGCATAGGGTGCGGGATTGTGCCTGCGCTGAGTGCGGTACAGCTCAAAAAGCTGATCTGGCGTGAGAGGATGTTCTACCCGCGCGGTACTTTCGGCGCTCAGGCACACCTCATAACTATTCCCCTCGTAAATATGCCATTGTGCGCGCTCAATATCTGCGCAATAGCTTTCACAATCCGGGGCTTCAAAAAGCAGATGCTCCACATGCTGGATCAATGGTTTATCGCCACTAGGCGCGTTATTGCTCTGTGCCTCGTCGCGCAAAGAATCTTCCCGCGCCAATTCGCGCAAACGCGGCTCGATTTCCTCAATCCAGGGTTCGTCGCCAAGCAGCCACGCGCGGCGAGTTTCATGTTCATAGACCAGGTACCGCACGGCGGGCATCCAGAGAGAATCCGGGGTTTGTGCCGTGTGCCGGGGTGTGTATCCGATGCGCCCGGGGTGCAGGGCGGCGCGCGCCTCGTACCCGAAATAACCCACGTAACCACCGCGCAAACCTTCGGGCAGCTCGGCGATATTGTCGGGTTCAGCCATGCTGGCAAGCGCAGTGTCGAGGGCATCCCAAGGTGTCGGGTTTGTTGCCTCGCGTGCGTTTTCGATGCGCAACACAGCCGCCCAGTGCGGGACGACCCCTACATACGAGACGCGAGACATGGGCGATTCTTCTCGTGCAGAATCAAGCCAATAGGCGTACCGAGCACCCGCAGCGATCACGGGGTATGCAGCCTCGGGCGTTATCTCGAAGTCGAGGGCACGCACGTGCAGCGTTGGGTATTGATCGTGCTGAAGAATCACGTTTCCTATTGTAGAGTGCATTGCCGTCGGTCTTGAGCGGCGTGGTTTTGACCCGAATACAAAGGATGCGGCACCAGCAGCCATTTCGGGGGCTGGGGTGCCGCATCTTTATATGTCGTTTTGGCTATATACACTAGTTAAACCAGATATATTCCAAATTTTTAGGGTATAGCGTCATTAGTGAACGACGGCAGGTTCCTGCCCGTTTTCGCTTTCCATGGGCAGCTTTGCGGTGAACCAAGCACTTGTTCCGCCAGCAATATTTTTCGCCTGGTATCCGTTCTGGCGCAGGTATTCAGCCGCACGATTTGAGCGCCCACCACCGTGGCAGATTACATAGAATTCTTCATCTTTGCCGGGCAGCTCTGCAAGTCGTTCGGTCAGCGTTCCTAGGGTGATGTGCTGGGCGCCAGCAACGTGGCCGCCCTCCCATTCGTAGTCTTCGCGCACATCAATAATCTTGGCGCCGGCAGGAACATCGGCAGGGGTTACCTGGGGTACGTTATTCATGGATTCTCCTCTATAGTCTCGTGAGATACATTATCAACTCTACAAAATTTTGAGGCCATAAGGCACGCGCGCGTGCACGCAATACACCCCAGCCCCACCATTCGATATGAGATTTCATGCAGAGTAAATACGGAATTTATGCCTAATTTCTGCACAGTCTTCTGTATACATATGCACTTCATAGGTATAGACTAAGGAAATATAACCTAGAACACTTCTGGTCTGTGTATTCTTGGGAGGCTTTATGGTAGCCACACAACCAGCGGCGCAGAAGCCGCGAACATTCTTTGGGCATCCGCCGATGCTCGCCAATCTTTTCACCGTGGAAATGTGGGAACGGTTCTCATTCTATGGGATGCAGGCTCTTGCCCTCTACTACCTGTACTACACTATCGAAGACGGCGGATTAGGGATCCCCAAAGAAGCAGCCACCGGCGCTATAGGAGCGTATGGTGCAACCGTTTACCTCATGGCGATCCTCGGCGGTATTTTGGGCGACCGTGTTTTAGGCCCCGAACGTACCCTCTTTTATTCCGCTATCGGTATTATGGCGGGGCACATTGTTCTTGCCGTCATGCCCGGCGCAGCTGGCGTGATCACCGGTCTGCTTCTGGTCGCGATCGGTTCAGGGTGCCTCAAAAGCAGCGCATCGGTTCTGGTCGGCTCGCTCTACAGCAAAGACGACCCCAAACGCGAAGCGGGGTTCACGCTTTTCTATATCGGCATCAACATCGGTGCGCTTTTAGGCCCAGCACTAACCGGCTGGGGATGGGGTTGGCTAGGCTTCCACTTCGGCTTCGGGATCGCGGCTATCGGCATGGCGGCCGGGCTTATTCAGTATGCGCTCACCCGCAAGAACCTGCCAGAGTCGGTGCACGAGGTAACTGTTCCTTTCACCCCACGTCAGAACGGTATTCTAGCCGGTGTTCTGGCGGGTATAGCTCTCATAACATTCCTGCTGGTCATGATGGGCTGGATGACTACAGGCAACCTCGCCACGTGGGTGGTAAGCGCCGTCGGCATCGGGGCCATAGCTCTCTTTATTCAGTTGCTCACCGCCAAGAACGTAACCAACACCGAACGCTCGCGGGTATGGGCGTTCATTCCCCTCTGGATTGCCAACGCTATTTTCTGGGCGCTCTACCAGCAGCAGTTCACGGTCATTCCCATCTATTCTGAGGAGCGACTCGACTGGCATATTCTGGGAATGGATCTTCCTCCGACCCTCGTCAATTCCCTTGCCCCTATTTTCGTGATTCTTCTGGGGTCGGGGTTCGCCGCCATGTGGACGAAACTGGGCGATCGGCAGCCGCGCACAACCACCAAGTTCTCACTCGCGCTCGTGATTATCGGCCCGGCATACTGGGTTTTCCTCACGCAGGTGGGCGTCTCTCACGTGGCGGTCTACTGGATGGTTATCATCATGTTCATCTTCACTGTTGCCGAGCTTACGATTTCGCCCACGGGTATGGCGCTGACCACCAGGCTCGCGCCCGAAGCGTATAAGGTGAACATGATGGCGCTTTACTGGACCTCGCTGGCGATGGGTACCGCATTCGCGGGCTGGTGCGCGCAGTTCTACAGCCAAGACACTGAGGCTTCTTATTTTGTTTGGGTGGGTGCCGTTTCGGTTATTGCTGGTATTGTCCTCTTCCTCTGCCGTGCACCCATCCAGAAACTTATGCGCGATGTGAGGTAGTATTCCGTTTTAGGCATATATAGCGGTGGGTGCATCTTCAACACTAGAAGATGCACCCACCAGTTTTAATTTCTGTGGTTTGACTTGGGTATATGCCGCCTACGTTATATTCCAGGAGGGGTATAGAGCCTCTCACAACATGATTATTCAGCCTGGATGCGCCGCCCGGCACGCGCCGCGAATGCATCAAGCGCATCGTTAAGGTGAGGAACCGTCCATACGCGCTGACCCGCAACAAAGGTTTTCTCACGGCGTATCACCCCCGCTTTCTCAAGGGTTGCGATAATGCGGTATATCGTTGCCGGTGCCACAGACGTATTCTGCTCCACCATCTGTACCGTAAAAGCCGGTTCGGTGCAGCAAAAATCGGCGACCGCCTTCAAAGCGGATGTTGTTCGACGTGCTGTTCCCAGAATTTTATCGCGCAATCCGGAGATATCCTCTGCCAGAATACGAGCGTTCTCGACGGCAGCATTTGAAGCTTGAATAAAGCACCGGATCATAGGCTCTATATCTCCAGCGCGGTATGCGGTAAGCGCCGCAATATAGTCTGCGACGTCATGCAGAAGCCCCGAAGAAATTGGCAGCACAACATGTTCGGTGACTCCACGTGCCATGAGCAAAGCCGAAATAAGTGCCCGACCGGTACGCCCATTCCCATCAGTAAAAGGGTGAATAGTCTCAAATTGTGCATGAGCGATGGCAGCCTGCACCAGCGGGTCAAGATCACGACGCGCCATAAATTCAACGAGGTCATTCATGGCGGCGGGTACTAGCTTCCAGTGCGGTGCCACATAATCTGCTGTTACAGGCGACTGCCCGCCAACCCACACCCACTGTTGGCGGAACTTCCCGGCGTCATCTAGGGTGCCAGCCGTCAGTTCATGGTGCATATGCACGATAGATTCAATGGTCAGGCTCTCTGCCGCCCCTAAAGCTGCCTGCATGGCGCGAACATTGCGTGCCACCAACTCGGCATTATGCCCCACGGCAGAGCTGGAAGCGCCCATCACCGCCAACGATAACCTACGTGCTGAAACCGTCAGGTTTTCAATCTGCGAACTTGATGCCGATTCACCCCGCAAAAGCACCGCTGCAAATGGCACACCACCTAACGCCGCATGCTGCTCGTCGAAGCGAGTAATCGTGCGAGTGCAGTCCTGCACCAGAGTATGTAGCTGCGGGGAAAGCTGAGGTGTTTGTTCGGCGATGCGCGGTGTAACGGCACTTTTAAACTCGCCAGTGTTCCGCCGACGAGCACGATGGGATGCGAGTGGGTCACGATGCTGCCACAGAGCCTGCTGTTCCCAATCGAGAGAAGCCCATGAGATGGCTGGCATATCCCACGCTCCTTTCTGCTGCATGATAGGGAATGCCCTAAAAAATGAGGTAAGTACGGGCAGTTAATGAGAATTTGGACCTCTATTTTCTCATTAAGAATGCTATTGAGAAAATAGAGGTCTCATTTCTCGCTAGGGCAAGCTACTGCACGCTATTCAGTCAGCAGGGGCATAAGGGCAGAATAAACCCCTCGTCAGCAGATCTGACAAAACACGTATTTTCACTAGTCAGATAGTAAATAGAGGCATTCTACGCTACCAAAAGTCAGGTTTTGCTCGCTGCGCATCCTAACCCTCAGGATCTTAAACCCGCCCTGAACATTAGACGCCGTATAAATATTCCCGTCACCGCTGTAACATGACGTTTTGTGTCTCCGCATTACTTCATGTGACGGGTGAAGGGTTCTTAAATCTTCGTTTTAGGACTCATAGCGAAAAACATTATGCGCCGCGCCCGCGACCGGTTTAGGGTATATGCCAGACCCGCCGCACAGGCAGGTAGAAGACAACGTTCCATCTAAGGAGAAAACAGACATGGCACTGTACCTGATCGAGCTGACCCCAGCAACCGCATCCAAGGACGAGGCAACCGCACTCATCGAAACCGTTTCCAACTCCCTGAGCGAAGGCGCGGAGCTCATCGAAACTCAGGTTTCCGCCGATCACAAGCTGATCTTCGCCATCATCGAATCTGAAAACACCGCGTTCGCACCCGCCCTCACTGCGGCTATTGGCGAGCGCGCATCCGTGGTTGGCCCCGACGAGGTTCGCTTGGTGGGCGCAGAACTCGACGACATCAAGAAGCTCAAGAAAGATGCAGACTACCTGGTCGAGTGGGATATTCCCGCCGAAATCACGATGGAGCAGTACCTGACCCGCAAGAAGGCGAACGCGCCCAAATACGCCGAGGTGCCCGAGGTTTCCTTCCTGCGCACCTATGTGCGTGAGGATACCGCTAAGTGCCTGTGCTTCTACGACGCCCCCGATGAGGATGCGGTACTTCGCGCCCGCAAAGCCGTGAGCACCCCTATCGACCGTCTCTTCAAGCTACACGCATAAGCACACCTGCACATTGCATATAGGAGCTCTCTACCATGTCTGAATTCACTCTTGAACCTCTTGAGGATTATCCTCAGCGCGAGCGCGTGCTTGCGCTTGCCGCCGAACACGCTGATGCCGTCGATGCCGGTGAGCGTTCCCCGTTTGAGAATCTGCGCGAGATTGCGAAGGATGGTCTGCTAACTCTGGGGCGCACCGGGTCTTTGCTTCCGCAGGTTTCGGTTGCTTTTGACCTTGCTTCGCAGGATGCGACAACCGGGTTCTCGCTGTGGGCTCATCGTTCTACGATTGCGTTCTTTGATGCGGTGAACCGTGAGCTGCCCGAGGGTTTGGCTGAGGCCACGACGAGCGGTACAAGCGCGATGGCGGCGGCGTATAAGGAGGCTTCGGGGCTTGCGCCGATCAAGGTTTTGGGCACTTTGGTAGAGGGCGGTGTGAAGCTCAACGGCACGGTGTCGTGGGCTTCTAACCTGTACCCGGGCGGCGTGATTGTGCTGCCGGTAGCTGTGCAGAATGCGCAGGAGGGGCATCCGAACCGGTATATTGTGACGGTTCGCCAGGATGCTCCGGGGTTGAAGGTTGTATATCACCGTAACCTGCTGGCACTCAACGGAACCGAGTCTGGCACGATCATTTTTGAGGATGTTTTTGTGCCGACCGAGGATATTCTGACCGATAATTTTGAGGGTTTCCTCAACGATGTGACCGCGCCGTTCTTGCTGGTGCAGTCCGCGTTCTGCTTGGGTCTTGCCGCCGGTGCGCTGGTAGAGGCTTCGAAGCATCTTGAGGCATCGCAGGGTATTTTTAGTTCTGAGTTCCCGCTGATTGTGGGCGAGTACGAGAGTTTGCGCGATGAGCTGGTGCGTTTGGCGCGTGAGCCGCAGCGTGCCGAGCGTCGCGATTTGTTGAGCCTGCGCCTGGGTGTTTCGCATCTGGCAACGATTGCTACGCATTTTGAATTGCAGGTTGTTGGAGGCGCCGGTTACGTTGCTTCCTCGCCGACTGCGCGGCGTTTGCGTGAGGCTTCGTTCCTGCCGGTGCAGTCGCCGACTGAGGGACATCTGCGTTTCGAGCTCTCGAAGTATGACCACTTAGAGGATTTGCAGGCGGCACTGTAGCGGCAACCTGCCACCGCCTCCCCCAACCCTAAAAAGGCTCTTTATTTGAATAAAGCGGCAAAAAACACTCTTTATTCAAATAAAGAGCCTTTTTACAATGCGCACACCAGGCTCAACAGGTGTAGAATTACTGGGAATTTTGTCCTCACCTTCACCTGGAGAATCGCATCCCATGAGCACACAGAAATCCGGTTTCGGTTGGCGTCTGCACGGCGACGGCAGAAGCATTAAACCCGGCTCGGTCGTGGCGCCGAGCGAACGCCTCGCCTGGCCTATTACGATCGGCATCGGCGCCCAGCATGTGGTGGCGATGTTCGGCGCAACCTTCCTCGTCCCGCTGCTGACCGGGTTCCCGCCCGCAACCACGCTGTTCTTCTCGGGTGTGGGCACTGTCTTGTTCCTGCTCATCACACGCGGGCGTGTGCCTTCTTATCTGGGCTCTTCCTTTGCATTTATCGCACCTCTGGCGGCGGCGACGAACCAGCACGGTCCGGCGGGTGCGCTCGGCGGTATCGTCATGGCGGGTCTGTCGCTCTTCCTGGTGGGCGTTATTGTGCAGTTTGCGGGTACCGGCTGGCTGACGAAGCTCATGCCGCCCGTGGTGACCGGCGCGATCGTGGCGCTCATCGGCTTCAACCTGGCACCGAGTGCGAAAGCGAACTTCATGAAGGCGCCCATCACCGCGCTCGTAACCCTTATCTCGATTATCCTGATTTCGGTGCTGTTCAAGGGTATTATTGGTCGCCTCTCGATTCTGTTGGGCGTGATCATCGGGTATGTGACTGCGGTTGTGCGCGGCGAGGTAGACTTCTCGACCATCGAAAAGACCGTGCAGCAGCAGGGCATCATCGGACTGCCGCATTTTCAGAACCCCGAGTTCCACTGGGAGCTTGCCGGGCTGTTTATTCCCGTGATTCTGGTGCTGGTTGCCGAGAACATTGGGCACGTGAAGTCGGTGGCGCTCATGACGGGCGAGAACCTGGATGAATACTCGGGTCGCGCGCTCATGGCAGACGGTTTAGCGACCACTGTCGCCGGTTTTGGCGGCGGTTCCGGTACGACCACCTACGCCGAGAATATCGGTGTTATGGCGGCAACCAAGGTGTATTCGACGGCGGCATACTGGGTGGCCGCGATTTTCGCGATCGCTCTCTCGCTTTTCCCGGCGTTCGGCGCGGCGATTGCGACCGTCCCGGCGGGTGTTCTTGGAGGTGCCGCAACCGTGCTGTACGGCATGATCGGGATGCTCGGCGTGCGCATTTGGAGCGAGAACCGCGTGGATTTCTCAAACCAGATTAACCTGACGACCGCCGCTGTTGCACTGATTGTGGGCATCGCAGATTACACCTGGGAGTTCTCGGGCTTGTCGTTCGCGGGTATTGCACTCGGCACGGCGGCGACCTTGATTGTGTTCCACCTGATGACGTTCATCGCCAAACGCACTAGGGCGGCGGGCGACCCGCTGGAACCCTTCACTGACAGGGACCACGACGAGCTGGGACACTAACTGCTGGGCTTGCCCACAATCCCTTGAGTTCCGGGAGCGTTTTCTTCATTCGGGAGCGGTTAAAGTGCTCCCGAATGAAGAAAACGCTCCCGCTTTTGTCCCATCAAGAAATATCAGTAGTTTGCCCTCCGGTTAGCAGCGTCCTCATGAGCATGAGCAACAACGAGCTTGAAGTTCTCTTCGGAGTCCTTCATGTACTCAACTGCGGGGCGATTATCGTAGAATTTCGACGGACGAGCAAGCCAAAAAGCTACACCCCACTCGGTAAGACCGCTATCTAACAATATTTTAATAACCTGCCGAACCTGCGGATCCACTGCCCCGTCTTTGAACTGAAAAACCGGATATCCGTTACGCCCCGCCTTGTTTTTGAGGCGCAGGATATTGTTCTTGCGCACCCTATCGTTGAGGGCCTGCAGACTGATGCCGCCAAGGTATTCGCGGGTGCTGCGGCTGTCTTTCACCTTGCCAATATATTTCCCAGACCCCCGCGCACCCTTGCGCACTTCAACCGTATGCGAGAGCGCGTTCGAGAGCTCCTGCATAGACTCGGCAGTGGGAGTGATTTCACCCCGATCGATCTGTTCACGGATGCGCCGCTCAGTATCGTGCAGAACACCTGTGATGAACTCTTCGGTCGCTAAACTCTTAGGCATGATGCACTCCTTCCCTTGTACACACCACCCTATCAGCTTTATATGGCTTTATAAAGCTGATAGGTGCAAGAATTCTTGCACTCGGCAATGTTAGAGTGGGAAAGATGAAGACGAAATCGAACTACCTCATGACCCTACTCATTATTATGTGCGGATTGGATCTTCTCGACTGGAACATAAATATCCCTGAATACGTAACAGTTCCGACAGTTCTCATCATCTTCATTCTTGTCTTTGCAAAAATTGTATACGACTTCTGTGTTACTAAAAAAAATAGCTCTTAACCGTGCGTACCCTATAGATTTTCAGACTTCAAGTTCTTATCAAGAATTTGGTAACTTGCGCTTAGAGCCACCCCTTGAATCATAATAAGCATAATGAAAAACAACTTAACTGTCTAGAAGTAAGCGTGATTGCCTAGTTAGAATAATTAAATTAATACAGAACTTTACCCTGCACTCATTAGCCACACTCCCATCAACCGTCTGAAAATATTTTGAGTACAATCATCTACTCTGATACCAAGCAGTAATGAGACTGCCACTTCAAATTTTTCGCTTTAGATTATATAATGTATCCTTTAATGATTAAATAGTTAAGAATGTATTGGCGGAGGTAAAATATTACCCCCGCCAATACTCGATTGCTTAAGCTTTAACATGGAACCGCAAAATTACGGTATACGATTAGCACGGATCCGTAGCATACGCGAAAGTTATAGCACCAATGGCAGGATCTGCAAATAGCCTGGTTTCTCCAGGAGTAACACATATATCCCGTTCAGCATATGTATGTTGAACCTTAACACCCATATTGCCATCACCACAGTGGTTATAAGTTCCGGCTTCAGCATATTCATCCGGAAACCACCACGTTTCATCGGCGGTCCATCCACACGGGGACGCCGCATGAGCCGGAGCAGCAGAAACAAAACCTGATATTGCAAAAAATGTAGAAGTGATCAGAGCCGCAGCAAATATTTTGGACATACTCTTCATGAGAAATAAAGCCTCCTAACATGAGCCTATTGCGTATGCATTAGAAATTTTCTTATGCATACTCGTGAACCCAAGACGTGTGTCACCCGGCTGAAGACAAAGCTCTTCCCCTCCTTGTGCTGTATCCACGTGGACTTTAACATTGGAGCCGTCATTAGTACAGTGCCCATAGTGTGCAATTTCTCGCTTGCCTCCGAATGGATCTACATCGAAAAAGCCAAAAATTGACAAATGCGCCCACGAGTCATGCTCTTCCCACTCAGTAAAGTACCCACAAGGATGAGAATGTGCTGGTGGCGAAAGCACCACAAGTACACCGCCAGCTAGGGCAGGTGCAAGAACAGAAGCTATAAGCCTTTTACCCTTCAACTTTAACCCTCCAAAATGAATGTTATAATAAAAATATGAAGACAAAAACAGACTACCTAATGGCGTTCCTTATTGTTATCTTTGGATTGGATATATTGGATAGGCATACAGATATACCCCAATACATACTAGTTCCAATAATCCTTTTCATCATTGTAGTTGTGTTTGTGCAGATCGTTTATTATTCCTTTTTCAAAAGGAAAAACTCGGATGATGAGTATAAAAAATAACTCTGATTCTCGATATAGGCATATTTTTGACCCGTGTCAAATATCTGGCAAAAAATAAAAGTAAATTTTATCTACACAAATACTTAACTTTAATTTAAATATTAAGCATGTCAGCTTTATATAAATTTATTTCACGATCTATAGAGGCATTTCATAATGCTATGCTTATACTCCAAGGGTTCATGCATTATCTATACTTTAAAAATATATTTATATTTTATCGCTAAATAACTCTCTGAAATACACCGCTTATCATAAACTTCTAATCCCTCAGTTCCCGCACTGCTTGTGTTGCACGCTCAAAACGTGGGCGCATCACAGAGGCGCTGGGCGCATCCACCCCATAGCCGCGAGCGCGTTCCGGGGCACGTTCCAGCAGAGGAGCTGCGGTTCGCAGCCAGCCGTGCGCATCCTGCTCAGATACTCCAAAAAGAGAAAGCGAATCTTTAGAGACAAGCGCAGAAGGTTCATATGAGGGATCGCCGAAGAGAGCCAGCTGATGGGTATCGCCGTCAGGGGTTGGATTCATATCGAAACACGGAGCTATTCCCCATTCACGCCCAAACCGCAAAAACCCGTGGTTACGCAAATGGTCGTCGGTATTCCCCACAAGCACCCCAAGCATAGCGCGCTTCCACAGCTGCTCGGTATCTGCGCCTTCTTCTCGGGCATATTCCACCACATCGACCCAGTCCCCGCCATCGCCGTCGGACGCTTCCAGTGCCGTCATCGCAGAAATATAGGGGATGCGCTGCCGACTGTCCTGCAGGCGGTCAAAACGACGCGCCACATAGATATGCCGATCTTCACCATTAATATCGGTAATTTTCAGCAGGCGCGCTTGCGGCACGATAATACCCAGATCGGCGCCCAGGCGGTTGAGAGTGTACTCCCACCCCATGAGATCCCACTCATCACCCACAGGCTTAGGAAACTTTGCGAGCCACAACTCGCCGTTGATCAGCACATTTGCCTTTGGGCGAGCGCCGCCGAGCGAGCCGGTAGCACGGAAAAGGCGACGCGCCTGAATATCATCTACAGCAGACGGATCAAGCTCTATAGCATTCGCTGTCGTCAGTAGTTCGGGCAAATCCAGCTCATGGGGTATACCCGTACCATCGGAGCTTAACGGGGTATCGTCTATCCAATATCGTAAAGACCCCTGCCGCCCGGCATCATCTACCCCCAGAAGATAGTCGAACTCACTGAGCGAGGTGCGTTTTCGTGCACGCTGCAAGAGTTTACGTCCCCACCTGTCAGGGACAGAATCGCTCAGCCCGCCCAACCCATCAAGGGGCTGTGCGCCAGCAACAAGAGGGAGCGATGGGGCAAGAGCGTAGGCGGCAGGGTTCGCTAGATATGCTGCATCGTAGTGAAATACTCCGGTTCCACGGTTGATGAAAAGACGACCAGCGATTACCTCACGGTCGCCTGCCACTGTCGTAACCTGCACTGTTTCACTCATAGTTACCAGCCCATTTCGCTTTTGGGGATGCGCACCGACTTAGGTAGTTTTTCGCTGGCACGCAGGCGGCCGACATCCGTGAGATACGGATCGGTAGCGGTGACGACCGCATCCAGCATGCCGAGCACCCGCAGCACACGGAAAAGCACGTCGGTACGCACCGATTCGCCCTGCTCAATGCGCCGCAGGGTCACGGTCGTAATGTCTGCACGTTCCGCAACCATCTGCGCAGTTAGACCCATCAGTTTGCGTTGGATGCGCAGCTGCTCGCCTATCGTCCGCGCGGCTCGGCGCACCTTGGTGGGAATATACGCCATAATCTCCATACCCTCATATAGAAATAACTACTTCTAGTATAGGCAATAATAGAAAGAATTATTTCTATATAGACGACCGTTTTATACCCAGTACGTACTTTCGACGGCTCCCTCATCCAAAAAATGCGCCTCTCATCCAAAAATTTTTAGATGAGAGGCAAAAATTTAGATGAGGATTTGAATGAGGCCGCATGGCATGCAGTCGCGAGGCTACATCGCTCGGTACTGTGCCTCACCGCGCCCCCGAAGCATCGCCTCAATCACCTGCGCTACGCCGTCTTCCCCGAAGGGCGGGCAGGTGCGCCCCACCTTCTTAATCAGCGCAGGCTCGCCGGATGCCATCGCATACCCGTGACCCGCCCAGCACAGCATTTCGGCATCGTTAGGCATATCGCCAAAAGCCATCACCTCATGCGCCTCAATACCGTGTCTTGCGGCAAATTGGGCGAGAGTGCGCCCCTTATTCACGGTCTTCGAGCCCATCTCGATCAGCGGCTCGCCCACAACCCCGCGCGTGACCGACACCAGCTCACCCACGGTCTGCGCTACACGCACATGCAGAATATCGGGGTCCATACCAGGCACCCGAACCAAATATTTAATGATTGGAGTATCGCCGAGCGCCACGAATGCCTCCGCTATAGAGGATTCAACCACGCGAGCGCCCTCAAGCACGTCTCCCCCGTCGTGCGGACCCTGAATGTAGACGGTATCTACGGTTTCGAGAATATAGGTGACCTCGGGGAATATCGGCTCAAGCCGAGTGTGGGCACGCTCGATCACGGCGGGTTCGGCGCCGTTAACCGCCTCTACTTCGTTGGCGCCCAGATGATACACCACGGCACCGTTCGAGCAAATGGCGTAGGAGTCAAAATCGGTTTGTTCCCGCAGCGGGGTAAGCCAACGGCTCGGGCGCCCGGTCACGAACACGATGTCGATGCCCACCGCACGCGCCGCCTCTAGGGCGTGCAGGGTGCGGGGGCGAAAACGAAAATCAGGCCCGATGAGTGTGCCGTCCAGATCGCTGGCGATGAGCTTAATCATGCGAGAATAAGCGCCTAAGCCGCCGGTTCTGCGTAGGTGACGGTTAAGAAGGCGCGCGCGATGCCGTGGAAGAAGAGGTTGAAGTTCACCACGGCAGGTGAGGTGTTCTCGTCTACTTCAAGTTCGGGTACGTCCACGGCAGTCACGCAGAATATGTAGCGGTGCGGCCCGTGCCCTGCTGGAGGTGCAGCACCCACGAATCCGGGGGTCCCGGCGTCGTTGCGATGCGCTATCGCCCCGGCGGGAAGCGCCGCGCCACCCTGACCGCCGACGATAGCGCCCGCGTTGGTCTCAAGCGCGGTGACCGATGCGGGGATGTTTGATACGGTCCAATGCCAGAAGCCGCTGGGGGTGGGCGCATCCGGGTCGTAGCAGGTGACAACGAAGGATTTTGTCTCTTCGGGGAATCCCGACCAGCTCAGCTGCGGAGACTGATCCTGCCCGCCGGGCACGCCAAAGAGCGCCGAGAGCATGGCGGTGGGCGCGGCGGCGCCGTTTTCAAGGTCGGTAGAGGTCAGGTTGAAGAGCGGCAGGTCGGGCAGCCCAGCGTAGGGTTCACGCGGCAGGGGTGCGGTGCCGAGGTTGTTAGTCACGGTAGTCCTCCTCGTTTAGTCGGGTAGCTGACTTAGCCGTTGAGTACGGCGTTAAGTTCTTCGCGGGTGGGCGGGTTCGCTCCGGAACGCGAGACGGTAATTCCCGCCGCCGTTGCGGAGAATCGTAGCAGATTTTGAATATCTTCGCGGGTGAGCGCGGCAAGTTTGGCGCGTGCTTGGGCACCGCTGATGCCTCTGTCGAGGAGTGCGGCGATCAGCGCCGCCATGAGCGAATCGCCCGCGCCTACAGTATCTGCAACCTCCACACGATAGGCCGGTTCTTCAATCCCGTTGGGGTATGCACGGGTGTAGGCGATCGGCCCGCCTTCACCGCGGGTTATCACCATCAGCTCTACACCGAGGTCGAGCCAGGCATGCGCGGTTTCTGCAAGGGAACGGTCAGGATATAGCCACATCAGGTCTTCGTCACTTGCCTTCACCACCGACGCGAGCGCAGCAAATTTTTCTGCCCAGCTCTGGGCGAGGGCACGGTCGCTAATAATGGTGGGGCGGCAGTTTGGATCGTAGCTGATGAGGGCGCTTTCGCGTGCCGCCGTGAGTGCTTGAGCAACCACGTGGGCGCCCGGTTCGAGCATCGCCCCGATAGAGCCGGTGTGCAGCGCTTCGCAGCTGGGGGCTAGGGCTAGAATGTCGTCGGCGTAGCTGTCGAGGCTCCAGTCGATATCGAATTCGTAGCGTGCCGCGCCGTCTTCCCCAATATACGCCTGCGCGGTTGAGGTTCGTGCGGCGCGCGGCTCGAAGGGTACCTGCACTTTGGATGCGCTCAGGTGCGCGGCGATGCTGGCGCCGTGTTCGTCGGTTCCGTAGTGGCCGATAAACCGGGTCTTGTGCCCTAGACGCGCGGCGCCTACGGCGACGTTGAGGGGAGATCCGCCGGGGTAGGCGTGCATGGGGGCATCGTTGCTGTGGACGACGTCTACGAGTGCTTCACCGATGACAGTTAACATGTCTCAATTCTACTCAAGGTTGCCTCGCGGTGGAGTGTGTTTCTGTGTGTTATCCCCGTTGTTTTCGCTTCTTGTGTGAGGGCTTGTGTGGGCTTTATTGGCTTCGGGCGTAGTGCATTGTGCAAAGCGTGCTAGATTTCACAGATTCGACGGCGTGAGGGAATAAAACCATTCGCCGCAGAGGTTAGACTTAAAGCAGAGTCGGTTGCGTGCTGCCCGATAAGCTGGGCATGCGCATCGGCGCGAACAACAAATTCCGACGAAGACGTCCATTGAGGAAGAAGGTCAAGAGTGACGACTCCCGAAAACACTCACGAGCAGTGGATTGCCCGCGAAACCCAGGCCGAAGAGATGATTCCCCTCATCGGTAAGCTAAACCGCGAGAACGGTGTAGTTCTTAATATTCACGGTCGCAGCCTGGTTAATAAGTCCGTTATTCAGCTGTTGCGCCTGCATGATGGTGCCGCGAAGGTTGATGGAACCCCGCTGAACCCCGAGCATACGCTAGAGCTGGTTCAGGCACTTTTTGACCTTAACCTTGGTCCCTGCTCGATCAACATTGCGGCTCTGCATCGCCAGCATGTTGATGCGGGCTCCCCCGACTTCTCCATGTGGTTGCCCGAGCAGGTTGGCGCATCGGTTGGTAAGAAGGGCGAGACCGTTAAGCAGCAGGATGTGGTGCTCTATGGTTTCGGGCGCATTGGCCGTCTGTTGGCGCGTATTCTGCTGGAGCGTTCCTCATCGCTGGGGGCAAACCTGCGTCTGCGTGCGGTGGTGGTGCGCAAGAATACCGAGAACGATCTTGAGAAGCGTGCTTCTTTGCTGGCGCGCGATTCGGTGCACGGTCCGTTCAAGGGCACGATTAAGGTAGATGCCGAGAACGACACCATTATTGCTAACGGTCTGCCGGTGCGTTTCATCTATTCGTCAGATCCGACCACTGTGGATTACACCGAGTACGGTATTGAGGATGCGCTTCTGGTCGATAACACCGGCCGCTGGCGCGATGTTCCGGGGCTGACCCAGCACCTTGAGCGCCCCGGTATTTCCCGCGTTCTGCTGACCGCTCCCGGTAAGGGCGATATGAAGAATATTGTCTTCGGCGTGAACGATAGCATCATTACCGACGACGATAAGATTCTTTCGGCGGCATCCTGCACGACCAACGCGATTACCCCCGCGCTGAAGGTTCTTGATGACGTGTACGGTGTGGAACGCGGTCACGTGGAGACCGTGCACGCTTTCACGAATGATCAGAACCTGATCGATAACTTCCACAAGGGTGATCGTCGCGGCCGTTCGGCGGTGCTGAACATGGTGATTACCGAAACCGGCGCGGCACGTGCTGTTTCTAAGGCACTCCCCCAGTTGGAGGGCAAGCTGACCGGTAACGCTATTCGCGTTCCCACCCCGGACGTTTCGATGGCTATTCTGAACGTGAAGCTGGCTAAGCCCGCCGGTTCTAAGGATGAGCTGAACGAGGTCTTCCGCCAGGTTGCCCTCAACGGTGAGCTTCGCCGCCAGATCGGTTACTCCGATTCGCATGAGGCCGTCTCCACCGACTTTGTGGGTTCCCGTAACGCAGGTGTCGTGGATGCGCTTGCCACCGTCGTCACCGACGACTCAGCCATCCTGTACGTCTGGTACGACAACGAGTTCGGTTACTCCTGCCAGGTAGTACGCGTGCTCGAACGCATGGCTGGCGAAGAAGCACCTTCGTACCCCACAAAATAAGGTTTGAGTAGTACATATAGCCGAATAGCTATATAACTTGATAAGAATATACGGGTGGCTCCCTGACATATTTTCAGGGAGCCACCCGTATATTTTTATGCGCCGACCTGCGAACAGAGCCACCTTTAAACCCCTGGTTTCACCACTTCGCGCGCATCGTCATTATGCATTATTCTCCGTTAATACTTTCCGCAAACTGGCGATAGCATTTAGGGCGGCGGGGAATCCTGCATAGACCGCTATCTGAATCATCAGTTCCACAAGTTCGTCTTGAGTGCCGCCTACATTCAAGAAGCCGTTGATATGAACATGCAGCTGAGGCACGCACGTTCCTAAAGCGCTGCACGCAGCCACAGAGACCAGTTCGCGTTCCCACAGGCTCAGCCCGGGTCGAGAATAAACATCGCCAAATGAGTACTCGACAATGTAGCGGCCTAAATCTGGTGCAATATCTTGAAGCGATTCAACCACAGCCTCGCCACCAGCTCCATCTACACGCTCAAGATACGAAGAGCCTACCTCGAAACGCTTGTCAGGCTCGGTGCTATGCGTATCTAAGTTCACGTCAATACCGCGTTCGGTGAAAACCTTACGGGCAACAGAGACGGCATTTAATGCAGCGGGGAAACCAGCGTATATGGTCACATGGATAAAAGTCTCGATAATCTGTTCAGGAGAACAGCCCACATTGAGGGCACCATTAATGTGGAATTCCAGCTGCGGAGCTGCATTCCCAAGTGCGGCCAGAGCAGATATGGTGATGAGCTGGCGGGCCTGATCGGATAAACCTTCCCGATCAAAAACATCTGCATACCCAAACTCCACGACAAACCGTTCTAAGTCAGGCGAAAAAGAAGCTAAGCTATCAAGAATAGATCCGTGAGGGTTCTGCTCTACCCGGGCAAGTACCTCTTTCCCACGCAGATAACGTTCATTGTTTTCAGCAGCCATAATCTTAACTACCTTCCTGGTGATGACATGATGCGATAGAGAAATCTGCATCCGATTCTATGCGGTCAGCTTTCACGTGATGCCGCCCTCCCTAATGCTTATGAGGGTATGCAGGCTTAAACCCTTACGCCCGACCGAAGACCTCGTTGAGGTGGGCAGTATAGTCAGCGATATACTGTTCGACCTGCGGATTTTTAATCACATCATTGCAAATAAAGGTGGGTAATTGGGTAGTCCCCAAGAACTCATTGGCTTTATGAAAATGCATGTAGAGGGCATCTACCCCGACTCCCTCGAAGAAGTCACCCTCCCGGATAAAAGCTTCGCGAGGCGCGTTCCACGTCAACGACAGCATATGCCGCCGCCCCTGAAGAAGACCGCCCGTGCCATATCCTTCAGTGGGGTTGGCGCTGCTGCGACCATCATTAGCGTACAGGGTGCCCGCGCCGGTGGTAAACACCTCGTCCATATATTTTTTCACGGTCCACGGCTCATGCATCCACCAACCGGGCATCTGCCAGATGACCGCATCCATCCACTGGAATTTTTCTACTTCCTGGTGAATATCGTACCCGTCGTCAATCACAGTTTCTCGCACATGATGACCGAGCGCCGATAACGTATCACGAGCGGTTTGATGCAGGGTGTGGTTCAGGCGACCCGCCGAGTGTCCAAATGCTTTACCGCCGTCGATCAAAAGAATATTCACTGTAATTCACTCCTTAAACTCAGCACCACGAGAATGGTTGGCTGTCTCCAACCGCTTGTTCCACAGTACAGGGCTGCTGCGCTGTGAATCAGCCCGTTTCTTGACATGCAACGGACTTCATTCCGGTCTGTTGTCAGTACATGTAACAGATAGGCGGTATTCCCACCCCGGGCAGGGTACAGAATACCGCCGTATCTACGCTATAGCAAGAGACCGTAAAATTACCGCTTACGGTAAATAACCCCGCGGTGGCCTTCTAGGGTGAGGGTGGCCGGTGCCGCGTTGTTTTGCGCATCTACGAGCCCTTGATCCTGCGGCACGCGCACCATCGTGGTGCGATCGCTCGTATTCAGAGCCGCCCAGCCGTGCGTGAAAGCACGGGTCTGCACACTGTCCTGAGCCTCAATCTCACCGGATGCAGCCCCCAAGTCAAAGGACAGCTCGGGCGCGTTCGGAGTACCATCATAGGCATCATGCTGAGTTGCGTTGATACCGGTAAAGCGACCGCCTCCAAAAACCCAGAACCCAGCCAGACCATACAACAGATTCTCATCCGTGCCGCTAATCGGCGATGTCGAGTACCCGTGCGGGGTGCGCAAAATCGTGACCTTAGGAAGGGACTGCTGGGTATTCACAGCGCCGTAGGCATCGCCCGAGCGGTCCTGCACCGCATTCAGCGTTACCAGACCTTCAGCACCGCGCCCAATATGGTTTCCCTGCATGGTGGCGTAGGCGCCGCTGAGGAATTCTTGTGCGCCCCAGCCGAGCCACACTTCCTCAAATCCGCCGCCGTAGGCGCTGTGGCTCTCCCATTTGCCCCAGCGCAGGCGCGATTCGGCAATATTAGGCACCAGGATTTTGCCGATCTTATTCAGCTCAATACCGGCGAAAGAGATCAAGAAATCGAGATGCTGCCGAATCGTGGTGATGCTTTCAACGCCCTGAATCGGCAGGTTCAGTCCGTAATAATCATTCTCTACGTCGTTATCAGCCATTACGCCGTCAAAGGGCGAGTTACGCAGTTCTTCCACCACGGAGTGCACCCACTGCCAGCGGTAGTCTGCACTCCACACCGCCATCTGGTAGTGCTGCCAGTACCCCGACCACTCGATCAGAGAGCCGTCTAGGCGGCGGGCGAACAAATCCTTACCGGTTGTGTTCAGAAGATCTTGCGCGTATTTATAAGAGACACCCGAAGAGTAGATGGGGCCGGGTTCATAGGCGCGGCTGGAAGAAAGGCACTTATAGGCAAGTAGCACCATATTAGGCGACTGCTCTTTGAGGTAGCGTGCCGCATCCAGCTCCCAGGGCTGCAGAATAGCTACCGCATAGTTCTGCGCCGCAAAGGCCAGCTGCTCTTCCGATATAGGGTCGCCGCCGTATCGAATCCAGGCACCAAATTTTCCCGGAGTGCCGGCTCGTAGAGAATTATCGCTCATTCTTCAATCTGCTCCGTAACTCGCTGAGGTATTTTACCTAGCTTACGGTATATCTGGTCATAACGGTCCATAACCAGGCGAAGTTGGAAGAACTTTACAACTCGGTTGTAAGCGTTAACACAGTACCGCTCATAGATGCTGGGCTCCTCCATCATGGTGCGAAGCGCCTGCGTGAAGCCTTCAACATCGCCCGGAATGGTTAGAATACCGCAGTTACCTATTTCACTGCCATCCGAGGTGACCAGCACATCATCAATCAGCTGCGACATACCGCCCACATCGGTACTCACCAGCGGAATGGATGCCGCCATCGCTTCCAGCGCCACAATGGGCTGACCTTCGTTGTAGCTGGGCATGAGCAGAACGTCGAAGCGGTCCAGCATTTCGCGCACCTTCACGGTGCCGTGGAAGGTAATGAAGTCGCCCATATTGAGCTCTTCGATCGTGCGCACGCACAACTCATAGTATTCCGGCATGTGGTTCTTCGGCCCGAGCACATCCAGGTGGAAGTTGTCGAGCCCGGCATCACGCAGCAGCGCAAGCGACTTCACTAGGTCTGTGAGCCCTTTAATGGGCACCACACGCGCGATAAACACAAAACGCCACATGTGCCCGCGCCCCTCCGCCAGGATGCGCGCCCGGGCAGTCTGACGCCCCACATACGCCGGATACACGCTCTCGATAAGCATACCGTTCGGCAGCACGACCGCGCGGTCTTCTTCACCCTCGTTGTACTGGTCGATGGGCGCACCGATACCGCGCGCCTCCTCAATCGCTTTGGGGTACAGATAGGTCACCATATCGGCGCTGGGGTAGCAGAAACGTCCCATTTCCAGGAACCAGACGCACCATGCGGTCTCTTCGAGCGTGACGGGACCCAGCTCGGGTTTATCGCGCGGCTCCTTCAGGAAGGCGTAATCCGTGGTGACGGGCTTGGCCATATTGCGTTCCAGCTTGGTGTTGATAGTATCGCGCACATACAGGTTGTGTTCGGTCAGCAGGAAGCTGGTGCCGTAATCGCGCGCACCCGCAGCGCCCAAAAGTGAGGCGTAGCCGGTGGTGTGGGCATGGTACACGCGGGCATAGGGCAGGCGCTCATGTAGCAGGGCGTACACGATAGAGACGAAGTTACGGATCTCCCAGAAGAGTTCGCCGAACGGAACCTGTGCGAGGAAGCCCCAGTTACCGACTGCCTCCATAAACTCGCGGGTGCCGGTGAGGGCGAAGAGTGAGTAGGTGCGGGTGCGGGGGTTAATTCCTTCATCGTAGAACGACCAGAGCGGGTTTACATCGCCGTGTATAAGAGCATCGAAAGCGCTCATAAGTCTCGCCACCAGTTTCTTGCGTTGGCGACGATTCATCTTGAGGTTTTTCGGATTACATTCTTGGGCGAATTCTTCCTTATGCTCCTCCAGGCTCAGGTAGATCACCTTCACCCATTTGACGTTTTCGGGCATACCATACAGGTCTTTAAGTTCCTGTTTACTATCCCAAGAAATATGAATAATTCCGAAGCTGATGCTCGGGTTTTCCACGATAATATCGTGAACCACTGCGGAAACCCCGCCCTTAAGGTAGGGGTAGGTCGATTCCATCACCAGCGCAACATCGACCTCAGGATAATCAGGGTCGGGTGTTCGGGGTCCCGGCGCGGGCAATTGCAGCGGGGCATAGTGGTTACGCATTGCGGTGTTTATCAATGTATATGACCTCTCATCTACCAGGCTAGGGCACGACGCCAGAAGAGTGAGTATTCGGGATTAGCCCAGGCACGACGGTAGAGTATCCATGTGACGAGGGCGAGAATTGCTTCGCCGATAATGATGGGCAGATAACCGCCATCGTTCGGGATGATTGAAAAGGCGACAGTGACGATCAGCAGGTGTACCGCACCGATAATGTGCACAGTCTTAAACATGGTCATGTATTCCAGCTGATAGATGAAGAGCGCCATAGCCAGGAACAACCATGCCACCGTCAGCCCCGCATAGGCGAGCGGGAAGGTGTTCGGTACGAAGATATACATCAGAATGCCCGTAATGACCGAGCAGATAACTGAGACAATCAACGTATTGCGCACGGAGGCGTGAGAAATACGCACTACAGCGTGCGCCTCCGGCTCAATTTCATTGAAGGGAAGTTTATTGAAGAGGGTCCACAGACGCTGAATAGAGCCGTTCACGCGGTTAGATTCAACCACGAAGAAGTAGTTGTAGGCGATCACGCAGGGAACCAGGCTCATGTAAATGGCGATAACGTCGATCTTGCCGTTCGTCACCAAGAAGAGCACGTATTTATCAGCCCAGAGGATAGAACCGGTCAGCAGGCCGCGAATAACGTCGCGGTAGGCGGCACCTAGCGGAAGGCGGCTGAAGTGGAACAGCTGCTTAATTTCACGCCCAATACCGCTGAACAGAATGGCCGACCCTACCAGCGGAGGCAGGAACCACACGGTCGGCAACGTCAGCAGAACAATCGTGTAGCCCAACCATGCGAAGAACCACAGCGGACGGTTTTTCGCCACGTTCGGCACAATAAGCAGCTGCGCATAGGCAACGTTGAGCATACTCAAAAAGAGGAAGGATACCAGCGCCACCATATCCCAGTGCAGCACAAGCACCACGGGAATGGCGAAAAGGAACGCGATGGGCAGGCCCACCAGATAGAGGTAGCCCCAGTGGCGGCTAAACGCCCTCAGCTCGCTAATATGCTGATATTTCGGGTCGGTATCGAGAGTAGCAAGAAGTTCTTGCGCCTCTTTGGATTTATGGTCCCGTTTGAGAATTGCCGCTTCTTCCTGAACTTCGCGGCGCGCATCTTCAACTTTCAGATGTTCGGATTCGAGGGCGCGGTAAATAGGCATGCATACCGCCTGGCTTAACCAGGGAACCACGATGGATGCCGCCAGAATAATCTGGATAAGCGGCACCGACCCCACATAGTTCTTGCTGAGAATGGGGGTTACGAACGGGAATGCGACTGTTAGGAGTGCAACGGGAGATACATAGAGAAGAAAATTGTAGAGGAGTCTCCAGCTCCAGCGGTTTTTCGGGATGTCTGCATGGTGGGAAGACAAGACGGGAACTTCTTTCAGCGCTATTCTCACCTAATGCCTATATGTATATTGCCCCTGTACCTGTGGTTTAAGGGCAGGGATGGGCTACGCGCAGGAAAAACTGCGCTGAACGACTAGGTGATCGGTTTTCGGGATTTCAACCCCTTGTATTGTATACGTGTAAACTATTTTTGACACGCAGCCCGCAACTGGGATTTATGCCACATATTCCTCGCTTTTTAAGGCAGGGGAAGCCGCATACGTGCATCACAAGGTTTCACTACTACTTGAGTATAGCGGTACCGAACCAAGTTTGCGGGGTTTACCGTCAGATGTGCACAAAAATATCTCACGCGCCATGCGCTGAAATACTTAAAAATCCCTGATAAATAGCGGAATATCGGCTAAAAAATATTCTTCATTTTAATCAGCGTCACACCGCGACACGACAGCAAAAAGCTGTTCCCTGCCCCACCCACACGCGGGCGGAGAGGGAACAGCTTTTGTTATATCTTAAGAAGAGATTTAGGACGCGCTCGACAGGGTTCGCAGCGCCACCGAGATCACGGCTAGGCGCGGGTGCGATGCGCTGTCGGGCTCGGCATTGCGAACCTCTTCAAAGATGCGGTCGATATTGCCCACACGAGTCGGGTGGTTCTTAATCCAGGAATCCAACGCCTGCAAAGCCCCCTCGGGGTTGCTTGGCGCGTGGCCTGCGTCTTCCTCAGCCACCGATGTTGCAAGCTCTGCGGCGGTCTCGTAGAGGCTGCCGCGCAGGGCCTGGCGAGAGAGGGTCTCCCAACGGTCGTTACGGGGCAGCTCGCTGATGAGGCCGAGCAGCTCATCAACCTTGAAGCGGTCGTAGGTTGCGAAGTAAATCGGTGCCAGCTCAACCGCCTTGAAGCCGTTATCGCGTGCAGAGCGAATAACATCCAGGAGGGCGTAACCCTCGAAGCCGCGAATCCAGATGACGATGAGTTCTTCGGGAAGACCCCAAGCCTCGCCAGCATCGCGCTTGGAACGAACCCGTGCGCGGGAAACATCCGAGAGGTATGCGGGCAGGTTCTTGCGAAGCTCCACCACATCGCCAAAGCGTTCCAGCAGGGAGCTGAGCGGGTTGCCCGCAACCACGCCGCGCTCGGCGATAAACCAACGCACCACGCGGTCAAGAACACGCTGATCATCGTGCAGCACGGTGTTCCATGCATCCAGGGCGGTGTGTGCGGGCAATTCGCGGTGCAGCTTCGCGGCCTTACCCAGCTCGAAGAGCTCGCGGGCAACGATGAAGGCGCGGGCGACCGCATCCACCCCAACGCTGGTTTCTTCGACCGCGCGGTAAGCGAAGGTGATGCCGCCCAGGTTCACCATCTCATTGGCAACGCGGGTGCAGATAATCTCCTTGCGCAGCGGGTGCGAATTCAGGTACTCACCAAAACGCTCCACCAGAGGTGCCGGGAAGTATTCGCGCAGCAGGCCCTCCAGGTAGGGATCGTCTGCGAAGTCAGTCTCTTCCAGAGCGTGTGTGAGGTAAATCTTCACGTAGGCGGCCAGCACGGAAAGCTCAGGGCGGGTCAGCATCTCACCGGTGGTGTCAAACCGTGCCTGCAGTTCCTTATCCGTGGGCAGGAACTCGACGGTGCGGTTCAGACCGGCGTGCTTTTCGAGGTCGCGCATCAGGCGCTTGTAGACATCGATGCCCAACGTGCCGTAGTTGAACTCGCCCTGCAGCAGAACATTCTGCTCAACGTTGGTTTCAAGCACCTTGGCGCCGACTTCGTCCCGCAGGGATTCGATGAACGATGCGCGCTCATCCGGCGAAAGCTCGCCGCGTGCCACTAGGCGGTCCACCAGAATCTTGATATTCACCTCGCGGTCACTGGTTTCCACACCTGCGGAGTTGTCAATGGCGTCGGTATTGATGATGACCCCGTTGCGTGCAGCCTCCACACGACCCAGCTGGGTGAAGCCGAGGTTGCCGCCCTCGCCCACGATCTTGGCGCGCAGCTCGTTGCCGTTCACGCGCAGGGCGTCGTTTGCCTTATCACCCACCTGCGCGTTCGTTTCGGTAGATGCCTTCACGTAAGTACCAATACCGCCGTTGTAGAGCAGATCAACCGGAGCCCTCAGAATCGCGGAAAGCAGCTCGGAGGGTGCCAGCTCGGTAACATCGTCCTCAAGACCCAGCACCTCGCGCACCTGCGGGGTGATCTCAATGGACTTCAAACCGCGCGAATACACGCCGCCGCCCTCAGAAATCAGCTCGCGGTTGTAATCCTGCCACGAAGAACGCGGCAGCTTGTACAGGCGCACGCGCTCCTCAAAGGAGACGGCGGGATCCGGGTTTGGATCCAGGAAAATATCGCGGTGGTCGAAGGCGGCGACCAGGCGGGTTTTCTCGGAGCGCATCAGGCCGTTGCCGAAAACATCGCCGGACATATCGCCAATACCCACGGCGGTGAATTCTTCGCTCTGGCAGTCGTGACCGAGCTCGGCAAAGTGACGTTTGACGGACTCCCACGCGCCGCGGGCGGTAATACCCATCGCCTTGTGGTCGTAGCCAACCGAGCCGCCGGATGCGAACGCATCGCCCAGCCAGAACCCATACTCGGCGCTGATCGCGTTTGCAGTATCCGAGAATGCGGCAGTCCCCTTATCGGCGGCAACCACCAGGTAGTAGTCGTCACCGTCGCGGGCGATCACACCCTCAGGGCGTACTACGGTTTCGGTGCCGTCGGTGGCAACGGAGAGGTTATCGGTCACATCCAGCAGGGAGCGGATAAAGACCTTGTAGGATTCGCGACCCTCGGTAATCCAGGCGTCGCGGTCCACGGCGGGATCGGGCAGCTGCTTGGGGTAGAAACCGCCCTTGGCGCCGGTTGGAATAATAACGGCGTTCTTGACCATCTGCGCCTTGACCAGACCCAGCACCTCGGTGCGGAAGTCGTCGCGGCGGTCGGACCAGCGCAGACCGCCACGTGCCACATTGCCGAAGCGCAGGTGCACGCCTTCCACGCGCGGGGAGTACACGAAAATCTCGAACTTGGGGTGCGGCAGAGGCGCAAAATCGATCTGCTCGGGCGCAATTTTGAACGCAAGCGCTTCTCGACCCAAGTATGCGTTGGTGCGCAGAATAGCCTTGAGAATTTTCAGGAGCGAGCGCAGGTAGCGGTCGGCGTCCAGGGTTGGAATCTTGTTGAGCTCTTCGCGAATCTGCTCCAGGATTTCTTCGCGTTGAGCTTCGCGCTGCTCGTCGGTAAGCCCGTTGTTCGGGTCGAAGCTGGTGTGGAAGAACTGGACGTAGAGCTTTGCGATCTGCGGGTACGCCATCAACGTATTTGACATGAACGACGGCGTGTAGCCCAGGCCCAGCTGAATCAGGTAGTGGTTGAAGGCGCGGAAGAAGCGGACTTCTTTCCAGGTGAGCCCATGGGCCAGAATAAGCCGGTCCAGGGTGTCGGAGTCGCGTTCTCCCAACAGGTAAGCGTTGAGCGCATCCTCGTAAAGCGTTGCAACAGCGTGCGGGTCTACACCTTCGGGGAACTGCACACCAAAGTCGTACAGGTATCCGTAGTCCTGCCCATCTTCGGGCGCGAACTCGTAGGGCCTTTGGTCAACGACGACCAGTCCCATATTCTGCATCACCGGGAGTAGCTCGGTGAGGGTATGCGGTGCTGACAGGTAGGTCTTCAGACGGGTGGTAGCTAAGTCGCCGGTCTCGACTTTGATAGCGGCGGGCCTCTGGGTATCGCCCGAGAGAGATTCAAAAATCACAATATCCTCGATCGCGTTTTCTACTTCGTAGTCGGCGCGGTAGGTTGCTGGCGCGGCTTCCGCCCAGGCGGAGGCGAGCCGGCGTCCTTCTGCACCGGGTTTCCAGCCCTCAAGCGCGGCGGCGGTAGCCTCTCCCCAGGAGCGGGTAGCGGCTTGCAGGCGCTTCTCAAGGGCGCTTACATCAACATCCGGCACGACGTTCGGGTCGGCGAGCCGGATGCGGAAAAACACACGCGCCAGCGACGATGCCGAGAGGTAAATCTGGTAGTCGATGGCGGTTAAATCAAATTCTTCGCGGAATACCTGCTGGATGCGGGTGCGCACAGAGGTGTTGTACCGATCGCGCGGCAGATACACCACCGCGGAGATAAACCGTGCGAACTGGTCGGGGCGCAGGAAGAGACGGGTCTTGCGCCGTTCCTCCAGGCCCATGATGCCGCGGAAAGTTTCGGTGAGTGTATTCACCGTGGCGTGCATGAGCTCAAGGCGCGGGTAGTCTTCGATGAAGCCGATGAGCATCTTATCGGAGTAAGAGCCGGGGTGGAATCCCAGGCGACGGCGCACCATGGCGATACGTTCGCGAATGAGCGGGGTTTCTATGGCTGGCAGAGAGTATGCCTGGCGGGTAAACAGCCCCAGAATCACGTATTCGCCGACCACGCGCCCGCTCGCGTTGAAGCGGCGCACCCCAATGTAGTCGAGGTAGTCGGTACTCTGAATGGTGGAGCGGGTGTTCGCCTTCGTAATGTAGAGTGGGCGCGGCCTGAGCGCGCGAGCGAGGGTGTCGTTTTCCAGCCGGATGCGGTGCTGCCCTTCGGTGGACCGCAGGATACCCAGTGCCGAGTGAGGGCGGTCTGCCAGTTCGAGTACCCCCGAGGAGCCGTCGAGCAGACGCTCTTTGATACCCATAAAGAGGAAGTTACCGCGGGTGAGCCAGCGCAAAAAGTCCTGTGCGATTTCAATACGTGAGGAAGGTTCGTTACCGCCGGGATGCGCGGTGAAAGATTCTTCGCCTTCGCCGAGGGTTATGCCGCGCAGCGCATCCAGGGATTCGGCGATAGTGTTCACGCGCTCGGCCATGGCTTCGGCATCGGTTTCGCAGGCTTTAATATCGTCGAGGATTTTCAGGGCGGTAGCGCGCAGGCGGTCGCTGTCTTCGTCGTTGAGCTTGCGGGTGAGGCGAATCGCGATCCAAGACTCGATCATGGGATGCGCCGTGAGCTTGCCGTCCTTCGCTGAGAGCACAGGCAGCCCGTAGGTTGCGGTATCGCCGCTGGCAAGGTTACTGGCACGACCGGCACCGCGTGCCGAGAGAAGTTTTCCGTTGGGGTCGCGATCCACGATAAAGATGGGGTGGAAGAGCGAGTAGACGCCGCCGAAGTCTGAGGCGATTTCAGCGGTGAGGGAACTGACGAGGTACCCCATATCGTCAGTGACGACGAGCAGCGTGGTGGAGTATTCGTCGTTATGCACGGTAACCGCAGGGGTATTGGGTTCGCGCGTCTCAGCGAGCGCACGGTGCGCTCGCGCTAACTCTTCTAGTTCTTCCGTTGAGAAGACTTCTCGGTCTTCAACGGGGCTGTTCTGGTAATACTGTTCAATCCACGCATCATCGCCAGACCAGCGTTTCATAGCGTTGTCATTCACTGACAAGGTATGCCTCCGAAGTTTGTATCACTTCTCTGTGACGTTCTGTCTGTGTTTTATACGGCGTTGTGTGTAATCTCTTCCTAGCTTATACCCTGTACACCGGTGTAGGCTTCCATTTTAGGGAAATCCGGCAGGAAAATATTTTTATTGCGGAGATAAATCACATATGCTTCTGCTCTAAGCAATATTTGAGGCTTTTCGCGTTGTTTTTGAGGCATTAAACCCGTATTTATGGTGTTTGCATGTATTCCGGTGTCTGTCATGTTTTTAGCCGGAAAGCTGCATGCAATGAGGGCCTTTATTCCGAGTGCGTGTCATGAACACAGTTCCGGGAGCGATGGTTTGCCTTGGAAGTGCATTCTTCAAAGCCATAACCATCGCCCCCGGAATTTTTATCTATCCTCCCGTTTGGTCTTATTCCCCGTATGGTTCGTGCCTGAAGACGAACTTTCCGATAGTTTTACCGGCGCGAAGCCGCTCTAAAGCCTGGGCACCGTCGCGAATATCGACTTCTTCCTGAATTGGCACCGTCACCTCGCCGGATGCAACCAACGCCAAAGCGCGGCGCAGATAGGCAGTAGAAATATCGGGGTAGGCATTGGAGAGCAGCCCTATGTTGAAGCCCATCATGCTAATGCCGTCGAACCAGAAGGTATTGGTGCCCACCGTCTGATCCCCGTCTTGAGCGGCGTTGCCCACCACGATCAGCCGCCCCTCGAAACGCAGAAGTTTAAGGAGTTCGGGGCGGTCACGCCCAGAAACCGGGTCGATAATCACGTCGAATTGCCGCCCGCTCTTATCCGCAAGTTCATCGCGCAGCCACACCTCGTCGTAGCCGAGGTCGAGGGCGAGTCGGCGTTTTTCTTCGGTACTGACAATGCCGACCACCTTTCCGGCGCCCATAAGCTTGGCGACCTGCCCGAATTGCGTGCCCAGACCGCCCATAGCGGCCTGCACCAGCACGTGTTCGCCAGGCTGCAGGCGCGCCGTGCGTTCGAGCGCCGCAAGGGCTGTAGGGGTATTAGCAGGAACGACCGCCGCCAATGCCGGGTTCATGCCCGCAGGCAGGGGTGCCACAAGGTTTGCCTGCGCCAGGCAGATTTGACCGAAGCCGCCTCCTGAACCCAACAGAGTCAGCGGAGCCGCAACCTTGTCTCCCACGCGCAGGCCGGTTACTCCTTCACTGAGGGCATGGATGCGCCCCGCGGCTTCGATGCCCGGCGCCCAGGGAAGCGGAAGCTCTGCCATGCCTTCGGCGAGAAGCGCATCAACATACCCGACTCCCGCGTATTCTGCGCGAATGGTAACCTGCCCGGGGCCTGGGGTGGGTTCGGGCACGTCTTGGTACTGCAGCCCGTCGATGCCGGTGTACTGCGTGATGTTGAGGGCTTTCATGAGATTATCCTTTCTATAGCAGATGCCTTAATAATAACAGCTATCTGTTATAGAAGATACAGAAACGCATTCCTCACACAAAGAATGGGTGCCGGCAGCAATACACTCGCCCATAAAGCGGGAGCATTTTCTTCATGCGGGAGCGGCTTAAGTGCTCCCAGATGAAGAAAATGCTCCCGAAATTTCTGCTCACCCGAATACCCGAAATAGCGCTGCTTCTAGCGACAGCGAGCCCTCGCTAAAGCTACGCCTGCGCCACGGTAAGCGGATGCGCATCCAAGTAAATCACCAAAAGCTCCTCAGTCACGTCAAGCTCATAGGCAAGCGCGGGCAGGTTATCCGGGTAGAAGGCGGCGGCGCGGCGCAGGTCCTCCGGGTCGATCAGGTTTTCTGCGGCGAGCAGGTCACAGCTGCGCTCACGGCGAGCACTGTAGGATGCATCCCAGGCGTCGTGCTCATCTCCACGCACGGCGTGCACGAGTTCGTGGGCAAGTACGGAACGTTCTTGCCGGGTGCGCATTCCTTCGCGCAGGGTAATAGTGCGGCTGGCGTGGTCGTAGCGACCGAGCATTCCGTGCCCGGGCGTTCCCCAGACGATATCGACCCCGAGCGTGTGTGCGTGAGTGTAGGGATCGTAGCTAGGCACCAAAGAATCCCTCCTCGCTGTCATAGATTTCGCCGCGCTTTGCGGCCAGGGCGTAGTCCTCTGCCGTGTATTTGCGATCCCTTTCGCCGGATGCACCGCTCACGGCACCCGCGACTGCTCGCCCAGCTTGTGCGGATGCAGCAGCAGGCGCCTCCACGGGGGTGGTGGGGGGTACCGTAGCGCGCATCGGCTGTTCCCGAGTTTGCACCGCCGTCATGCGGCGCAGCACCTCGCCCATTAAGTCTTCGTTGGAAACATCGCGAATAGACCCGCCCACCCGCAGGGATTTGGCGCGAGCGGTGGTGATAAGCCCGCTTTCGACCATGAGGTCGAGCAGGTCAAGCCCGAAGCGGTCGGCTATCTTGACAAGGGTTTCTACATCCATCACTCCAGCGCCCGAGAATCGCCGCTGAATAGCGTTGGGGTTCATGCCGAGTTCGGCAGCGAGCGCCCGCTGGGAGAGTCCTGTCTTGTATTTGATGTAGTCACCGATAGCCATGCCACCAGTCTAGCAGACTGATTTATTTTTCGGGTCATAAATATTACAAAGTCGTTCATTCTGCCCGAAATATCAGGGTTTTAATCGTATTTTGCATTAATAATTCAATCAAAACGCATGACTTTTTCTTTCGTTTCGGGTATGCTGTCACAAGGTCCCACAGCATACCCCTCTAGATAGAACCTGCCGCCCGCCGCCGCATCTCAACCAGCAGAAAGGACGATATGACACGCACACAAAAACCGCGCCAGCAAAAACGACGAGCAGTTCAGCGGTTCAACTGGTTTAAGCATCTCAACGCGATCATTCCTGCGGTAGCCACTCTTCTGCAGGTGTACGGCCTGCTCAGCCAAGAGCAGGCGAGCGCCTGGGCTGCGCTGGCGCTAACCGTCATCAGGTTGTGGTTAAACTGGCGCGCAGAACGAACCTCGCACGCGGCTGAGAGCGCCTCACATTCCGTTTCACAACGCAGGTAATACGTGCTCCCTCCAAAACCGGCAAAAAACGCCCCGGCATTCTGCCGCTGCTAGAGAAGATCACCCGAGAGGAAGGCGTCTAAGAATCTATCCGAGGTTTTAGAGCCTGTGCTTTCTCAGGCGCTAGAAGTTCCCGCAGATTCCCCGCGCCTACAGGGGAGCCTGCGGGAGCTTTATCCGTCTTAAACATGCTTCCGATAGGTAAACTCTTATACTCGCGGTAGCATGAGTAGCAGACTACCCTACGAAGACGGAGATCCTATGCGTACCCCTCGTACCAGCATCATCATGCCGGTCTACAACACCGCCAACACCGTCATCAACGCCATACAATCCGTCCGAAACCAAACAGACCCCAACTTTGAACTGCTCATCATGATCGACGGATCCCCCGATGACTCCGCCGACATCATCACCGCATACCACAAGAAAAACCCCGACACCCGCATCCACATCTTCAACAACCCCGAAAACAAAGGCGTCTCCGCCGTACGCAACCAAGGACTCGACACCGCCCGCGGCGAATGGATCACCTTCATCGACTCAGACGACGAATATCACCCCGAATTCCTCGAAAAACTTCACGAGGCGGCGCGCACTCACGATGCCGACATCGCCGTATGCGGGCATACCATCAGACACAGCGACGGTACCGAAGTGCACCGGGCAAAAGTTACCCCCGGAGTGCACGAAGGCGAAGATATTGCCATTGAGTTTTTGGAAGACCGCTACACCGGGTTCATGTGCGATAAAATCTTCCGTGCCCAGCTATTTGATGGGGTGCGGTTCGCCGAAGATATTCATCGCGCCGAAGATGCCCTCGTCGTCTTCGCCTGCTGCATGAAGGCAAAACGCCTAGTCGGCATCACCGATCACCTCTACACCTACAGGATGGAACAGGGCGGGCTGACCTGGGGGCGCATCACACCCGTTGAAGAGAGTATTCGCCACACCGACTATATGCGCCGCGTTGCCGGAGATTTACTGAAAACCCCGCGAGGTAAAAACGCTTTTGCCGCATCTACAAGCGTCACCTTTCTCAATAATGCGCAGCAGGCACTTCTTGCCGGCGGTTCGGATGCACCCGGCGTTATCGCCGCATGCCGGAAACAGCTTTCGTGGGGTCAGGTTTTTGCGACTCTGCGTTCACGCCCGCTCATGGGCGCTGCGGGTGCTCTCTTGAAGCTCTCGCCAAAGCTATACCGGGTGCTCTACGGCGCTTATGTCAAACGTAACTACGGCCTTTAACCCTATCGATCCAGGAAAAATTTTATGCGTACCCCTCGTACCAGCATCATCATGCCGGTCTACAACACCGCCAACACCGTCATCAACGCCATACAATCCGTCCGAAACCAAACAGACCCCAACTTTGAACTGCTCATCATGATCGACGGATCCCCCGATGACTCCGCCGACATCATCACCGCATACCACAAGAAAAACCCCGACACCCGCATCCACATCTTCAACAACCCCAACAACAAAGGCCTCTCTGCTATGCGTAATCAGGGGCTCGAACATGCACGGGGTGAATGGGTAGTTTTCCCCGATTCCGATGATGCCCTCGAACCTACCTTTTTGGAACGGCTACATCAGCAGGCTGAGCTTACCGGGGCAGACGTGGTGAATTGTGCTCATAACATGGTAGATACGCGGGGGCACAAGACTAAACGTCTCAAGGGTACACCGGGTATACGCACCGGTGAACAAGCAGCTTACGAGCTTCTGCAAGATGAACTTTCCCCCTATGCCTGGGATAAAATCATTCGCCGTTCTCTTTTCAATAATGTTCGTTACCCCGATATTGAGCGCGCCGAAGATGAATGCGCTCTCCTCAAGTGCTACTTGACGGCACAGAGCGTATCAGTGATAGACGATCCTCTCTACAACTACTCCGTAACTCCAGACAGTCTGACGTGGAGTCGCATCACCCCGGTAGAAGAAACGCACCGTCTTATCGCATATTTTGAGGATGCTCTCGGAGAGCACCGCAGCAAACCCGATGCGCAAAAAGCCCTAACCGTCGCGCGAGTTCTTGCGTTTCTTAACAACGCCCAGCAAGCATTAGTGGTCGGCGGTGACGGTGCGCGAGAGATACTACGTGAATGCCGCAAAGGTTTCACCTATGCACAAGCGCTCACAGCGCTTCGCACCAATCGAGTCTTTGGAGCAGCGGGAGTACTTCTTAAAACTTCCCCAAAACTCTACCGTGTTCTATACGGAATATATATAAAACGTACTTATAAAATGTAGAATATGAATTTTGGTACTGTCACGTATCTATAAGCATAAACAACAGTCATAGAACACAAAGGGTTGGTATGGTAGGCTCCACACGCGATAATTCCCTTCACCTTAAGGGAACAAAATCGTCAAAGCAGCGCCGTGTGTACCTTGACCTCATCAATTCGGTGGCAATCATGTGGGTGGTGCTCCTGCATGTGCGTTTTATTACCCCGGATAATCCGTCATCTTCGGCATGGTGGGTTGAAAATATCCTATCTGGCTTCGGGGTTGCGGCAGTTCCTCTATTCTTTATGGCGACCGGCATTAACCTCTTGGATTTTACTCGCCGCGAGTCTATAGGAACGTTCTATCGCAAGCGTTTTACCAAAATTCTGATTCCTATGATCTTATGGGCGCAGGTCTATCTTTTCGTGCATATGTGGACGGGTTCTACTCCGTTTCCCGGAGTTCACGAAATTCTGCGAACATTAGTCGCTCCCAGCAGCGAGGCAGCCACCTTCTGGTACCTTGAGGCCTTAGTCGGCGTCTATCTAGTGCTTCCGATTTTCTCTTACGCCATACGTGGTGTCCAGACGGAACAAACTACCACGGCACGCACCGGATTCTTCTGGCTTATGGCGGCACTCGGACTTGTCCTACCGATTATCACCCAGGCAATCCACCTGATCTACCCTCACGTCCTACCCGAGTTTGTTGCACCCATCACCGGGTATCTTGGGTTCTGTCTTCTTGGATATGCGCTTGCCAATACCGAATTTTCTCGTGCGTGGCGCATCATTATTTACCTGTTGGGCATCGTGGGATTAGGAGGATTTATCTTCGGCAGTGCTTATTTAATTGAGCATCGCCCAACATTCGTGCCTCTGGTACACGGATACCTTGCAGTTCCAGCAATTTTATGGGCAAGCGCGGTTTTGGTGTTCTGCAAGTATTCACGCATTGGTCAAGCATCGCCCACGGTGCAGAATATTCTAAAACGCCTTGCGGCCCTCACGTTCGGGGTTTATCTGGTACATCTTCTTATCATCCAAATTCTAGAGGCGGTAAACTTCTCGCTGACTAAAGTGCAGTGGGAAGTTCCCTATGCACTCTTCGTGTGGGCTTTATCCGCCGCGATTGTGTGGATGCTGCGGCTCATTCCTCCGGTACGCCGCTGGATTCTGCCCTAATAAGTTTTACTCCGAGAAATCGTCTGAGGGGTTTACCCACAGTATATTGACGCAACGCTGCGAACTTTGTGGAAGCGGAAACTCGCTCTCAATATATAAATGAGCTCACCGAGAAAGAGGGTTAAATTTCTACCGTTAAATAAGATCATGTAAAGCACACTGTTCAGGTAGAATTTAGGTAGTTTGTGTCACTCACTGATGGTCACTGTAGATCATCTAATAACTCAGGAGCAACCGCGTGCTGCATAAAAACATACAGAGATACCCTACGCTTTATGAAGGGGTATTTGAGCGTGCCAATTCACTCAATTTTTTAAGACTTATTCTCGCTTCTTGCGTGATTTTCTCCCATACACCCTACCTTGTCATGGGCGCCAAAGTAGGTGAGCATCCTCTTGTGCATAACTTTTATGTATTTGGTGACTATGCGGTTAATGCATTTTTCTGTATTTCAGGTTTTCTAATTGCGCATAGCGCCTACCGCAGCGGGGCAGGTTCTTATCTTGTTAAACGTGTGCTCCGTATTTTTCCCGGTTATTGGGTTTCTATTCTTTTTGTGGTTGCTCTTGGCGGCCCGATCTCGGTCATAACGGGGCACGCCGCAACGGGGTGGGACTGGGCAGATGCTCTTCACTACATTCGCAGCAATTACGATCTGATGGCGCTTCAGTATCCGCTCTTTGGCGGGCCCATTGACGTTCCTCTGGAATTTCCTTCATGGAATGGGTCTGTCTGGAGCCTAGAATATGAATTCTTCTGCTACCTCCTATTACTTCCGCTCTTTTACCTGCCCTTTATTCGCAAGAATCTGAAAATCTTTATTCCGCTGGCATACCTCATAAGCCTGAGCTACTACCTGTGTAACCAATATCTGGGGTACGACTTTATGAGCCAAGCCTTCGGGCTTCATCCGCGCGACCTCAACGCTTCGGCGCGTATGTACCCGCTTTTCTTTGCGGGTTCCCTACTCTACCTGCTGAGCCGCAAAATCAGGGTTTACCCGGTGCTGTCGGTTCTGTGCGTTGCAGCCGGGGTGTATTTCACCTGGTTGGCGCCGTATGCGGATGTTTTGCAGTGGACCCAGCTTATTCTCGCTTACGGAATCATTGGTTTAGGATGCTCCATCAAGGTTTCGTGGGCGCGCACCAATGACATTTCCTACGGCGTATATGTGTATGCGTGGCCAGTACAGCAAATTCTGGTGATGCTCGGGTCGGTATCCCTGGGCTTAGCGGCCAATATTTTCTTGGATCTGATACTCACCTTCGGCGTTGCCTGGCTTTCCTGGATGTTTATCGAAAAACCCGCGATGAACCTGGCACGGCATCCCATTGTGACGGGCAGCAAACGCAGGGAATCATCCCCGCCACCCACGCACAGTACATCAGATACGCCCGCATCACAGGCGGATGAGCCCGCAGCGGCTCAGATACCGCATCCTCTGGGGCATCCCATACAGTTCTCATAAAAGCGTCAAGGGGCGGTTTATCTTAGCCGCCCCTTTTCTATACGTATTAGTGGGTTTCGCCTCGTGCGGTATTCTCAACCAGCATTTCTCGTAAAGCCTCGCCCTCACTGAGCGCCTGCGCGGAACGGGCGTGAATCCTCATCGCTGCCAGATGCACCACGAACCCGCAGATAGGGCCCGCATAGAGCGCAACTAGGGCTCGCCCCACCACCGGAAGAGGAACTAAAAACGCTACCGCGATAACTACCACGGCGGCGGTTGCCCACCCCGTTACATACGCACGATGGCGCCCAATCGCCAACACCATATTCCCCGACAGGGAAATTAACGCCAGCACGGCGGAGGCAAAAACCAATACCGCCATGACTGTACCGGTGATAACTTCGGTATAGGCATCATTCTGATTAGCTTCCGGCGGGTAAATCAGCCTGAAAAGCATAGGAGCTACCAGGTATGCGGCACCGGCGCCGAACGCCCCGAGCCCCAGCACCGCCACAGCAGGCTTTAGAAAAGCTGCCAACGGGCGATGCTGCTGCTTCAAGAACGCCGAAACAGCCACCCCCTGAAACGCCTGCAGGGGAATCATAATCGGCGAGCGCGTAATAGAAATCGCCAAAAAGAGCGCACCCATAACGAGTTTGGTGTGTTCACTCTGGTTCGGCTCGCTGCCGTCCAAAATATTGGGAAAACCCATCATAATCACAGCGGCGGATGCCGAGGACAGGAACGACCAGATCAGGTTCATGCTGAGCTGTTTGACCTCAATATCGGCGCGTGCCGCCCAGGCTTTACGCCCGCCGGGAAGAAAGAGGGCAAGAAGTATCCACAACGCCATAGGGGTTACGGTGGCGACTTCCAGCCCCGTGAGCGTGGGAACCGCGAATGCTGCGGCGATCATCAGCACGAGACGACCCGCCGATTCTAGGGCACCGATCCCGGCGAAGAGATACCAGCTGTCGCGCCCAGCACTGGCACCGCTCATGGTTGCCTGCAATGCGTAAAAGGCTACACCTGCGGCAATGGATCCTACCGCCCACGGGGTATTCGTAGGAATTTGATCGTGCGCCCACAGCGGGGAGGTGAGCACCACGAGAAGCCCCGCTAACAGACCGAAAGCACCGGCAACATATACCACGCGCACCCGGTACACGCCGTCACGCCGTGCTGCGCCAACCGCGCGGGTTACCTCCGGCTGAATGCCCGTAATAATACCGGTTACCGCGAAGAGCGCACCCCAGAACAGCAGAAACTCTTTCATCTGGATACCGCCGAGCGCATGATTGGCGATAACGGTAGTGCCTAAGGTCGCCAGCGCCGTCAGCACCGAAGACGCTAAAAGCGCCATCGATTGATACCGGCTGATAGTTCCGCCGGCTGTGCCCTGCTGATCCGTATTCTCGGGGGTTATGTTCTCTGGGGCGGGGTCATCCTGGGGTGTGTTCTTCGCGCCAGCCATTGGACCTTACTTCACCACATGAACGGCAAGGTTCTTCACACCCTGCCATTTCTTCGCCATGGCCGCCTTCGGAAGCAGCGTCAGCGCGTGAGCACGGGATGAGAAGCGGATGCGCGCCACCCGCGCCGCCTTCTTCCACCCGAGCTCGTCCATCTCGGCGGCCATCGTCTTGTAGTAGCCGCGTTCCTCTTCAAAGCGGGTGCCTTCCAGGGCGCGCCATGACGAGTCGGAACCTCCGTGACGCCGGTACATGAAGGCTACCTGCGGATCGTAGTAGAGGGCGCCGCCGCGCATCGTAATGTCGAGGATAAGCGCCATGTCTTGGATAACGTTAAGGCCTTCACGGAATCCGGTATCTACGATAGCCTCAGCACGCCAACCGAGCGAGGGGAAATAGAACCAGGCGCCGCGCAGCAGAGAAACTGCGAGCTCCTCACCCTGAAGAACGGCCTCTGCCGCAGGACGGTAGTGTTCTTTCGTGCGCTCCACAAGGGTATTAGACAGCGCATTATTCTCGTCAATAACCACCACACCGGGCTGGAAAATACTGGCTTCTGGGTGGGCGGCGGCGGAGTCTACCAACCACTGCACATAGTTGGGGAGCATCACATCATCCGCGCCCATAACGGTTACGAGGTCGTTCTCTACGAAGGTCAGACACTTACGATAGTTGGCGTTTGCGCCCAGGTTCGTTTCATTGCGCATATAGGTGATACGCTCATCGTTCAGCGAGGCAAACCAGCCGGGAATAGACTCGTCCGGGTAGCCGTCATCCACTACAATCAGGCGCCAGTCGGGGTTGGTCTGCCGCACGATAGAGAGCACAGCCTGTTTCATCATTGAAACATCGCCGTAGTAGGGGAAGAGGATATCAACGGTCATCGTGTTCAGCTCCAGAGGTTGAGTCTTGGGGGTCTTGATCGGGATCTTGCGGGGTGCGATGCGCTGGCGCACCACCGGGCTGCTCGTGAAGCGCCCGCAAGATAGCCACTTCTTCGGCAAGGATGCGCGTCTTCTCCGACAGCCTGGAGACCTCCAAGGTGAGGTGCAGGCATACGGACATCAACAGCACGATAGAGAGCAGGAAGAGCAGGTTAACCGGCAGCGTTAAACCCACAAATTCGGTAATACCGTCCAGCAGTCCGGGGAATATTCCCAGCACAATAATGGCGGCACCGACGCCCAGCCACAGGGCCGCATATTTTTCTTTCATCTTCAGGTTGCGCACCTGAATAATAACAAGCGTACAAATACACAGCGCAACGATAAGGAAGAATATACTAGCGCTCATGCTGATCCTTCCTATCAGTCTTTTTACGGTTCATCGAAATCCAGTAGGCAAAAAGTGAACGAACAAGATAAACCGCCGATTTCACCGGACCTGAGGAAGGTGTTCCGCCTTGACGCTCGCGCATTCTCACGGGGGTCTGCTTCACACGCAGACCCTGTCGAATAGCCATAGCGGTAACGTCGATGGTATCGCCTAAATACTCGGCGGGCAGGAATTTACAGTAAAACCTGATACCTCTGCGGTTGGCGATTTTGAAGCCGCTCGTCACATCGGTGAAAGGGGTTTTCGCGGCGCGGGTGAAAAGGTATGAAAGCAGGCTCATCGCCCATTTTCGAGGGCCGGATACGTTGTATTCGCCCGAGCCCGCAAATCGGGAGCCAATAACAATATCGCAATCCTGCGCGTGCGCAATCAAATCTGGAATGCACATAGGATCATGCTGACCGTCGGAATCCACCTGCATCGCATAATCGTAGTCGGCTCGGCGAGCATATTTATACCCGGTGCGCATTGCCGCCCCTACCCCCATGTTGTAGGGCAGATCGATCACAAAAGCACCGGCTCTGCGCGCAATTTCTGAGGTATGATCCGTGGAACCGTCGTTCACCACAACCAGATCTACCTCGGGAACCCTCTGTAAGAGCTCAGTGATGGTGTTACCGATAACCTCTTCCTCATTCCACGCAGGCATAATGACGAGTGTGCGCGGCATCGGCTGCGAACTCTCTGAACTCATGCGTAGGGGATTCCTCTCGGTGATACTGGAATACACGTGTTATGACTGTACTCAGTCTATCAGTCAAAGGCAGAGAGCATTGAAACACCCGTGACAGCCGCCGCTGCCACCGTGTATGTATGTTCTCAACAAGGAATACCGCTCATTACTGAGGGGTGCCACAAGCCGTAATGCGGTAAAGAGTTGCCTCGCCCTTGGAGTACACAGGCTCCGCAACGCCTTTCTGCTGCAGATTTTCCAGACCGGGGTACTGGGAATGGTGGTCTCCACGAATCTCTTCGTTAATCTCCCGTCCCTTAAAGTCCAGGTAGTAGTATGCCTTTGAATTTTGCACCGCAGAGCATACGGCGGGATTATCGGCGGCCTCGTTGAGGTGCTGATAGATCTCGCGGGCATCGGGGGTAGCTGTGTACAGAGGATGCGCAGCCGTCACCTTATATCCGGTAAGCGCATACGTCACCGCGCTGCCGGTCCAGGGCTGCACAATTACGGTTTCTCCAGTTGGCACGTAATCATGCAGATGCTCAATCACGTCACGTTCATCGGCCGAGAGGAGTAAGGCGTCTGACTTGGGAAGATACCGTTCCTGGGTGCCCTTAATGTAACCCTGGATATTAGGATCTGTCTGCAGGTTGATACCCAGCGGAATCAAGAGAATAACTGCCAGCGCCAAGGATATAATTCCGCCGTGTTCTTTAAGCGGTGCGATGCGCTCGCCCAGGACCGCAATCGCCGCCTTAAGCCACTGATACGCGGCGTGCACACCAACAACGGCCATCGGCGCTGCCAGAATTGGCACATTCGCGGCCAGGCGGAACGGATCGTGGTACCACACGCCCAAAACCCAGTCGCGCCCGTCGTCCCAGACCATCCACCGGGCGGCGACATAGAAATACATCACATACACCCAGCTGAGCAGCAGCCAAACACCGATGCTTCGGGTACGCAGCAGATAGTACGCGCCCATGAAGGCAAGCACGGAAACGGTCCAGAGCAAACCATTGCTCATTTGACCGTTCAAAAGAGCTTCACCCACGGCCGTGCTGTCCCATTGTGTGGGTTCCCAGCCGCCCGCCTCGCGAGGCGGACGAATGATACCCCACAGGATATTTAGGGTAATCGGGTAGATCGCCAAGAGAACTAACTGTATAACGCAGACAAGCGGCTTGAGTTCGCCACGCCACGCCGCACGAATCTGAAGCGCCGCACGCACCAAAATAATAGGCAGAGCGAGCGCGAGCATGGTCATCAAGACGTTAGGATGCGCCAGCGCAAGCCCTAGCGCCATGAAAAAGCCCATGTACAGCGCCGGAACTGTCTCGATGCGGCGCGCCTGTACCGTGCGCAGAAGCTGGGCGAATAGGCCCAGCACGGTGGGAAGAAGCGCAAGACCCAGGCTATTGGGGTAAAGCACACCGAAGTTGATGAGCAGCATGGGGAACGCCGTAAACGATGCCGAAACAACGCCCACGCTGAGCAGAGCCGGAATGCTTGCGCGCATCGTGGAACGCACCAAATACATGACCGACAGCGGCCAAATTACCGCCCCCACCAACACGCTCATAAGGTTTGCGGTGGCGGGTACGCTTATGCCCGTTACCTGGTAGATAACCGTGGCAATACCATGCCAAACGGCGGGATAGAAGGTCGGTGCTTCTCCGCCCGAGGTCATATTTGCGATGGTCAGCGAGGAAGCATCGCCCGTATCTGCCATATAGCGAATGGCGTTGAGGTGAAAGTTTACGTCATAGGTCTGCGAAATATACTCGGGGCGTCCGATAGCGCGGGCAATGCTGATGTACAGCAAGATAAAGCCGACGAGAACGCTAAGCCCCGCCGCAAGAGTCTGCGGGGTAAACCAGCCAGAACGCACAATTGCGGTGTTTTCCTGTTGATCGCGCCGTTCCTGCGGGGCGGGAAAATCTAGCCAGCCTCGACTGCCAAGCAGACGACAAATCAAATACCCCAGACCGGCGAGAATAACCGCGAAAGCGAGCGGAATCAGGAATGAAAAACGCACTCCCACTTTGGAGGCAAAAATCGCGCTCACCCCAAAAATACCCACGGAAATAGGGGCGGCAAGACCTAACGCCTCCACACCGCGCTGCCGCATAGCCAAAGCAACGATAAGACCCGGAATAAGGATTATCAGAGCACCCACTATCAACGGGATAGTGAGCGAAGCCCAGGTCGTTTCCATGCGGTTATCTCCTTGTGACTATGTTTTGCCGTGGCGGGCTCAAGTGTGCCGTATGCTGATTGTGCTTGTATACGTTTTATATGTGTTGCGATGTAAACCTTTAGTTTCCATAGTAGTGGCAATACGTCTGAGTACAATTTTTCACGCCTTTTTATGCATGTCTGTGTGGCGATTCATAGGTTTCCGCGAGGTATCAGCGGTATACGATTCGCTGAGAGAGCCTTTCCGAATGTTTTGCGCGGGTTATCCCCGGAAATCGATAGTCTTTGTGCGTGTCAAATACCGGAACCTGGTGCATCACAAATTCCGGGGCAGGTTTGCTTTCGGTCATGGAGCCTTCCACCTGTTGTACTGTGGACGCATTCGACACAGGAACCTGCCAAAATCCCAGGTTTTATTACGTAATGTTGCTTGGTGCCCGTCATAAAAGCCCTGTCAGAGAAATATTGAGCAATAAACGTGTGCTGGGGGCGGCGGCGTTTTACTCTAAAGATAGTTTGCCCCACGTTCACTGGCGATGCAGTATGAGAAAGGTCTTAACTATGGCTGAGCCTCTAGAATCAGAAACATCAGAGCTTTTCAAGCAAGCATTCGGGCATCATCCTGCCGGAGTTGCCGTTATTACCGCCACCGATGATGCTGGCGAGCCCGCGGGTTTTACCGCATCCTCACTCACCTCGGTCGCCGCCGAGCCCGCGATTGTAGCGTTCTCCCTCAAGGCAGACAGTGGATCTGCCGGTAAGATCGCGGCCGCTCCCTCATTCCTCATCCACATGCTTGATGCCGAGAATGTGCAGCTCGCCAAGAATTTTGCCACCCACGGCTACCCCCGTTTTGCGGATAAGTCTTCATGGGAGTTCCTCTCCAGCGGCGAGCCGCTCGTGCATGGGGTGCGGCGTGTGCTGCGTGCCACCCCGCTCAGCCGTGTGGAGGCTGGCCCCGCTCTCGTATTCACCGCCAGGGTTGAGGAGTTTATTCGTCACGATTTGGGCGGCACTCCCCTGGTATATCATTCGCGTTCTTTCCACGCGCTCGGCAAGCATTCCAACGTAGACTACGCCATCTAGCCCGCCGCCGACCGCATCATATGGCTGCATTAAGGCTTTTGGGAGTGAATTAAAGCGCTAGAAAACCCGCTTTAATTCACTCCCAAGAGCCTTTTTACTATGCATGAAAGCCAATTCACAGATCCATAGAGGCGGCAGACGCGCTAAGGTATTAAGAGAACGTAAGCCACATAACCCCACACAGAGCCACAGCATCGAAGGAGAATCCGTGAGCACCGAGGACCCCGCCCAGAGCGCAGCGCAAACCGGCGGCACAGCATCAGACATCCCCGTAGAGCCTCAGTCCTTGGAGTGGATGCGCCGCTTAGTTGCCATTCCCAGCATCTCGGGCACCTCAAATCTGGGCGTTATCGAGCTTATCGAGGCGGAATTCGCGCGCTACGGGTACACCGGTCAGCGCACCTATAACGCAGATCAGACCCGCGCGAACCTGTGGGTTACCGTGCCCGCCGCTGATGGTTCAACCGAGGGCGGCATCGTGATTTCCGGTCACACCGATGTGGTTCCGGTCGAAGGGCAAACTTGGGATTCCGATCCGTTCACGCTGCGGGTTGAGGGTTCGCGCGCCTACGGGCGTGGCGTATGCGATATGAAAGGCTTTCTGGGTGTGGCACTGTGGCTTTTGCCGCAGGTCGCGCGGGCGCAGCTGAGGGTTCCGCTGCATTTCGCGTTCTCCTACGACGAGGAAATCGGGTGCGTGGGTGCCCCCACCATGCTTAAAGATGTTGTGAACCGCAATATCAGACCTCAGTTCGCGATCGTGGGTGAGCCGTCAAGTATGCGCGTAATTTCTGCGCATAAGGGGGCGCATCGTGGTCGCGTGGAGATCACCGGCACGGCGAAGCACGCATCGTTGGCGCCGCACGGCGTGAGCGCGGTCAATGCCGCTGGCGAGTTCATTACTTTCTTCTCTCGCCTCGCCGACACATGGCAGTCTGAGGGGCCTTTTGACGATGCATTCATGGTTCCCTATGCGACCGGCGGCGTGAATTTTGTGCGCGGCGGGCTGCAATACAATATTGTGGCCGAATACGCCGAGCTTGAATATGATCTGCGCACGCTCCCCTCTATGACCACCGAGTCTGTGGTGGAGTTGATTGAGGATGAGCTTTTTGACAAGATCCTGCCGAATCTGAAGGCGCGCGCTCGGAAGGCAGAAGAACTTTCCGGCGCGCATTCGGGGTCTCTGCAGGAGCGTGTTCAAATCAAACATGAGCTTCTTGCCGCTGTGCCCGGCCTGGGAACAGCTGACGACGCCCCCATCATAACCCTCATGAACGACCTTTTGGGCACGAGCGAGGCCCCCGAAAAGGTCACCTACGGTACGGAGGCGGGGCAATTCCAGCGCGCGGGTATTGAGAGCGTGGTATGCGGCCCCGGCGACATCGCTCAAGCGCACTCCGCCAATGAATGGATTGAGCTGGAACAGCTTCGCGAATGCGAGCGCTTCTTTGAGGCAATCCTGAGGTGGGCCTCGCAGTAGGACCCCCCCCCTTTATCCGGCGAGGTATTGTGCATGCGGCGATTAATAACCCGCGAAATGCACAATACCTCGCCAAATACATATATCCCCGTTATGGTTTAGCCGGTTTCGGACTTTCAGGCATCGTTATCTCCTAAATCGCCGAAAAGCGGGGTTATGGGGCGCGAACGCACGGTTTTTACGAAAGGATCATCCGAATTCCAGCCTTCACGAGAGAGTTTTTTGACGTTGATTTCTAATCCAAGACGCTGCTCAACATCATCAATAGCTTCGTAAAGAGCGTGCCGTGATGGAGTGCCGATAGCGAGCACATCAAGGTCGTGGGGAACTTTACCGGGCTCTCCACTGCGGCGCTTAGCCCATGAGCCGTAAATTGCCGCAGCTTCAAGACGCGGAACCTGTGCTAAAGCCTCACGAAGCGCCGGGACGGGACCGTAGGTAACATACATAAGCTGCTGCAACGCTTGCCCAACTGGGGTATGCACAAGTGCATTGACGAGGCGACTCTTGCCAACCTGACGAGACTCTAATAGCCCTGCGTCCTCAAGTCGACTCAGTTCCCGCGAGACGGTAGCCTGCGATGCATTCGTAAGAGCCGCAATTTCGGAGACTGTGTACTGCCGTTCGGGATGCAGAAAAAGAAGCGCAGTTACCTCACCTTGCAGGTTACTGCGCAGCAGGGGCAGCAATGTGGGAGCAGACGTTTTCATAACATGAATTATAAAAATCATTTTATGAAAATGTCCCAGGTGAGTGTACCTCACGCAGACTTTCTAACCGGCGAGTTATTGCGCAATAGCCTACGAAACGTGAGCTTCCGTCATGTCAGCATCCTCATCTGCTTCCAAGTAACGGTTAGCAATTGGAATCCAGGTGAGGGTTAGTGCCAGCAACACCCCGCCGATCGTCAGCACGGTGAGGCGCGTGCTCGTTTCCGCACCCAGACCTACGAGCGGGTTCACCACAATACCCACGAGGCTCCCGACAGAACTTGCCACATTCAGCACTGTGGCGCGGCGATGTGCAGGAATCAGTTTATTGGTTACAGCAGAGGTGATCGGCCCGCGCGCGTGAATACCCACCACCACAAGTAAGAACCCCGATACTACGGCAAGGACATGCGGCACCGCCATCAGGCAGAAGCCCGCGGCACCATACCCCATGGCCAGCAGAAGCGCGGTTTTGCGCCCTACCCGCTTCTCGATACGCCCTGCCGCATAGTTATACCCTGCCGCAAGGAGCTGACCGACACCAGCGATCACGCCCCATGTTGCAATAGGCACATCTTGCGCGGCAAAAAGCGGCTGGTTCAGCGTGTACACCGCGTTGAAAAGTGCGAAGGATGCGCTCGAACCTACCGCAACGTACAGCAGAAGCGGCGAGGTAAAAAGTAGTTTCACACCTATTTTTAGCGAAATCCACGAAGTTTCAGGGTGTTTATCGTGAGTTTTCGGATTCTGCTGCGGCAAAAACGCCACACAAACTGCCGCAACTACGGCCATTGCCGCCGATAACAGAGCAGGCAGTGAAATATCGACGGACCCCAACGCAGAACCCACCACGGAACCTGTTACTCCCGCAGTGAGCATCAGGGCGCTAAGATGTCCCCATGCGCCAACCGCTTTCGCATCAGCATCATCACCAAGGGAATCATAAATATAGGCGTCTTGCACCCCCGTGAGCATGGCAATACTCAGCCCACTCATCACAAACGAAAGAGCATAAATGGAGAAATTTGTGCCAGCTGCAAAAAGAATCTCAGCAATCGCGTTGAACACAAAACCGGCACATACAAGTCTCCGGCGGTCGAAACGGTCGCCAATAATCCCGGCAGGAATTTCAGCCACCAAAATACTAGCGACCAAAACACTTTCCAGCATGAAAATATCGGTGAGCGATAACCCACGGCTTTCCAAGAAGAACGCACTGACCGGCACATAGAAATCAAATCCGGCGGCAATCATGGCGAGCGCCATGGGTATTAGGGATTTGCTCGACCAGACGATCTGACGTGCGGTATATGTGGCGCTCACCTGTTTCTCCTAATTTTTATAGCTAGTCAGGACGCGAATATGGAAGAGGGTTCCATGTGCCGTGCATCCTTATTTTCTATTCTCTAGCATCCCGCATAAAAAGTGCCTTTGTGTGAATAAAACGTTTAAACCCGCTTTATTCACACAAAGGCACTTTTTATCGGGTAAATCCAGGTCAGGGTTACCGCCAGTAGTTGTTGGCTGCCGCGATGGTCTGGAACTCGATGGCTACCACCTGCGCCGCAGCTGTCAGCGAGTCCGGGTCTACCGCGTATTCCGGGCGCCCCGCTTTGAGAGCATCCGGGTTAGGCTGAATCTGGTGGATGGTGTGCCGCGCGATGAGCATCGCTAGCTGTCGGCCTTCTTCGGGGGTTTCGGTGATGAGAGTACCACCGGGAATGCCCTGTAGTTCTTCTGCCGGAAGTCGCTGACTCATGGTAAATACTCCAATCTGCATATACTCCTTCAACGCCACCGTAATGAACTGCCCCGGGCGCCCTCAAGCAAGTTTCCCCTGATGCTCGGGTTAAGCCACCCCTTATAGCCAGCACCGCATCGGCAAGCAAAAACCGCATCAACATCCGTGCCGCTTAAACACGCGGGATGCGCCTCCAAACCCTGGACTATCACACGTGATGTACGCCCCACTTTTCCACACAAACCCACGGATACCGCTTATGTCTTTGGGTTACTTTATCCCAAAGTATTGCTATTTCGAGCTTCATCACGTCTTATAGAAACACATATAAAACCAAATATTCCAACATAAACACAAGCAGAGGGTTCCGTGCACACCATTAGCCCCTACCTCGCCGAATTCCTAGGTACACTCATCATGTGCACTATCGGATGCGGCGCCATCGCCACCGTCGAGCTGCGACGCTCCAAAGGGCACGGCGACAACTTCTTCACTATCGCCTTCGGCTGGGGTTTTGCCGTAGCCTTCGGTGTCTACGCCTCACACCCGTATTCCGGCGGGCACCTGAACCCCGCGGTCTCTGTAGGGTTGGCGGCTTTTGGCGAATTTGATTGGGCTAAGGTCCCCGGGTATGTGATCGCCCAGCTTCTCGGAGCCATGGCTGGCGCGGGGCTGGTGTACCTGAACTATCTGCCGCATTGGAAGGCCACCGCCGATCAGAAAATTAAGCTCGGCGTATTCTCCACAGTTCCCGCCATTCACAACTATTTCACGAACGCGCTTTCCGAAATTATCGGTACGTTCATGCTCGTCTTCTCGGCGCTGTACACCGGCGTGAACTTCAAGCCCACGATTACCACCGGCGGCGTGGAACTCTCCCTGAACCTCAACGATGTGCTCAAGCCCCTCGCCTTCGGCTTCATGGTAGCTGTGCTCGTGGTTGGGCTAGGCGGGCAGACCGGTTACGCCCTGAACCCTGCGCGCGATCTGGGGCCGCGCATCATGCACGCTCTGCTGCCCATTCACAATAAAGGAACCTCACGCTGGTTCTATTCGTGGGTTCCCGTCTTTGCCCCGCTTGTGGGCGGTTTTATGGGAGGAGCGTTCTTCAAACTCTATTACGAGAGTGAGTTCACTCTCTGGGTTGTCATCTCGTCGGCATGCGCCATCGCGCTTTTAGGGTTCGCGTATTGGGCAAATAGCCACCTGTACCGCGCACCCAGCGCAGAGGTGATTCCGCAGGGCGAAGACACCCAGGCGACTGCTGCGAGGGCTGCGGCGACCTACACCGCCACCGGTTCCATCCCGATTATCGAGAAGCGAACCTATCAGCAGTAGGCTCAGGTTAAGTTCGGGAGCGAAAAGTTGCAGCGGGAACGTGTCCTTCTGACTCGTTACCTCGTCAGCTTCGGAACGTTATTAGGTGCCTCGCACGCTCGGAATAACGTCCCTCAGCGACTGCAACTTTTCACTCCTGGATTCTCGATGTACCCTTACCCGATATGATCCGGCAGGTGGCGGTAGCGCATCCGACGGCGGATCCGACGCCACACAAGCACAAGGAGCGCACCGATCAGGGCGCCGACGGTGTTGTTGATAATATCGTCCACGTCGAAAGTGCGGTATGCGCAGGGCACCAAGCCCCAGTTGCCGCTCAGCTGGCTCAGTTCGATGAAGAGAGACAGCCCGAAACCTGCCAAGGCTGAGGCACGCAGACCCCAGCGCAGGCATCCGGCAGTAAACAGCCCTATAGGAATAAACAGGCCGATGTTAAAGAAGAGTTGGGCGAATGCCCGCGAGGTCGCGCCGCCGGTTCCCGGGGTTTGCAGCATCTGGAATGCTTGAATCCAGCTCCAGCCAGCATAGAGGCGTGGATAGTATAGCTCTGAGTGGCATTTTCCATCATCCACCCCGATGGGGGTGAGGGTCAGAACCAAAACCACCGCCAAGAATAGTGAAAATATGCCGGTGATGATATAGTGCCGGGCTGTCAGCGACGATCCCGCGCGGCGAGCGCGCGTTCTCATCAGAAGAAAACCGAGGGCAAAAAGAGCGAGGGTAGCGCAGATGATTTCAAGACTAACCGTCCCCATCTGCTCCGATAGTAGTTTCCTCATCCACATTCCTCGTCAATAATGTACAGCGTCATAGGCAAGCCGTGAGTGGTAAAAACTCGCCTACCACCAGTGTAAAGCTATTGGGGCAACATCAAAGAACCGGAGCTTCACACGCCGCCGAATGCGCCCCTCACCTGTGCTGCACCCCACACGGATGCACCCTGTAGACCCTACCTAGCCGGGTTAGAAGAAAATATCGATAGGGATGATGGGGGCTACATCATCCCCCAGCAACAGGACGAAGCAGAGCGTGCCCGCGAGCGCCGCGAGAACCGCCCCGATAACCTGCACGAGCCAGAGCATCAGGAATTTGGCTCGTTTGCCTTCGCGGCGTGCCGTAAGCGCTTCGACCATCGCGGTGGAGAAGGTGGTGAACCCACCGAGCAGACCGGTGGTGATGGCGGTACACCAGAAGATGACGGATCCGGAGGCACCGTAGTGAATATCAAGCGCGTTCGGGTTGGCGACCGGCATAATCAGCAGCCCGTAGAGGAATGACCCCACCAGGTTAATCACGAATACGGGGCTGATAATAGAGCGTTCGGTGCGTAGACGGGGCGACATTTTGACGTCGAGAAAATACCGGGTCATTGCCCCTAAACCGCCGAGCAGAAAGACCGTTAGTGAGAACATGATGAGTCCTCTTGAGCACTGGCACGGCGGGCCTCACAGCGGGCGGCGATTTTTCCGCCCGTAAAAAGACCTGATGCTGCGGCCGCTAGACCGCCGATAAAGAGCACGGCAAGGCTGAGCAGAACGTACCACCCGTGCACCGTGTAATGAATGAATACCGCCTGCGCTGTCACCGCCGCGATGGACGAGTAGGTGGTATACCCGCCCATCATGCCGGCGCCGAACAGGAAGCGGAACGGGCGCACCGCTTCTTCGCCGTGCATACGGGCGCGCGATGCCCACAGCGCGGTCAGAAGCCCCAGGGTGAAGGAACCGATCAGGTTCGCAGCAAGCACGCCACCGGGTGTGTGGATGCGGCAGAAGGCACCTATACCTCCTCCTAAGAAAACCAGCAGCGGCGCGGGTATGCGGTTCAAGTATGCGGCGAGCGTTCGTCTTTCTGCCATCGTACGGTGCGCCCCTTCGATGCGCTCGGGGTGAGAACTCGTGTTCTCGCGGCGATCCCCTACTTTCACCATAGACCACGGAGGTACCAAGACGTTAATAAACGTGTTTTGTGTAGCCTACCGCTCATCACCTAAAAAGCGCGAGCAGGTCTTTTTTACTCCGACAAGGTAGGATTTTCCTACCTGCTCGGCACAATACGACCTGCTCGCGCGGTATACGGTATCAGCTAGCGGTTATTCAGTTTTCTTCTTCGCCCAGGGAATCTCGACCTCGGCTACTTTTTTCGCCGCGGACTCCTGTGCTGCTTCAGATTCCTGTGCTTCGGCTTCTTTCTCCTCAGAATCGTCGGACGCTTCAGATTCGCTAGACCCTTCATCACCATCGTCGGATTTATCCGAGTCTTTGTGGTCCAGCTCTTCCAGAAGGGTCGCGCCTTCCACGTCCATATTCGGAACGAGCTTATCGAGCCACTTCGGCATCCACCATGCTTTATCGCCCAGCAGGGTCAAAACTGCGGGGGTGATAGTCATGCGAACCACGAAGGCATCAACCAGCACGCCGAAGGCCAGGCCGAAGCCGATGGGGCGAATCATTGCGGATTCGGCGAAGATAAACCCGCCGAACACCGAGATCATGATGATCATCGCGGCAACCACCACACGCACCGCATGGTTGTACCCGGCGACGACGGCGGTTTTCGCATCCTTACCGTGCACATAGGCTTCGCGCATGCCGGAGACCAGGAACACCTGATAGTCCATCGCCAGACCGAAGAGAATGCCAATCATAAGGGTGGGCAGGAACGCCAGAATCGGACCGGGATCGTGCACCCCGAAGAGGGATCCCAAGAAACCCATCTGGTAGACCGCAACCACGGCACCAAAGCTAGCAAGAATCGAGAAGAGGAACCCAACCGAAGCAACCAGCGGCACCAGAATCGAGCGGAACACGAGGATCAGCACGATAAACGACAGCCCCATGACGACCGCTAAATACAGTGGCAGTTTCTGCGCCAGCGTATTGGAGACGTCGATATTACCGCCGGTCAGACCGGTCACGCCCAGGCGCACATCGGTACCCTGCACGTTAACATCAACCTGCCGCAGCTGCTCAACCAAGTTCACGGTTTCAACCGAGCTAGGCCCGTGTTTGGGGATCACCTGGAAAATCTGCAGGGTGTGATCATCGGTTTGCCCGATGGGAACTACGGTTTTTACGTTGTCGGGGTCTTTCGCCTCAACCGCATGGGCGATATCGAGCTGTGCCTGCTCGGCCTGCGCATCGCTCATGCCTGCGGGGGTGTGTGCCACTGCAACCACGGGACCGCTCATGCCTTCGCCAAACTTGTCTTTAACAATCTGGTAGGCTTGATATTCGGTGCTTTCAGTCTGTGCGCTCTCTGCCGAAGGAAGACCCATGCGCATCTGACCCATGGGAATAGCGATAGCACCCAGTACCGCCACACAGAGCAGAATGGTAACCACAGGTTTAGCGAGCACGATGCGCAGCCACCCATGCGGGGTAGCCTCACGCTTTTCCTGCTCGGCGTGATGCGCTGCAATCTTTTCGGGAGTATCGATAGATGCCCACGTTTTCTTCGACATGACCTTACGGCCGATCAGCGAGAGCATAGCAGGGGTTAAGGTTACCGAAGTCAACACGGCCACGAAGACGCACAATGCCGCCGCATCGCCCATGTATCCCAGGAAGGGAATACCTGTCACGTTCAGGGCAAGCAGGGCGATAATCACGGTTGTTCCGGCGAAGAGAACCGCGTTACCGCTGGTGCCGTTAGCGACCGCGATAGATTTTCGCAACGGCATACCGTCCATCAGGTTAGACCGGTGCCTGTTGAGAATGAACAGTGAATAGTCGATACCCACCGCAAGACCAAGCATCATGCCCAGCATATAGGTGGTTGAGCTCATATCGACGAGGGATGAGAACGACAGGGTTCCCAGAATACCTATCACCACGCCCACAAGCGCCATAATGATAGGCAGCCCGGCAGCAATAAGAGTACCGAGCATAACGATAAGCGTAATGAGTGCCACCACAATACCGATAACCTCGCCAATACCCATACCCACATTGGGAGATTCGGCGATATTCTGGTCAAAATAGACCTTCAAACCCTTCAGATCGGCACTCTTGAAGTGTTCCATGAGCTTTTCTTTATCAGCCTGAGGGGTTTCTGCACTCTTTGTCTTAAAGAAAACCCCGGCGATTGCGGTCGAGTTATCTTCAGAGACCGTTCGGTAGTCGCTTGTCAGTTCCAAAAGCGCAGATTTGCGGGCGTATTCCGACTGCTGTTCGGGGAGTTTCTTCTCAGCATCGGCAAGTTCAGCAGACTTAGCATCATATTCTTTCTGAGACTCTTCCAACTTAGCGCGTTGCCCATCCAACTGCCCCTGTTGGGAGCCGAGCTGTTCACGCACAGACTCTAGAGCGCCGGCCGCCTTGGCTTGTTCGCGGGCTTCGTCGAGTTGTTTTTGTGCAGCATCCAGCTGCTCTTTGCCGTCTTTAAGCTGTTTACCGGCTTCTTCGAGCTGTTTCTTGCCGTCTTCGATGCGCTGCGGTGCGGCGTCGAGCTGAGGTTTGCTTTCTTCGAGCTGTTTTTTACCGTCGGCTATCTGCTGTTCGGTGGCGAAGGGATCGCTGACGGCATCAACAGCCGAGTTCTCATCCTTGAGGCTGTTCAGCGTGGTTATGAAGGCCTGTTTCTGTTCCTCGGTGATTGCGGATCCGTTATCTGTCTTTACAACAATCTGCCCGTTACCACGGTTAGCATCGGGGTACCGAGCAGAGAGTTCGTCGGTAAGACGCTGGGTTTCGGTTCCGGGCATCGTGAAGGTGGTCTTCAGCTGCCCGTGGAATGCGCTATAGCTACCAGCAACACCGGCAATAACAAGCACCCAGATAGCAATAACCGCCCACGCCCTGCGTGCGGCAAAGCTACCTATGGAATATAGCCACTTAGCCACTATGGTTCTCCTCAAATGTCTCTGTATCGGTTGAGTATGGTGTGCTTATTTACCGCACCTATGCGTATTTGCCGTCGACTAGCTCTTCGACGTAGTCGAGGCAGTGTTCTATGTTTTCCCGCATTTTTTCGGCATTTTCGGGCGGCTGTGGGTTGCCTTCGGCGTCGTAGAAGGAGGCCGCGATTCCCTCGCAGATAGCGGAAGCAATGAGGTTCCCGAAGATTGCGATGCGCATCCGCGGTATGTCCTGCCGCTCCTGCCACAGCTTGTCAATGACCATCTCAATGGAGTTCAAATAGGAGGTTGAGCTGTACTCATTGAACTTATTATCGAGAGAGTAGTCGTGAAGGGCGAACAGCAGCCGAGCGTGGGGTTCTACGTGCTCGGCAAGGCGTTCGGTGGTGAATGCTGCACGCACACCGTTGAGCATATCCCGCTCGGGATGCGCTCCTCTGGGGGTGCAAAAGTCGGGGATGACCTCAAAAATACGGCGCAGGTAATCGTTCAGGCGTTCAACGACGGCGGCTTCTACCGAAGAAAAATGGTTGAAGATGGTACGCCTGGATACACCAGATTCTTTGGCGAGCGCATCCGCCGTGAGCGCCTTAAGACCGCCTGCGAGCACAAGTTTTTCTGCCGCATCCATAATGGCGATGCGGTTCTCGGCTTTACGCGCGGAGCGTTTATCTACAATCTTTTGGGCAATACACACAGTTATTACACTAAGTGCAATATTGCACCAAGTGCAACTATTTTTTGTGTGAACTCAACCATATTTCTGCACTGAGTGCATATTGTTTAAAAAGTCTCTGCTCGCCAGAAAGCCCCGAGCCAAGCGGTCTATGAGACCGAAACCCCCTGCCGCATAAGCGGAAGACGTACCGAAAATTCGGTTCGTCCGGGGCGGCTTCGCACAGAAATCAGCCCGCCGTGTGCCTGTACGATCGCCTGTACGATCGCCAATCCGAGGCCGGTCGTCCCGTCAGAGCCCGAACGCGCCTTGTCTGCCCGCGCGAATCGGTCAAAAATCTTGGGCGCAAACTCTGGGTCAATTCCGGGACCGTTATCCACAATAGTCATAAGCGCTTCACGCCGATCCGCAGATACCCGCAGCCCGGCAATAACGGTCGTACCCTCGTCCGTATGTTTGCGCGCATTAGAGAGCAGATTCAAAATAACTTGCTGAATCTGCGAGCGGTCCGCGATCATCTCAACCGGTTCATCCGGCACATCCATGCGCCAGATATGGTCGCGTGCCGCCGCCTGCATATCCGAAACGCTCTCGACAAGCAGCTCGGTTAGGTCGATGTTCTCAAACTTCGGTTCACGCCCTTCGTCCAAGCGCGCCAGCAACAGCAGATCTTCCACGAGACGCGACATTCGTTCGGTCTGCGAATCGATGCGTGCAAGCGAGGACTGCCCACCGTCGGCGAGAGGTTCCGTCCACCGCAGCATATCGGAGTAGCCCTTAATGGCGGCCAGCGGGGTGCGCAGCTCGTGGGATGCATCCGCAATGAAGGCACGTATCTGCTTTTCGGTACGTTCACGCACGTCCAGAGCCGAACTCACATTATCAAGAAGTTGATTGAGGGCATACCCTACAGACCCCACTTCGGTGCGGGGATTCGCATCCTTGGGGGTCACACGCACTTCGGGGGCAATAGTGTCAGATTCCAGATTGAGGCGCGCCACCTCGGTCGCCACACCAGAGACACGCTCTAGGGGCTTCATCGTTCTGCGAATTACAAACGAACCCAAAAACCCGGTACCGATCATCACGGCAACCGATCCAATACCCATTGTGATAGAGAGCATGGTAAGGGTCTGATACATTGCCCCCAGCGGCACACCGGTGATAAGCGCATCCGAAGAAGGCCCCGGTGAAGAAACCTTCACCATGTATTTACCAACGTCAAGATCCACTTCGGTAAGCTGGCTATCTTGATTTACGGTGTTCCGAAGAGAGTTAAGAGTCTCGCGGTCTTTATCGCTGAGCTCCTTGATACTCCCGTCAGCACTCAAATACCCCGAGAATTTGTAACCACCCTGATGATCAACACAAAGGTTAATGGTTCCGGCACCCTGACCCGGCGTATAGAGAGGGTTTTTCGGATTAGATTTATCGAGGCACTCAAAACCGTGACCGCTGGGAGAATTATTGGGGTTGGCGGCGCGATTCGCAGTTTCTTTGAGGGTACTGCCGATTTGTGATCGCAGAGAGTTCTGTAGCGTGGCATAGGTTGAAACGCTGGTGATAAAACAGGCGATTCCTAGAGCCGAAACGAGAATAAGAATAAGCCGCCTGCGCAGATGCGGCATTGGGCGTATAGCGGTTTTATCCCGTTTTTTTCGACTACCCTGTGGGGGCTGTGTCTCGGGAACACTGGGAGCTTCCACAATGGTCACAGACTTCACCCCTTCCAGGATATATTACTAAATCGGAATATAAGAATATATAGACCTTGACTAGGCGCTTTACACAATCAGGGGCTTAAACTGCCGGTCGAATTACATAGCCAGCACCACGTACCGTATGGATCATAGGCTCACGACCCACATCAATTTTCTTCCGTAGATACGAAATATAAAGTTCCACAATATTCGCCTGACCACCAAAATCGTAATTCCAGACGTTATCCAAAATCTGGCTTTTAGAGACCACGCGCTTCGCATTCTCCATCAGATAACGCAACAGGTCGAATTGGGTTGCCGTGAGAGCGATAGGTTCACCGCCACGTGTAACTTCGCGAGTATCTTGGTTGAGCACCAAATCCCCCACAACGAGTTCGGCATCGTCAATAGCGGCAACACCCGAACGCTGCACCAGTCGGTGCAGGCGAATCATAACCTCTTCCATCGAAAACGGCTTGGTCACATAGTCGTCGGCACCGGCGGCAAGCCCTTCGATGCGGTTATCCACCGAATCTTTCGCGGTCAAGAAGAGGCAAGGCACTTCGGGGTAAAACTTCCGGATGCGGTCCAACAGTTCCAGACCGTCGAAACCGGGCATCATAATATCAAGCACCAGCACATCGGGGCGCCAATCGCGGGCAATAGCTAAGGCTGCGGGTCCATCACCAGCCGACTGCACCTCCCACCCGATCATCTTCAGGCCCATACTGACGAGTTCTTTGAGCATCTCCTCATCATCGACCACTAGGGCACGAATAGGGCTGCCGTCCGGATGTTCAAGGGTCGGCAGGTTTTTAGCGATTTCGGTTGCTTTGCTGCTCATAGTGTTAAGGGTAGCGGTATTTAAACGCCTGTGTAGGTTTAGTGGCTACTTTTCGAGTAGAACATAAAATATACATGCCCCGTACACAGCCTGCACACAGTATTCCTAACCCGCCAGTACAAGGATGTCCACAAAAAGTGGGTGACGCGCATTAGTCCACGTCACCCACATTATGAGGAATTATTTAGAGGCGAATACCGCTTGGTACTACTGTACGAGGCTGAAGCGGCACAACACCACCGCCGCCGGGAGAGCCATATCCGTTAACGCGGGATGGCGTGGCTGTTTGGGCATCCGAGAAATCTTCATCCCGAATCTCTCCTCGATCAGTGATCTCGGTGAGTATTTCTTTATCCCGGTCTCCCACCCGTATCTCTTGGGGAAATATTTCAATCCATGAGCCGTTAGAGCAGGTCATGACTTTTACTTCCCGGTCTTTAATATACCGATAGGTGCCGTCCGCGTTAACGTATGTTTCTTGTCGGGTTCCATACCCGTAATTAGCTTCGGTGATTTCCTGCCAGGAACCGTCAGCATGCAGTTCTGCGCTGTGGCTCTTTGTTTTCATGGTCCAGGTTCCATCAGCTTTGACTTCCCCATGTTCATCGCCGCGCTTATCGTAGATCCATGACCCATCGGATTCGTTGATAGTGGTCCATTTCTTATCTTTGCTGTCCACAGATTCGGTGGATCTGGGGCGGGGCTTACCTGCTTTGTTATCGTCAGTCAGCGCTATCTCTTTTTCGCTGATGCCCTTTTTCTTGAGTGCTTCAAGGTCTGGGTTTTTGCCGGATTCGTGGCTCGGGCAGGTGATTGGAAACTTAACGTCCCGCATAAAATCAAGACCCCGTGCCTTTTCCGGGTGCTCCAAAAGTTCAGATACTTCAATCTGCTGCCCAGCAGACGAGGTGTTCGAGCCGGAGGATGATGCCACAGCATGCGAGGTTTGGGGCGAGGAACTATTGGATGAAGATGCGGTTCCTGATGAACACGCACCCAGGGCAAAAACCAGAGCAATGCCCAAAGAAAATACAGAAAGTCTACGCATTAAAAGTCCTTATCGGTGACTATGAGGGAAGTTACAGAATCAAATATACCCCGCCTCAGGTCTTCGCCACCGAAGACACGCTTCTGCCGGTCATAGGAGCCAAACGCAGGTACCCTTCTACGAACGCCTTCTAGCGCCCATTATTTAACAGCCCGCAAACCATTATTTAACCCAATACCCATCTTTACCCTTATATTTCGGGGAATTTTTGGAAGGGCACAGAATCATTATTTAACCCAAGGTCACACAGTATTTACTCTGTTACCGGAGGATCTTACATACCATCACGTAAAATCTGCGGAAGCATCCCGAGTTCATCAAGTTGCCTCACCACATAGATCGTCAGATCGTTTCCCTGCACCCGTACACTGTATTGACGAGTCCCCTCGGGCCGATACAACAAATCACGATCGACTAGTTTCTTCAGGTATTTACTGCGAACCGCTGCAGACCCAGGCACAAGGTCTTCAACATCTTTAGCATGAGCCCGACCCATCTCAGCAATGCGAAGAAGCACCGCAACATCACGACTTGTCAGAACAGCATTTTGATAAGCCTTTTCAAGTACCGGACCGTAAAGCTCATTCAACACAAAACCGGTAGACGATAATTCAAGAATGTTCTTCACATCGGATTCGATTCCCCGCAAAACATATAAGCACCACGATTCAAGATCATCATCGCGTAACGAATCGGCGGTCTCCAAATGCCGATAGTAGGCGTGACGATCCGACCCAAAAACAACGGTTGGGTTCAACGCTCGATACCCATGTGTTGCGGTAAAGCCGAGCTTAACGAGCATCGCATAGGTTATGAGCCGTGACACACGACCGTTTCTATTCCCGAAAGGATGAATCCACACGAACCTGTGGTGGCTAATAGCAACCTGCAGCAGGTGATACTGTGGGCTCATGGGTTTGTTCATAAACTCAACAAGCTGGCGCATATCAGCGGGTACGGATTCCGGTCCGGGAGGCTGGTGCGTAGACTGCGCGATGCGCACCTCGGAACTTCGATAACTTCCAGGGGTAGCATCACCTTCCCGCTCTAGCCCATCGACTGCGAGCGCGTGAAGTTCTCGAATAAACATTTCCGTCAAGACAAAATCTTCAGTCACAACGTCGTCAATATAAGCACTGGCTTTTTCAAGATTGAGGATTTCACGCACACCGTCATCAAAGCTCTGTCCATCGCGCACACCTTGGAGCGCATCCAGCATCGTGGTGCGATTTCCTTCGATGCGCGCCGACATAATATTGGAGAGATTTTGAAAAAGCTTTTGCAGGTCGCTGTAGAGTGGCAGGTCCGTTTGATCCTGCCCCTGCAAAGTGGTTCGAATTCGTTCAAGCTCAATAATGGTCGAAGCTAGATCAGAGGTAAAACTGATGTGGGGAATACGAATAGGCTCCATACCTTCTATACTACCGACAAGGACTGCATTATTTAACAGCCCGCAAACCATTATTTAACTCAATACCCGTTTTTACCCTTATATTCCGCGAAATTTTTGGAAGAGTATAGAATTATTATTTAACCTTCAGGCAAATATTATTTAACTCCGAGCCCTTGATGATGTGTGCAAAAGGGTGGCGCATCCAGCCATACAATCTGGATGCGCCACCCTCTACCTTCTTCACAAACATTTTCCGTTAAGACACAGCCTGCTGACCGGGCTGCAGGGGCTGACGCGGGGTCAGCGGAATGACCCCTCCCCCGCCGGGACCATCACCTCCACCAATCAGTAAATCTGGTTGAGGAGGAACGTAAATATACCGTTCTTTATCTACCGAAGATACCTCGCTCTTACGTGATGACGATTCCCGATATACTTTGCCGTCCGGGGTGCTGTATACGGTTTCATAGGTGCTCTGAGTGCGCCACGTGCCATCAGATTTTACTTCTTCTGTTCGGTCCCGGTCTTTTCTCTGCCAACTTCCGTCAGGGTTTACGTGAATAATATCTTCCCCGTCGCTGCGTGTATTATTTTTGATTTCCCATGAGCCGTCAGCATACAACACAGTAGTTTTATCATAATTACCGGAGTTATCAGAATCTTTCTGCGTCCACGTGCCGTCTGCTGCAACATGTATTGTCGTGTCACCATCGCGCGATTCCCAGCTCCACGAACCATCCGGATTGACCTTAGCCATACCGAAGAAGGGGTCTTTTTCTGAACGTGGCCGGGGCTTGCCCGCTTTATTCTCATCCGTCAGGAGTATGCCCTCAAGTTCGGCGGTAGCATGCTTATATTCATCGGTTCCAGGAACAGCCTCTTTAACAGGCATTCCCAAAGGCAGAGCCGTACGCGGTTTCAGGGGAATAACACCATTTTGAGGAATATATAACCCCATATCGTACATACTATTCATGTATTCCCTAGGAGTTGTAACCCCACTCTGCGCCCCACGTGTGATAGATTTTTCCTCCCCGGTTTCTGTATTCTTTTCCACGGCTGTACCGTCAGGGTTTCCCGTGATGACCTTATTATTCGAGTATCCGCTAGACTTCCACGTGCCATCAGCATGTGCCTCAACGTTTTCTGGGGAAGATGAATCGCTCTTACGCTCGACACTCCACGTACCGTCAGCATTAACGCGAGTTTTTGTCTGTGAAGAAGAAACTTTTTCAATCCTCTCCCAAGATCCATCTGCGTTAATCGTCATTTCGTGATATATGTCAGACCCCGTTCCACGCTTCACATGGAATGTACCATCGACATTAACTACAACTGATAATTTATCCTGACCGCTGCCTTCTTCAACAGTCCACGAACCGTCGTCCTTGAGCTTTACATTCTTTCCCAACGAGCTCTGAGACTTCTGTTCAGCGCGCGGGCGGGGTTTACCAGCCTTATTATCGTCAGTAAGCCCCACAATCTGTTTCTCATGACTCTGTTCTTCATTCTTCTGTTTCTCCTCTGTTGGGTTCGTCGTGGGGGAAGCGGAAGAAGACTCGGGTGATGCAGAGGAAGATGTAGAGGAGACAGGGGAAGATCCCTCAGATTTACCCGGGTTGGCTCGTTCTACAGTCATGCAGGCACTGAGCGCGAGCATGAGGGCGCATCCGTTGAAAAGAGGAACGACGATGCGGGTGAACTTAGTGATTTTCATCGGAAGTTTCCTTACGGCTATGTAGTCTATGCGGTGCTTTGATGCGGTGTTTAAAAATACCTTCAGTTTCAGTCTACGGTTCTTGGACAGACCCGATGCCGCTAACACCCCACGTTTTCTTCCAACACTCAGCGAATATAGAGTACGTTCCCATATTTCTTCCAGCAAAGCTCCAGATAGAAGGGCGTTTTAGACACAAAAAGGGTGGCGCATCCAGCCGTAAAAATCTTGATGCGCCACCATACTACCGAGAGAAGTTCGGGGTTACTGAGCCTTCTCCCCTGGTTTAAGCGGGGTACGCGGTTTGAGAGGAACAACGCTGTTGCCGCCTACGCCGCCTTCAGCATAAGCAATCGGGTTTACAGGAACCGTCGAAGGGGTAAGCTCTTTCCCAACTTCACGCTTCTCTTGGCCTGGTTTCTCTTGGTAGACCTTGCCGTCGGCAGTTCCGTAGAGGGTAGAGTACGAATCTACGCTGCGCCACGTTCCATCGGCCTTAACCTCCATGCCCTTAGCACCTTTAGTCAGATCCGTATCGCCGCTCTCGCGTACTCGAATCCAGCTGCCATCCGGGTTTACATGAACCCGCTCGTTCCGTTGTGCGTCAAAACTTTCCCAGGTGCCGTCGGCATTCAGATTAGCTTTATCGCCTTTACTATTAGTCCACTCCCAGGTGCCGTCGGCTTTGGTGGTCATGGTATGGCTCTCGCTCTTATACTCCCATGAACCATCCTCATGCACTGTCGCTCCAGGGTAGGGGTCTCCGTATGTCGAGGTTGGCCGCGGCTTACCGGCCTTATTATCATCGGTCAGGGCTTTTGAGGTAGCGCTCGAACTTGCCGAAGCCGAGGCGCTGGTGCTGCTGGAAGCTGAGGCGCTGGGCGATGCAGTTTCCGAGGCAGAAGCGCTCGCGCTCGACGAGCTGGCGGCGGAAGACGAAGGTGTCACAGTGCTCACCGAGGAGGAGCAGGCGCTGAGGGCGAACACCGCAACAAGAGCGGCGGAAAGCGGCATCGCTAAACGATGAGGGTTATGCATAGAAGTCTCTTTCAACAGTGATTATTGCACGGTGTTTATAGCACCGACTTATTCATTCTATCGGTATCTCTCCATAAAATGCAGAATATATCCTTCATATTTTAGAAAGACCGCATCGTATTTTGGTAAAAGGTGGCAAGCTTAGAGCGCATAGATTCGCTTTCTCACGGTAAATAGCGCGAGGGGGCTGTAAAATCTTGAGAAAGCTTCGATACCGCCCACACGGAAGGAGGGATGCATGCGCATCAGCCGCATCTATAACAATAATGTCGCCCTCACCCGTGATTCCTACGGGCAAGAGGCGGTAGTTATCGGGCGCGGACTTGCCTTTGGTAAACGCAAGGGCGATCTGGTCGATCCGAGTAAGGTCGAGCAGACGTTCATTCCCGAACACGATATTTCCGCCGAACGGCTCAGCTGGTCACTCTCCGAGATCCCCCCGGAGATTCTTGCCATTGCCTCCGAACTTGAAACGAAGGTTCGCAATACCCCCGATATTAAAATCGCGAACTCCTTCATCATTCCTTTCGCAGACCACCTGCACTATGCTATTGCGCGCGCTCGCGAAGGACTGCAGGTTGATTATCCTCTCGCACCAGAGGTAACGCTGCTGTATCCGCGTGAAGTTGAGTTCGGGCGCCGGGCACTTGATCTGGTACATGAGCGTTTGCATCTCACCCTAGATCCGCAGGAAGCCATTCCTTTGGCGTTACACCTCGTCAATGCCCAGTTTGCGACGGCCGATATGTCGCGGGCTTTCCGCATGACTGAGGTTTTTGCGCAGGTTTTTGATGTTATCGGAGCAACGTATGGTAAGCCGATAGACACAAATTCCATGTCGGCGGCGCGGTTTATCACCCATCTGCGCTATCTCTTCGTACGTGCCGATCGAGAGAACAATAAACAACAACGGCATATTACTCAGCCCGGTGTTTTGGCGGCACTTCGGGCGGATGCGCCCCAAGCCTTCGCATGCGCACAAAAGGTTCTTCTCCTATTAGAGATGCAGCTCAATCAGCCGTTACGCCAGGATGAGCTCACATATTTGACGATTCATATTGACCGCCTCGCCCAAGAGATGTGGGGTTCTTAGAATTTAAAATCATCACCTCCGTGCAATAAAAATTCTCTTGATCGTAAATAATGCATGATTTTAATGTTTTATTCACAATCAAAAGAATTTTTAGTCAGAATGCACTTTACACCCTGGCAAGCCCTTCCAAAACTCAATATATTCCTATATTGGAATATAAGAATATACGCTATTAATGCATCAAAGTACAGCAAATAACAGATTTTTACCCCTGTTCGACTGATAACCTTTCACGCTCGCCGCCCTCTAGAGCATGCCCTTAAGAACGACATAGTTTAGGTCACATATACTATATTTATGTGCCGAGCGGTTCTCATGTAGAAGTATTTTTTCCTATATTTTTCTCCATATTTAAAACCGTTATTGACCGTGATATTCTCAAAGGGTTTAGACCCTTAAATACGGAAACAACACACATTCTGTAGTAACGAGAGGACCATCATGGTCACTATCATCGTGGCGGCACACGGGGAGTCAGCACCCGCGCTCTTAAAGACCGCCAGCATGATCCTCGGAAACCTCGATAACGTGTATCCGGTGACATTTCTTCCCGGGCAGGGTCCGGAAGATTTGATCGAAGAGTACACGCGCATCGTTGCGGAAACAGGATCCGAAGAAACCCTTATTCTCGTCGACCTCTTCGGCGGCAGCCCTTACAATGCGGGCGCTCGATTCGCGGCAGAACACGAAAATATTGATGTTGTCGCAGGCGTCAACGTGCCGATGCTCATCGAAGTGATCAGCGGCGCTGGTCGCAAAAATGCAACCCTCAAGGGCCTGGTCGCCAAAGCCCATAAGGCGGGCGTGAAGGGTATTCGCTCCTTCCAAGAAGCCAACCAACCGGTACAGGAAGAAAAGCCTTCTCAAGAGGCAAAACCCGCCGAAACACCGGCGGCACCGGAAATACCAGCAGAACAGCAGGTTGAAGGCGGGCATATGGATGCTATTTTTACGCGCATCGACTCCCGCCTTATTCACGGGCAGGTCGCGGGCACCTGGGTTCCTTATGTGGCACCGCAAACCTTTATTGCCGCATCAGATGCAGCCGCCCACGACAACCTCCGCAAGACCCTGCTGCTGCAGGTGGCGCCCGCCGGAGTCAAAACCAATGTGCTCGATATTGCTAAAGCGGGGCGCGTATACAACAACCCCAAGTACACCGGCATGAAAACCATGTTTGTACTCGAATCCCCGGTCGATGTGGTGCGTCTAATAGACGAAGGCGTCGAAATTCCAGAGGTCAATGTTGGCGGCGTAACCTACAAAACCGGTATGACGCAGCTTTCTGAGGCCGTCTACGCGAGCGAAGAAGACCTCGACGCATACCGTGAGCTTCTCAAACGCGGCGTCAAGCTGTACGTACAGCAGCTTCCCAACCACAACCCCGTCGATCTGGCAAAAATTTTGAAAGAGAAAGGTCTCGCCTCATGAGTCCCCTCGCATTTATTCTCGTCATTGTGGTGGCGTTCATTGCGGGTGTCGCATCCGTGGTGGACGAACGCCAGTTCCACCGTCCCCTAGTGGCATGTACCCTCATGGGTTTCGCCCTCGGCGACCCTACCACTGGCATTATCTTGGGCGGTATGCTCGAACTCATTGCCCTCGGGTGGATGAATGTCGGCGCGGCGATGGCACCCGATGCGGCGCTCGCATCATGTATCGCAACGGTCGTCGTTATTCACGGTCACCTTGATAAAGCGCAGGGCATCGCCGTTGCTATTCCGATTGCAGCAGCCGGGCAGGTGCTCACCATTTTCGTGCGAACTATTACCGTCTTCTTCCAGCATCAAGCCGACCGGTTCGCCCAAACGGCGAATTTCCGGGGTATTGAGCTCATGCATATCAGCGGTATGGTTCTGCAAGGTTTGCGTGTGGCTGTCCCAACCGCCGTGGTTGCCCTTATTAACTCCGAAACCTTGCAGAACTGGCTGCAGGCTATTCCTGCTGAGGTGACGAACGGCCTGCGTATCGCTGGCGGCATGATTACGGTGGTCGGTTTCGCCATGGTCATTAACATGATGAAGTCCCGCGCCCTCATGCCATTCTTCTTCCTCGGATTCATCGCGGCAGCCGCTATTCCGGCGTCCCAGGAAATCACGCTCAGCGGCGGCAACCATGATGCTATCGGCAACCTCGCCGCAACCCTGGCAGATCCCGCGCAGCTGAACCTAGTCGCGATCGGTATTGTCGGAGCGTGCCTGGGACTGCTGTATACCCAGCTGAATCCAATCTTCCATAAGAGTGAGGCGGCACCGGCAGCCGCACGCCCAGCCGACGACCTCGATAACGAGCTTGAGTAGGAGCGAATCATGACTGAGAACACTCAAGAAAAAGTAACCGCAGAGGTTCCCGACCTCACCAGGCGCGACAAGATTGATACCTACATCCGCTCCACCTTCCTGCTCGGCTCCTTCAACTTCGAGCGTATGCAGGCCATTGGTTTTGCGGTGTCGATGATACCCGCGATTAAACGTTTCTACACCAAGAAGGAAGATCAGGCGGAAGCACTCACCCGTCACCTGGAGTTCTTCAACACCCAACCCTGGGTCGCATCCTCCATTATGGGTGTGACTGCCGCTATGGAGCGCGAAAAGGCAGCCGGTAAAGAAGGCATTGACGATGCCGCCATTACCAACGTGAAGGTTGGTCTAATGGGTCCGCTCGCGGGTGTGGGCGACCCGATTTACTGGGGTACCGCGCGTATCGTGCTGGCGGCGGTGGGCGCATCCTTCGCTATTGCGGGCAATATTCTGGGACCGCTGATTTTCTTCTTCGGCATGACCGCGATTCGGTGGGCCACCCGCTGGTACGGCTTCAAATATGGGTACGAAAAAGGTACCCAAATCGTGGGAGAAGCGGGCGGCAACACCCTGCAGAAGATCACGCAGGGTGCCTCGGTGATGGGCCTGTTCGTGATGGGGTCGCTCGTGTACCGGTGGACGACCATCAACATTCCGCTCAAGCTCACGGAATACGAACAAAACGGTAAGAACGTTGAGGTCACCGTGCAGTCGATGATGGATCAGCTGCTGCCCGGGCTCGCCGCACTGGCCCTGTGTTTCCTGTGCATGTGGCTTCTGCGCAAGAGGGTTAACGCCATTTGGATTATTTTCGGTCTCTTTGCCGTGGGTATTGCAGGTTCCTACCTCGGGTTCCTGTCACTTCCCTCGTAAGCCCTAGTGACTGTTTAGCCACCCTGCGGGATGCGCGCTCCGGTAGACTGGTACCGGGCACGCATCCCGTGATTTTTAGCCACCGCACAGACCTGAGGAATCCCATGAAAAAACTGATGGCATTCGACTTGGATGGAACTCTGCTTTTTGACCGGACCATCGACCCCGCGAATGTACAGGCTATTCACCGCTGGCAGCAGGCCGGGAACCTTGCGGTGTGTGCGACGGGGAAAAGTATTTTCGCCACGAAACTTGCCCTCGATAAAACCGGCGTAACCTTCGATTACAACGTGCTGTACACCGGCGCGGTTGTGACCGATGCCGAGTACAACATCCTCCACGCGCAAACTCTGCCGGTGTCAGTGGTGCGCGCCTGCTATGAACGGTTCAAAGAAGAACCGGGGGTCGCTCTTTTTGCCACGACTTTAACCCATGACTATCGTCTGGCGGATAATGTGGGGTCTTCGACTAATATTCTGCCCGAGTTCCTGCCGCTGGCAGAGTCCGAGATTGATACCCAAGATTATGTGGGCGTGCCCCTGTGGATTCCTGAAGACGATGCTCGCGAGCGCACCTACCGCTGGATTCTTGAGGAGTTCGGTGATTCAGTGGATTGTCACAAGAATCAGGATTTTCTGGATATTGTGCCCCCGCGGTGCACGAAGGCGACCGGGCTGGCGTGGCTTGTGGAGTACCTGAAACCGGTTGAGTATGAAACCTACACGATTGGGGATTCCTGGAACGATGTACCCATGCATGAGTGGGCGGATCATGCGGCGTCGTTCAGCTATTCCCCGGATGATGTGAAGGCGCGAACCGAGGTTTCGGTGGATCATGCGTGGGAGTTTATTGACTCTTCGTTGGGTGCGTAGATTCTACGTTTCACGTGAAACTTTTTGCGAAAACAACGTCTATAGATTGTTAAAGCGGGGTAGATGGCGAATGTCTTCAACAAATAAAGAGCGCAATCCCGAGAGTTTTGGCGATGCTTTTCGGCAGGCCGCCCGTGAGTCTTTGGTGAAGAACCAGCGCGAGCGTTCCAGCGATATTGTTTCTATTGCCCCGATTCAACTGGCGCTCGCCGCGTTGGCTATAGGTATTTATGCCCTGTGGAATAGTTGGTTGTGCTTGATTCCGCTGGGAGTGGTGCTGGTGCTCATGTGGGTGCGGTACACCATGCAGCGGCAGATTTCCCGCGATTTTGCGCAGCTGGATGCGGCGCGCACGGCTTGGCGTAAAACCCGCGATAAGCAGTATTTAGAGTTTATGGCGGAGAATGCCGGGCGCATCCTGAAGGAGAATAAGGCGCTGACCAAGGATGCGCGCAAGCGTGTGCAGGAGTACGCCGACTACGCCTCATCCCGGCTTTAAGCTCTGGTATATCACCCCTGAAACATCCTCATGTATTAGTTGTATATTAGGGTTCCAGAATACTTATTACTTTCATTAGGTGGGAAGTATGGCGTAGTTGGCGCACGGAGATGGGTTGCACGCGGCATAACGAGTATGTACAGGGTCCTCTTGATGGGTGAACCGCATAATTTCTTTGGAGAGAGTGCAGTTGTTGTAAGTAATGAAAGCGATCATGAATCCGTCTGTCGATAAACGGATTGAGTGAGTTACCGAGGTTGATATTACCCCCAGATGATGGGAAAGCTATTGAATAGGCATGTTAATATATGGGAGAAAGTAGAGACGACGATGCCTGATACCTGCCCACCATGACATCCCAATCCCTCACCAAAGGTTTAACGGAGTACACAATGAGCGACCAAATCAACAAAATTCCCGCCTCCTCACCTAACTTCCAGAGTGAGGCTTCGCAGAAGCTCGCATCGCTATTTCCTGAAGTGATTGCCGATGGCAAAATTGACATTGCAGCCCTGCAAACGCTCCTCGGCGAAGACGCTGCAGGGGATGAACGTTTCGGCTTGTTCTGGCCAGGAAAGACACAGGCAATTCGCGCCGCCCAGACTCCAACCACAGCAACACTCGCACCCGACCATGACAACTCCGTGAATTGGGAGAAAACACAGAACGTGGTCATTGAGGGTGACAACCTGGAAGTACTCAAAGTGCTGCAGAAGCACTACTATGGGCAGATCAAGATGATTTACATTGACCCTCCGTATAACACCGGCAACGACTTTGTATACGAAGACAACTATGCTGACCCAATCGGCACTTACCTGGATCTCACTGACCAACGTGACGGTGATGGCAAACTCTCCACTAACACCGAATCGGCAGGACGTTTCCACTCGAACTGGCTCAATATGATGTATCCGCGACTGAAGCTGGCAAAGAATTTGCTGCGGGAGGATGGGGTTATTGCCGTCAGTATTGATGATGACGAATTACCCCGGCTACGCATGGTGATGGAAGAAATTTTTTCGTCCGATATGTTCTATGCAAATATTTGCTGGCAGAAGAAATACTCTCCAGCAAATGATGCGAAGCGCTTCTCGGATATGCACGATTTTATTATTCTATTCAGCCGGTCAGATGCATTTATGCGTGGATTATTTCCGCGTACGGCCGAGAATAATAAGCCTTACAAGTATGATGATGGAGATGGTCGAGGACCCTATCGTACAGGTGATCTCTCAGTACGCACATATAACGCTGCAAACGACTTCCCGATCGCTAACCCCAATACAGGTGATGTTTACAGCCCGCCAGCTGGACGATGCTGGGCGTTCTCTAAAGAAACTCTCCACCGCTATATTGATGAAAATCGTATTTACTGGGGTAAGAACGGCACTGGAGCACCGCAATTAAAGAGATATTTAAGCGAGGTGCAGCAGGGAACTGTTCCCAGTACATGGTGGACGCATGAGTTTGCCGGCCATAATGATGAGGCTCGAAAAGAGATTCGCGCATTGTTCCATACCACGGCGATCTTTGATACGCCTAAACCGACACGTCTGATAAAACGATTATTGCAAGTGCTGACTTCCCCCAACGATAATCACCTCATCCTTGACTTTTTCGCTGGTTCCGGCACTACCGCCCATGCCATTATGCAGCTCAATGCTGAGGATGGCGGCAATCGGCACTGTATCTCTGTTCAGCTGCCGGAGCCAACTCCAACAGGGTCTGTAGTGCGTGAGCAGGGATTTGAAACAATTGCGGATATTTCCCGTGAGCGTATTCGCCGTGCTGGTACCAAGATCTTAGAGGAGGAAGCATCGAAGCTGGAGATCCGCGCTGAGCCCCTTGATGTAGGTTTCCGTGCGTACAGGCTGGTGGATACAAATTTCACCAAGTGGCGTGCTGACTCTTCTTTGAATGTGGATGACCTTTCCGATTTGTTTGCGCAGATGGGTGGGTCAGTTGATGATAATGCCCGCCCAGAGGCCTTACTAACTGAGGTTCTTCTCAAGCTTGGATTTTCTCTCACAGAACAGGTCACGAGCGTGGACGTGGCTGGTTTACATGCCTTCAGCGTCGCGGATGGCTTAGTGATGGCTTACCTCAATGAACATAAGAAACCCACACTGGAGCAGCTGCGATCGCTCGTTGTTCTCGAGCCCGAACGCCTCGTCATCCTAGAAGATGCTTTCCAGGGCGACGACGGACTAAAGACGAACCTAGTGCAAGAGTGCCGTACTCACGGCGTGGACTTGTGGACCGCGTAAGGGGGTATGGGTTTCGATGCGTTTTCAGTTTGATCCTCACCAGCCTTATCAAACATCGGCAATTGAAGCGGTCACTGATCTCTTCGATAGTCAGCCAGCGGATGCGGATCAGTTAGTAACTTCTTTTAGATTACTTCCTGCTCAGCCGTCGTTAATTGATCAGTGTGAATTATCCGGTCAACGCGAGTTTGACATTGCGACCGAAGTCGGTGCTGTAGGAAATAATCTGGTGTTGGATGAGGGCACGATTTTGTCTAACCTTCGCCGTGTTCAAGACCGCAACGGTCTGGACATCACGGATGAGCTGGTTGATGGCCTACAGTTTGACATTGAAATGGAAACTGGTACCGGCAAAACCTACGTCTACCTGCGTACTGCATTCGAGCTGGTAAAGCGTTACCGGTTCACCAAGTTCATTATATTGGTGCCGTCAGTTGCGATCCGTGAAGGTGTAAAAACCTCTATTAACTTGATGCGCGAGCACTTCCGACACTTGTACCCAGAAATCAACATGGATGCCACAGTGTATTCGGGTGAGCGGGCTGAAGAGGTGCGTGACTTTGCCACTGCCACGAGCTTGCAATTCTTGGTGATGACGATTGATTCCCTGCGTGGAGATAAGAACACTCGCATCATTCACCAGAATCGAGACAAGCTTGCTGGTTTGCGGCCTTTAGATTATTTGCAAGCTACTCGTCCTGTTGTGATTATGGATGAGCCACAGAACATGGAAACCCTGCTAGCCCAATCAGCAGTTGCAGACCTGGACCCGTTGTGTACGCTGCGCTACTCAGCAACCCATCGCACCACTCGCAACGTGGTGTACCGTCTCGATCCGTTGGATGCTCACAAGTTAAGTCTCGTGAAAACCATCGTGGTCGCTGACGCCCAGGAGCTTGGTAGCGCCGCAAAGCCCTATGTGAAGCTGCTGGAGGTGTGTAGGGAACCTTTCAAAGCGACGTTGGAATTGGTGTGCCGGAAGAAGGACGGCTCATACGCCAAGTGCAAAATCAATGCCTCCCAGGGGGATGATTTAGAACGCTTGTCGGGTGGAAACCCGGCTTATGAGGGCAATTGGCGCATTAATGAAATTAGTGTGCAACCTGAGCAGATCGAGTTGTCCAACTACGGGATCCTGGGGGTTGGTGAGGCAATCGGCTCCAACCAGGATGCAGTATTCCGTGAAATGATCCGCGAAACTATCCGGGAACACATTCGCAAGGAACTCCAGGTCCATGACCGTGGCATCAAAGTTCTTTCCCTTTTCTTCATCGACAAGGTCGCATCCTACCTTGGATCCGGGAATAACAATCTAGATGCAAACGGGGATTTTGCAACCTGGTTTGACGAGCTTTACCGCGAGGAACTGGCGAAGTGCCCTAAGGCTGCACGTTTTCTACCCGCCGATCCGCTTCAGGCGCGCTCAGGCTATTTTGCTCAAATGAAAGGCAAAGGTAAAGGCGCGCCAATGGTGTTCAAAGATTCATCAGGTAAGACGAAAGCCGATGATGATGCCTACGAATTGATTATGCGGGATAAGGCCAGGCTTTTGAGTATGGATGAGCCGGTACGTTTCATTTTCTCTCATTCAGCTTTGCGTGAGGGTTGGGATAACCCCAACGTGTTCCAGATCTGCACGCTACGTGACATGGCCTCGGAGACTGAGCGTCGCCAGACCATTGGGCGTGGCCTACGTCTACCCGTCAACCAAGAAGGTGAGCGGGTTTCCGACCGTGGACTTGCGCAGCTAACCGTGGTGGCCAATGAGTCATATCAGGCGTTTGCTGCTGCCCTTCAAGATGAATATACGAAGGCGGGTGTGGCGATCGGGTTTGTGCGGCGTACGGAGTTCGCCCACCTACCCATCATGGAAGACGGTAAAGAATCCAGGTTGGGTTCGCGGCGCTCGGGTAAGATCTGGAAGTTCTTGCATGATCGTGGTTATATCAATGATTCCGGTGAAGTCATGGGCACCTGGGTTCCTGAACAGCTCGATTTCACACTTGACCTGCCCGCTCAATACGCAGACTACGAAGATGACATCATCAACATTGTTAATGGCTGTAAGATCGAGACCATAGTTAAACCCAAACGCAAGCGAGTGGTCCGTAAACTCAACAAACAGGTGTACGCCACTCCCGAGTTCGAAGAGTTCTGGGAGAAGATCACTAGCCGCACGACCTACCGGGTAAGCTTGAACCGTACCGACTTGGTCCAGCGGTGCGTGGCACGCATTAAGGAAGCCCCGCCCATTGACCCGATCCGAATTCAAGTGACCCGCACAGGACTGGAACTGACCCGTGGCGGTCCTAAAGGATCTATTCTCGATTTACGCGATGAGGTTCTCAAGGAATCCTATCCCCTCCCTGACATCATTATGCAGCTCCAGGAGACAAGCTCCCTGACACGTAAGACTATTATCGATATCCTGCTTGGATCAGATCGTTTGGGCGAGTTCCTCACAAACCCTAATGACTACATCAAGATGGTCACAGACTGCATTGAAACCGAGCTGGCCCATGCTCTCATTAATGGCATCCAATACGAGCCAATTGGAGGCAGCATCTATGAGCTTCGTGAACTGCAGGCAGATGGCTTAGACGAGAAAGACCGATTCATCGATCAGCTCTATGAAGTCAAGAACACGGAAAAAACCGATTTTAACTACGTTGTGTTGGACTCCGCGGTGGAGCGACAGTTCGCCCAGTATCTGGATGGACGGGAGGACATCAAACTGTTTATGAAGCTGCCCAACAAGTTCCGTATCCCTACCCCGGTAGGTGACTACAACCCAGACTGGGCAATCATCAAGGTCGAAGACGGAACCGAACACCTCTACTTAATCCGCGAAACCAAGAGCAGTCTGGATCCAACCAAGCGCCGTCCAAGTGAGAACGCGAAAATCAACGCGGCAATCAAACACTTTGAAGCTATTGGCGTGGATTACAACGTCAGCGCACCTGATCGGTGGGGTATCTAATAATGGAAGTGCGTGCTGGTTTGCTCAGCGATTATCAGGCCAAGTTCTACGCTCATGAACTCGACCGTTCCTACGCCTCGGACCATGTCGGCCGACTAGCCGGGTTGTTATTTGATGCGCAAGTAGAGCCCAAGCCTCATCAGATTGATGCCGCTTTATTTGCTTTGCAGACCCCGTTTACTCCCGGTGTGATTTTGGCTGACGAGGTGGGCCTTGGAAAAACTATCGAGGCCGGAATTGTTATCAGTCAGTACTGGGCTGAACGCAAACGCCGCATCTTAATCATCGCGCCTTCATCTTTGCGCCAGCAGTGGAAGCAAGAGCTCAATGAGAAATTTGCTCTTCCCGCATCTTTACTCGAACGCGGCAGCTTTGATGAGCTCACTAGATCGGGTGCACACGAGCAAGTCCTCATCTGCTCTTATGAGTTCGCCAACTCTCAATACCTTAGGCTCACGCACATGTGGGATCTGGTGGTATGTGATGAGGCACACCGTTTGCGCTCTTATTGGACAGGACAGGCGAAAATTGCTGCTAATGTTGCAAGAATCTGCCGTGGAGCTACAAAAACTGTCATGCTCACGGCCACTCCATTGCAAAATCGCCTTGAGGAACTCTTCGGACTTGTGAGCGTGTTCGCTCCCGACTATTTCCACTCTCTGGAGACGTTCAAAGAGCGCTACATCAACAACCCTGATGGGGTGGGTAACGATGACCTGGCAGCTAGGGTTGCGCAGATCACAAAGCGAACCCTGCGCAAGGACGCGAATAAGTACATTCGCTTTACCACTCGGATGCCACTGACCGTTGCCTTCACACCCAGCGAGGATGAGATCCAGCTCTATGAATTCATCAATTCCTACCTGCAGCGGCCGTTTCTGTGGGCTTTTGCCAAGTCTCAACGGCATCTATCTGCACTTATTCTCCGCAAACGTCTTGGTTCGTCATCCTACGCGGTAGCTTCCACGTTGGAGAGCATCGCGAATCGTCTGGAGGCTGAGGCAAATAGTGGTAAACGCCGCAACGACGCTGGTGCGTTCATTGCAGATCCAGATCTGACCGGGGAGGAGCGCGAGGAAGCTGACAGCACACCCGCCCTGACGGAAGTTATCGACGGTGGTGATCACGCTTCGATGCTGGCTGAGGTACAGGAACTCCGTGACTACGCTGCACTCGCACGCTCCATTACTGTCAACCAGAAAGCCGTCAAGCTGGTTGATGCTCTTGAGCAAGGCTTTGCAAAACTACGCGAGATCGGCGCACCTGAGAAAGCGATTATTTTCACCGACTCGACTGTCACTCAGAACTACCTCGCCCAATCCCTGCGTAATGCGGGTTGGGGTGAAGGGCTGGTGCTATTCAACGGCACCAACGACTCCGCTGAAGCCAACGCGATCTACCGGGAATGGTTGGAGGGAAACAAAGGTGGAGACCTCGTCACAGGTATCCCTGCAGCCGACCGACGCAAAGCCTTGGTCGATGAGTTCCATCAGCGCGGACGGCTCATGATAGCCACTGAAGCGGCTTCCGAAGGCATCAACTTGCAGTTCTGTTCCATGTTGGTCAACTACGACCTGCCGTGGAATCCCCAGCGTGTGGAGCAACGTATCGGGCGTGTCCACCGGTTTGGGCAGAAACACAATGTTATCGTCGTGAATTTCTCCAACAAAGGTAACTTGGCTGAAGAGCGTATTTTGCAGCTTCTCACGGAGAAATTCCAATTGTTCACCTCCGTCTTTGGAGCTTCTGATGAGGTTCTGGGGCAGATCGAAGACGGTCTAGGTTTTGAGAAGAACATTGCCGCAATCCTGGATCGATGCACTACAGCTGAGCAGATTGATGCCGCTTTTACCGATCTTGAGGCGCACTACGCGACACAGATCAGCCGCGAGATGAAAGGAACCCGAAAGAAGGTTTTCGACAATCTCGACCCGAAAGTCCGCGATAAACTCAAATCCTACAATACCCAAACCGGGGTGGTACTCAACGCCTTCGAAAGGCTTCTCATCGCCCTAACACACTACGAGCTAACCGGTCTAGCAACATTCAACGACACCGCTACACAGTTCACGCTCACTCAGTCTCCCACACCCAACATCACCGTTGGAGAGTATTTCTTCAAGACCGAACCACGCAAGGGTGCCCACCAGTACAGGTACTCCAGCGACCTGTGTCAATGGGTGATTGAATCTGCAAAAAGGCATGAGACGCCCCCGGCTCGACTCATATTCCAGGTCAAGGGCTCGACGCGCGTCACCACCATCGCAAGGCAACTATGCGATAAAAGCGGTCGACTCACCGTTCACGAAACGACATTTACTATGCAATCCGGTAATCAGAGCCTACGTGAAACCTATCTTTTACTGGCTGGGTTCTTTGATGATGGCACGACCATGGACCACGAGCAGATCCGTGACCTTTTTGACCTCACTTGTATCAACGTAGCCCCGGAAGCCGTGAACACCGATGGTTTCAGTGAAACGATTGATGCTTTACGAAGTCAATTTGCCAAAGACGTGCAAGATCGTAACGCAATTTTCTACCTGCAACAAGAAGCTCTCATTGATGCTGCGCGCCTTGATCTTAAGGCTACGTTTGACGCGAAGATTCGAGACTTCCACGCCAAAGAATCCACCGCTACTAAGGCTGCACGCAAAGCCTCCAGTACAGCCGAACAACTCAAACTCACCCGCGAGGCACGCCAATGGAGACGCCGAGCCGAAGAGGCAGACGACGAATACCGCCGCCAGCGCGACAAACTCCGCAATGAGTCAGACACCTATCTTGACAATGCTGCACAAGCCCTAGAAGCAGAACAATCCACCAATGAACTATTCACTGTCAACTGGGAGGTTCGCTGATACCATCATGCAGAAATAATCTACGGCACCATAACAATTTAACACCCCTATACAACAACTAAGGTGTCAGACATCAAAACACTCAATATGGAGATCAGATGTTGTTGCAGATACTACAGGGGATCAGAGAAGTATCATAGTCATGATCACCTAGTAACTCCCCAGATATCAGGAAATATTAAGCAAAATTAGGCAGTAAGTACAAACTGGATGCACTATTAGTTTGAGTCAATTCCAGCACTGTCTTTTTAACCGAAAGGTTCGGGAGCCTAGGTTTTTGGGTTTATTTTTTCGGCATCAGATACGTAACGTCCTGACTCAAGATGCACACAAGCGTGTACAGGAGTACGCCGACTACGCATCATCCTGGCTTTAATCCGCTGCCCCGCTCCCCCGCACGCCGCTTTCGATGGAAGTATAAACTCGCAGTTCTACCTGGTATGTGCGCCTCAGTGTGTAGTTCTATGGTGAGATATAAGGGTGGGCGGACTATCAAAGTCCACCCACCCCTATATTCTTATTTTGGAATATATACCTGCTGACCTGGCAATATTCCATTATTGACATGAGAAAAATGTAGGGGAGATTCAGTACAACAGTGCACCGAATCTCCCCTTACTATCAGGTCTTCCGTGAGGGCGAATATACGCCACGCTTATTTTCTGAGGGTCTTATGTTCTTTTCACAGAAGCAGTATCTTTTACTATGTTCTGAGCAACCTCTGGAGCATCAGGAAGATCCTCCGGCAGAGGTTCCGCATCCATATCCACAGCCGGTTCAGCAACTTCTTCATCAAGACGCTGCACCACCGGTTCGCCGATCTCTAGTTCTGATTCATCGGGACGTTTGAGCTGAGCGCCAAGATGCGTCAGTTGATCGCGGTTAACCAAGACAACTAATACCAAAGCGTTCAGGAAAAGACCGACGATAAAGAAAATCCAGCCGATCAGCATAAACCTTCCTCCACTGAGCACAGCACCTACTATCAGCAGTGCCGCCGAGCATAGATACGCGGGTGAGAGAAGGAATTTTGTGTTCATAGCAGACCTTTAGCGAACGTTTGAGCGTGGGTGAGAGCCTCGTGAACCGTTGGGTTTTGAGGGAAGAACTCCAAGTTTACCGGCGTCAGACTCGCGGGTCGAAGACTGCGCGGCTTCATCCGATGCGGAGTTTCCTTCTTCACCATCATAAGCCCCGTCATCACCCTCAGGACTGTCATGACGCTCCGCATTTTTATCGCGCATAGCGCCCACAAGATTATTTTCCATCTCACTTAAGCTTGTCACCAAAGCGGGTGTAGGCTCTCCTTGAGCCTTGGAAATAGTGACCATATGTGCAAGAACATTCAATCCCAGCGCGGCAAGAACTAGAATCCATCCGAGCCACAGCAGCCATGTCTGTGAGAGGCTAATCAGCAAGGCACCGACCACGATAAGAAGTAGGGAGGTGAGATAGGCGGGCGAAAGTTTTTTAGAATTCATGGGTTTTCACAGCTTTTCAATTATGAAGAAACGCATAAAATATTCGTACACATTATGCGTTTGAACGGCGTAAAATTCCTCTTAATCCAATTTTAGATGATATGAGGTCTCAAAGCATTTCATACCGTGAATTTCCTTAATTTTCCCAGGTTCACGGTGTGAAAATCATAGCTTAACGTTGTTCATCAAATATGGCATTAGAAACATATGGCGAAGAAGGGGCGTCCTTCACGATGGGAATAGTCGAAGTTCCCAGATGACTGCGGAGCATGTTATACCTTTCAAGAGCTACGGCAGGCAACGAAGGCAGAATAAAGTTATTATTCGTGCGCACATTCTCAGCCTGAACCAGAATATCCAACTTACGAATTACTCGGGAAACATCGTGGGAATCGTAACGATCCTGAGCTGAAATCACTGCACGCTGTGCCGCCATCAGCGCCGCATCACGCAGACGAATATAGTCGCTTCGCTTATCCTTGAGCTTTTCGATATGGGGCTTATATTCCTCAGGCAGGCTCTCGATAATCTCGTCGCGGCGAGTAATAGCGGTGTACATATCCTTCACGCGAGCGTAGGTCTCTGGATCAACCGTTGCCTTTGCTTCTTCCTGCAGGGCTTCCAAAGCCGCATTCTGAGCCAGTTTGAGCAGTTCTGGAACGGCGGTATCTTCCTCATGGTTCACCTGCACCTTCAAGATCCTCACCACAAACGGCAGGGTCAGTCCGGGCACCACGAGGGTAAAGAACAGAACCGAAATCATCATCACGATAGCGTCTTCGCGCACCTGTTCCATACCGTCGATCATGGGAATAGAGAGCGCAAGAATCAGGGTCACTAGGCCGCGCATCCCCGACCAGGTCATCACGATAACCTCGGCGAAGGATTCAGGAGCGCCTTCATGCACCGGGCGGGCAGCCTTACCAATCAGCCAGATTACCGAGAACCACACAAGACGAATTATCATTGCGACCACAGCAATAACGGCACCATCGACGAAGAGACCGGCAATACGCTCTGAGTTGGCTTTATAGATAATTTCGCTCGCCTGCAGACCGATCAGCCCGAAAGCAATACCGGTCATAAGCAATTCAATAATCTGCCAGAAAGATGAGGTCGTTAGACGATCCTCTGCTTCTAAGGCCACCAAATACTTAGTGCTGGTGAATTGAATTGCGGCAATCACCACGGCAATAACGCCGGATGCATGAATATTTTCTGCCACCAGGTAGGCAGCGAAGGGAATCACAAGAGTTACGGCATTTCTCGTCACCACATCGTGGGCGCGCAGACGCACATAACCACCGATCCAGCCAAACGCAAAACCGATAATAACTGCTAGAACCGAGCCTAAAGCGAAGTCCCTCATAACTTCGAGTGGTTCGATGGCGTGGTGCTCCTCCATCGAATGAATAGCAGCATGAAAGAGCACAATCGATATAGCATCGTTGAAACTACCCTCAGTCTGGAGCGTGCCAATCAAACGTCGTGGAATACCGACAGGTTCGGCAACGGCCTCAACAGCAACGGGATCCGGAGGCGAAACTGCGGCACCGAGCGCCAGGGCGACAGCGACCGTCATTCCGGGAACCCACCACAGGGCAACACCGGCAACGGCAAGCGCAGATGCCGTGGTGAGCAGTACCGAATAGAGGAGAACGGACTTCCAGCGGCGCCGGAGTGTACCCCAGGAGAATTTCACACCGATGGCCCACAGCAGCGGCGGCAGGAAGATCGGCAGAATAATATCGCTGTCGATTTCAATATGGGGTCGATCGGGAGGTAGCAGCAGCGCTCCAACACCCAGGATGGTCATCATCACGGGCCAGGGAAGATTAAGGCGATCGCCAACGCTCACCATAATGACTGTTGCAAGTAGAATCAGAACTATAACGGATAAGTAGAGCATTGTCTCTCGTATCAACCCCTTGTATTTTTAGATACACTCATACTCAACTTTACCGGAGAGTCACAGGTAACAGCCCTTCTCGCAGGAGAGTTCGGGTAATGTTCACCTACAAGACGAATAACCGTAAGGTAATACTATTCCAATTTTGGAATATATCGTTTTACCCCGCAAAGACAGGGAACCCCTTCACCAAAATCAACCTCTGCGATCTTGGTGAAGGGGCAATTATATTCTGTGAGGGAAGCTGAATGCTATGCCGACCCACAGCCGCCGGAACCGCATCCGCACCCACCGGAGGCGGCAGGTTTCGGAGTCTCAACCGGCTGAGTGGAGTCGTGCCCGCCGCAGCATCCACCTTCGGAATGCGCATGCTGTTCTGTCGAGACGGAATCGGAACCGCATCCGCCCGAGCCACAGCCGCATCCGCCCGAGGATGCGGCAGGCTCGCTTTCGTGTCCGCCACAGCATCCGCCGCCATCAACGGAACCGCAGGCTGAGCCGCGTGCCTCACGGTGACCCATCAAATCAACGCCGAGCTCCGAAAGATACGCTAGGTACCCAGCGAGCGCATCACGACTGCCCGAACCGGCGATCACAATCCCGCCGTGACGCAGTGCTTTGAGGGTTTCATTCACGAGCGGCCAACGCTCAATATCATCGGTAATGGTAATAGCACTCACAATATGCATGGCCAGAGATGCCAGCGAACGCAGCGACTCTTCATAGCCTTCGGGAAGGTGAATAACCTTATCGGGGGCGGCAAGCCGCAAGACGGAGAGGATACGCATCAGCGTCATCGGAACCGCCTGCTGAGGTAGTTTTACGGTAATGCCGGTAGATTTCCCAGCTCCTAAAGCCACCATCCGGTCAGCGAGTTCATGAGAATCAATATCTTGGCTTATATCTAAAATTTCATAAGAATCAATAGAAATTGAACGTGTACCTAATGCTTCAGCTAATTCCTCATCTTCAGTATGAATTGCTATTACATTGCGAAATTCTTGGCGGCGAAGTGCAGATGCTGCTTCAATAAGCGCAAAATCTTGACCGTCTTCAGTGCTCAGAAGCGACTGCGCTTCATCGCGGGTCAATCCTTCTCCCCCGCTAATGCGTGCCACAAGTTCGGAATATGCGTTACTCATACCATTTATTAAACACCTACGTAAGCCTCAATTTTTACAGTTATGCCACTAGCAATTTCTATAGTTTTCTACATAAATACAATTACTTCTTCATACTCTTTACGAGAATTTATAGGTGTTTTTCATGACAGCAGAGAGATTTCACCCGTAAAATAGACGTGTGGTACTTTCTCAAGCAAAAATTTTAGACACAGCATTTGATCTTCTGGTAACCAATGGTTTAGCGGATTTGTCGATGCGCCGTTTGGCGGCTGAACTTCAAGTTGCTCCCGGCGCCCTCTATTACCATGTCAAGAATAAACAGCACCTTTTGGTGCTTCTTGCGAACTATATCTTGGATAAGAAAGCTCCAAAGGAGCTTCTTATGCCCGCGGATTCTAAGGATCCAGAGGCAGTGAAAGAGTCCTTGATCGTGCGCGGACAGGTCCTTTTCGAGACCATTTATTCCATTCCAGAATTTCCTGAAGTTATTCGCCTGGCATTGGCAACTAATCCTGAGCGGCTCAAACCCGTGGCGGCTATTGCCTACGACGCTCAAAATATGGGGTTTGAGCCTGGAGAGGCGCTGCGCCGCGCCCGCATGCTCATTCACCTTGCCTTGAGCCTGGTGGAAGAGGCACAGGCTATTCCTGTATTGACTTCGCTGACTGCGGAAGCCGAAGAGAATCCCCTGCAGGAAATTCCTAAGCCGGTGTGTGAAGCATATACGGCTGATATTTCCACCGCGATCGATGGGCTCATGCTCTCCAAATAATTCCCGCATACAGATGCATATGCATCAGCCGGGGCTGCTGCTGTTGTGCAGTCGTGCCCCGGTACGCAGGCGTGCAGATGGTATGTTGAAGAGTACCGTTTTATCGCATTGCCTGAATGGAGTTCTATGACGACCACCGCAATCCCGCAGTGGGCTTCTCTGCCCGAACATCAGGATGAAATTCAGCGGGTACGCCAAGCGTTTCGACAGACCTATGGTAAAGAGCCCGATGGGGTATGGTCCGCCCCCGGTCGTTTGAATCTCTTGGGCGAATACATCGATTTTCTGGGTGGTTCGTGCATGCCCATGCCGCTACCCTACCGTACCTACATTGCGGGGTCGCTGCGCCGAGACGGGGTGCTGCGCGCATCCTCTCTGCAGATGCCCGGAGACGAACGCACAATTGTAATTCGGGATATTCAACCCGGGCATATTAAGGGCTGGTTCACCTATGTTGCCGGTGTTGCGTGGGCGATGAATCATGAAGGTGGTCGCGATATTATGCTTCCCGGTCAGTTCGGGGCTGATTTGCTCATTAACTCGCGGGTTCCCGTGGGAGGGGGGCTTTCTTCGTCCGCCGCTTTAGAATGCTCCACAGCACTGGCGCTTCTTGACCTTTCCTGCCCGCTGCGCCCCGGTTGCCCGGATACAGATGCGGTTCCTTCCGACCGCTCCCCCGATAACGATGCACTCCGGGCTCGCCTGGCACAGGTGTGCATCACCGCAGAGAACAAGGTTGCGGGCGCCCATACCGGCGGACTCGATCAGACGGCGTCGCTGCGGTCAAAGCCAGGTCAGGCTTTGGTCATCGATTTCCGTGATTTTTCGATAGACCCTATTCATCTGAACCTGCAGAAGCACGGGCTAAGTTTTCTTGTTGTTGATACGAATACCCCGCACGCGCTTGCACATAATGGTTTTGCCGACCGGCGTGCCGCCTCTGAATCGTGTGCGAAAGCGCTTGGTCTCACCTTTCTGCGTGATGCTCTTCCCGAAGATCTTTCATGTGCACACCACGACGAACGTGAGGCTAAAGAGTGGCGTTTGGAACTAGTAGATTCTTCGGTTAATCGTTCTCTGACAGCATTAGAGGAACGTGAGGGTCCGGCAACTTTCCCGCGCGGCTGGGTTCGCCATGCGTTTCACGATATGACACTGGTGGGGCGCGCCAGCTACCTGCTCAAACATGCGGATGAACTGGGGTATCGGGCTTTTGAAGAGGCTGGGCGCATCTTTACCGAGTCCTTTATTTCGATGCGCGACGAGCTTCGCGTCTCCCGCCCGGAGATCGACGTTGCGGTTGAAGCCTGCCTGGCACACGAGGCCCTAGGGGCGCGCATCGTTGGAGGCGGTTTCGGCGGTGCTGTGATGGCTCTTGTTAAAAAATCCCGACTTGAGGAAACAGCTCAGGCGATCGCCCAAGCATACGCCGAACACGGGTACGCCGAGCCTCGTTTTCTGCCGATGGTTGCCGGTTTCCCTGCGGATTGTGATTGGCTCTCGGAGAACTTTAGATAAATTTCACCCTAACTCATGTCATGATATTTTGAGGGTTGTTTATACTCTGTACAACCTCTACACTGTGTTTCAACCAGTCACCCAAAATAAAGGAGAGTCTTATGGGTTTCGATCCGAAGAACATCGTCGAGCAGGGCATCGACAAGGCAAAGAACTTCGTTAACGACAAGGCAGGTAAGGAAGTCGTCAACGACGAGCACACCTCGAAGGCCGAAGAGGTCGTCAATGAGAACGTCCAGAAGATTACCGATAAGTTCGGTAAGTAAGACTCTAGTCTTCAAGAATTCCCCGCATTCATTTTCATGATGCGGGGAATTTTTCTGTATTCGAAGGCCTTTACCAGCAGATTCATGATTCTTTCGCCTATGCTGGAATTATTGTCTCAAACGCTCTGTTTTTGTAGTGTTAGACAGCCCGCATGCAGCCTGTTGCTTTACCCCGATGGGTCACAGTAACCGCGGCGGGCTCCCTATTGTGTTATACCTTTGGAGATCAAAATGCTCGAACGTCAACAAGCAACCCAAGAAGACGCACGCAAAGTTCAGGAAGACGGCGGAGTCGTCATCTATTGGCGCCCTGGATGCCCCTTCTGCGAGCGCCTCGATTCGTCGTTAGGCGACCTGGGCAATCATGCAACCTGGGTCAATATTTGGGAGGATCCTCAGGCGGAGGCCCATGTGAAGAGCCTCAACGATGGCAACGCGGTTGTTCCCACACTCGATACCGGCGATATGCATTTCGTGGTAGCTGACCGCCAAACTCGCGAGAAAGCCGCAACTCTCATTCGCAACACTCTTTCCTAAACCACCGAAGGACTCCCCTATGCCGCGTCCACCACTGAACCGCGATACGACCCTTTGCATTTCCCTGTCTGGACGACCGTCAAACCACGGCATCAAGTTCCACAATTATCTGTATGAGAAACACGGCCTTGATTACTTGTATAAGGCGATGACAACCACGGACATTGAGGGTGCTATCGCGGGTGTGCGCGCTCTGGGTATTCGCGGATGTTCCGTTTCTATGCCCTTCAAACAGGCGGTTATTCCGCTCATGGACGAGGTCGATCATTCGGCGCAGGTCATTGGGGCGGTCAATACTATCGTCAATACGGACGGGTACCTGCACGCCTACAATACCGACGTGATTGCAGTAGCTTCCTTGCTGAAATCGCATGCCGTTGATCCTAAGCTGCCGTTTCTTCTGCGCGGTTCAGGAGGCATGGCGGCGGCCGTTGCGGGTGCCTTCTACGATGCTGGGTTCCGGGCGGGCACTATTATCGCTCGCAATGAGGATGCAGGCACGGCGCTCGCGCACCGGTACGGGTATGCGTGGGCGCCTGAACCCGGCGATCTTACCGCTCCAGTGATTGTGAATGTTACCCCGATCGGTATGTCTGGCGGTGCCGAGAGCGAGCAGTTGGCATATCCGCAACCCACGATTGAGGCGGCGTCGGTGGTATTCGATGTTGTGGCGATGCCTGTGGAAACCCCACTGATTCGTGCCGCTCGCGCTGCCGGTCATGAGGTTATCACGGGCGGCGAGGTGATTGCTCTGCAGGCAGCTGAACAATTCCGGCTGTATACGGGCGTCACGCTTAGCCCCGATGACATTGCTCAGGCTGAGGCGCAGGCGAACTAGTCTGTACAAGCGTTCCTCTGGGTGCAGTTCGTTGATCGAGCTGCACCCGTTTTTTGTAATTACACATCCTGGGTTTTAAGTTTTCCACAGGTGGGGATAAACATGGGGAAAACCTTACATGCCTGTAATTTCGAGATGATAAAGCCTTCTATCCACAGGTAACTACGGGGTACTAACAAATGTGAAATTACATCACTGTAGTTATTCACAGTGTGGAAAACTCATGTGGATAATCAAAAAATACAGGTGCTTTTCTGTGTTTTAAAGCAATCGGTGGACCACCGTATCCCGCCCTGTCCCCACAGGGAAAATTGGGATACTGCGGCCCACCAAAAATTAGTTATCCACAGGTATTTCGAGTATTACCTTCGGATACTTCGTGTGCGCTGAATAATCTGAGGCGCTAAAAGCGCTGCCGTGGCAAGAGCACCGACCACAAAACCGCCCGCATGAGCCTGCCAGGAAATCCCGGGAACGAGGAATCCAAAGGCGACGTTCACGGCGATCATAATCATGAGGGCCCGTATATTATCCCGTTCGCGCAGAACCACCATAATCACCAGGTAGGCACCAATCAGCCCGAAAATACCGCCGGATGCGCCCACAACCTCCGCAGTTGGATCGTCCAGAAGAAGCACGCCAAAAGAACCGCCTACGATGGAGAACAGGTATACGAGCAAATACCGCCACCATCCCATCATCTGTTCAAGGGCAATACCAAAGATATAGAGGGAGAGCATATTCATCACAATATGCGAGTAATCGTTCTGTGAGTGCAAGAAACCACTGGTCAGCACGCGATAGTACTCCCCCGTGAATTCGGTATAATCCCATTTCAGGGCAAACATGGAATACACCCAATACTGCGGGATGATGAGCTGAAGCAGATATACCACTACGTTAATCCCGATCAGGGTGTAAGTTACGTAGGGAACGAACCTGCGCGGTGCGCGCGCCTGATATTGACGTCCATATAGCTCTCGGTAGCAGTCAGGACAGATCATCCCGACGTCCAGATTAATTTGGCATTCCCCGCAGGCGGGACGCATGCACCGTTTACACCGTGCATAGCTCACACGGTCGGAATGCCGCGGGCAAGTGGGCTCCGTCTGAGAGCTATTTTGCTGTGGATTAGATGGGTAGTCCACGTTTTTCCTTTCATACGCTCTTACTCAGTCCCTCGGTTCCCGTGGTTCGGCTCATGGATTACGAGAAGAACGCAGATACGGTGAAGGACCCGTCCCGGTTACCCAGGCGGGTCCTTTCCCAGCACGAAATTAGAGTTTCTTGATGTCGATTGAAGAAATGACGACATCCTTCACCGGACGATCCTGTGCACCGGTTTCAACGCTTTCAATAGCGTCTACAACCTTCTTTGAGGCTTCATCAGCGACCTCACCGAAGATGGTGTGGCGACCGTTCAGCCAAGGAGTCTCTGCCGTGGTAATAAAGAACTGCGAGCCGTTGGTGCCGGGGCCTGCGTTTGCCATTGCGAGCAGGTAGGGCTTAGAGAAAGAAAGCTCGGGGTGAATCTCGTCCTTGAACTGGTAGCCGGGGCCGCCAATACCCATGCCGAGAGGGTCACCGCCTTGAATCATGAAGTCCTTGATAATACGGTGGAACACCACATCTTTGTAGAGCGGAGTGTTCATGACCTCGCCGCTGCGGGGGTGCTTCCACTCTTTAGAACCGTCTGCCAGACCGATAAAGTTCTCAACGGTCAGCGGTGCATGGTTGCCAAAGAGATCAACGACAATATCACCGTAGTTGGTGTGAATAGTTGCTTGAGCTGTTGCATTAGTCATAGGTCTATTTTGTCATGTTGTCTCTATGATGCGCTAGAAGCCGCGCTATCACGGCGTCACGTTAAATTTAGCCTGCTGAGAAAACACGGGCGGTTTATCAGTATTTTTAGCTGAGGTGAGGGTTTCAACAAGCATTTTTCAGGGTAATTCCTTATGCTGAGAGGTGAACATTTACCCGCGTACGTGAGGTATTGCGGTATGACTGATGGAGGTTCACAATGTTCTGCAAGAAGCGCAAGGCTCGTAAAGCCGCGAAGAATTCGGCTGTCGTCGCCGCTATGGCCATGGCAGAGAAGGTCGATGACCTGAATATCCCCGGGCACGCAGATATGTTTGCTGAGAAGCTCACCGGCAAGAAAAAAGCCATGAAGAAGGCTCGCAAGGCCGCCTCGAAAACCGCACGCAAGGCTCATAAAGAGCTGGCACGCATCGAGCGCAACGGCGGTAAGCGCCCCCGTAAGGGTCTAGCCCTGGTGGGTCTGGTTCTTGCGCTGGGCATTGGAGGCATTGCCGCCTACAACGCGGCCCGTCCGGTTGAAGACCCCTGGAAGAGCGCCTAGTTACCCTCTCCCCCATATCCGAAAAGCCATTTTCTTGATTCCCTTGTTCTCACGGCGGATCGCAGAAGATGGCTTTTCTGTTTTAACGTTCCTCACTGAGGTCATATAAGTCTGATGCCAAACCAACGTGCGGACACGTAATTCACTGCGTACGTCCAGTGGGTTCTAGAAGCTTCAAGATGGCAATCGAGGCGAAGAGAGCCGATACCGGCCAGAGGAGATCTCCCCAGCCAAAAGGTCGAAAGAATGCGACGCCAAAGCCCGTGATCATTGCGGATGCTGCCGCCAAGATTACCGAAGTAATCAGCGGAACACGGCGCGGCAGAAAGAAGTGGGCAATCCACAGTAAAGCCATCAGGAAGAAAATGGCGGATAGTCCTCGCCACCACGGTTCCAGCTTGCTGATCCCAGCTTCGCCCGAGGTGACAACTGCGGCTATCCAGCCGATGATAACCAGTGCCACAACGGCTACGGCCATAAGACCTGAAGCCACGCGGGAAATGTCGTTATCCTTTTTCATCATATCGGTCATCAAGGTGCTCCCATCGCCCGGGCAGGGATTCTATCCTACTGTTTACACCTGTCATGGCTAGAGTCCATAGGGTGGCAACTGAACGTAGCACTGACGGATATTGGCTGAATATTCAGCGCCGCAGCAGATAGAGCCTGCTGAATTATCTGGTGAAGAAGACTATTTCGACAAGGATAAGTCATATACACAGCAGAAGGCTAGTAGGTTCGGTATCGTGCAGACATGCATTCTGACCATTAGCCCGTTTTATATATGCAGCAAGCAGGCAGATATAACAAAACAAAGAGGCCTCAGACGTCATGTCTGAGGCCTCTTCGGAAAACTAGTCCGGCGACAACCTACTCTCCCACACCCATCAAAGTGCAGTACCATCAGCGCAAAGAGGCTTAGCTACTGGGTTCGGAATGGAACCAGGCGTTTCCCTCTCACTATAATCACCGAAACGTGGAGGCGAGGGGACTCGAACCCCTAACCCTCTGCTTGCAAAGCAGATGCGCTACCAATTGCGCCACGCCCCCGCGGTGCTCTACTACTATAAACTACTTTTTATAACGTAAGCAAATCCAGCAGAGCGTTTCTTATGAGAAGTACATCACAAGATTTACAGACCCCTAAAAATTGTTTCCTTCACACGAATGTGCATTTCTTTGAGCCCCTCCAGCGTAACCCTCTGTTCACGCATATACGTTTGAGCCACATCGACGAGATCTTCGGGATTTCCATCAATAACAATAATCAGACTGTCCTTCTCACCCGACTTACGGCTGCTGCTTTTTCCTGAGGTATCGTCCATCCAGCGTGCCGTGAAGCTCTTCAAGTTATTGAATTCCTGGGTCTCCATAGCATCCTGAAGCGCCATAGTTATCAGATTCAAACGCTCGGCGCCCAAAACCTGAATTGAAATATCCGCAGTAGCACCCGAAGGAACCTGAAGTTTATTGCGCTGCACGGTATATTGCACTCGCATTCCCTGCGAGAACTGCGCGTTTTGCAGGGTTCGCAGATTTTCCTTGATCTTGTTCCATGCGCCCTTCGTGAGGCTTGCATCGACGTCAAGGGTATTCGAATCGTTATCTTTTTGAATGCTCAACGTATCAACAGCATAGCGAGGTACTGAAACCCCAAGAATTGTTCCCCACTCAGCTTCGGATATTCCTTGTGGGGAAGGAATGGTCATAGCTGCTTCATTATCCGAGGGTTCAAGAGTAATGGACTCGGGGTGTCCATATTCCCACAAGGCCGAAAGAGCACGTGCGGTACCGGCAGAATCTTGTCGCCCACGACTCGTTATCGAGATACGCCCAATAAGTTCAAGATCATCCTCGGAGTTATCGTCCTTGTTCCGACCCTGAATCGTAAATTCTTCGACCTTGAGATAGGTTCCGTCAATATTCTCTCGAATATCGCGCTCCCATTTTTCAAGCTGTTTCCTCCGCGAAACAGTCGCCGCCGCCTCATCGCCTAATATTCCGGCACGGGCAAATTGGGGCATCATCGCAACAACGTCGGCAGCCACGATGCATCCCGCCGTCAGCAAAAGCGAGCGCCTGCTCAGAGAATTCACACGCTGAGGAACATATTTCTTCCATCCGCTAGACTGAGCATCTTTGTGTGCAACATCGTTATTTTCCGCGTTCTGCGACATTACGATATTCCTTTCACCGGTGAGTGAGATTCTACGTTTTTATCTCTACTCCCAGAATACCCAATACCATCGCAGAAGAACTCATCAGGACTGTCTCATCCGCTTCACATCACATGAGATTACGTTCAGGCAGATTAGTATGCGCACCATAAACACTTAAAGCTGTGGGGCAAGAATTACTGCAATTCTCGCCCCACAGCTTTGTCTTCGGATTATCCTAGGCAGATTCAGCTTTTTGAGTCTCTTCTTCATGCTGCCCGGCGTTATTTTGTTCAAGTGCCTCGTTCTGGAGTGTCACATCGGCTGCCGCAAGTTCGGCAATACGGATTTCCCCGGTAGTGGGGTCATCATAGGTGACATATTCAGGATGCCCCTCGATCTCAGTACCGTCATTTACGTGAGTCTCCGATATTAAGAAACCGTGTGCACCTAAAATTTTGGCGACTCGGTCAATATCTTGAGGGGTTGGTGTATGGTCTACCACACGACGAATATATTCGTTAATGCGTTGGTCACTTACATACGCCTCGCCGCGAGCGGCACGCGACTGCATAAGACGACGCACAACTTCTTGAAGCTGTTCGTCAGTCAAACGCATTTTCAAAATTGCCATAACCGCTGCACGGTCTTGAACAGGAACGTCCTTCGGGTAACCGACACTGAGCCAGTCAACAACACGCGAGATGATGTTTTTATCCGGCATCGGATACCTCCTCTATACGTTCATCATATCTATCTTCAAGCATGTATTTAGTGACCTCCACCGGTCACACCAAAGATATTCCACCCAAAAGTATGGAAGATGAAATCTTTGGCGACCCACAGAATGCCAATAAACACAATTCCTATGATGATAGCAAATACAACGCTCGCGGCAATCTTTGAACCGCGACTAGGAGGCTGAATCTCGATAAGTTTACCGTCTGCCGTGTACTCGGTATCCCCCGCCAGCAAGCGCATTCCAAAGGCGTAGAGTGCTGGCAAACCGGCACCTAAGAAAAGCCCAGCAAGAACAACAGGGACGATCTTTTCAAACAATTCGAAAAGAGACATTATGCACCCGCCTTTTCACGTGCCGGAGAGGATAATTCAGGAATGTCTTGATCATCGCTTTGGCGACTCTCAAGAGTTTCGTCCTGAGTCTCCTCTGCCTTGCTGTCATTCTTGCTGTCGTTCCAGTCGGCGGTTACGTTCGATGCGTCCACAACATCCTTCTGGGAATGGCGCCACATCCAGATACTAAAGGCCAGCAGGATCAAGAAGACAACCAATTCACCCACGTAATGAGTGTTCGTCAGGTTGTTTAGTCCCGTACCAATCAGCCATGTAATAGCACCGATAGCGGATGCGGCGGGAAGAGTAATAACCCAGGCAATCACCATACGCCCGGCAACACCCCAGCGCACTTCTGCGCCTTTACGACCCAAACCGGTACCCAGAATTGAGCCGGTAGCAACATGGGTGGTCGAAAGTGCCATACCAAAGTGCGAGGAGGTCAGAATAATTGCTGCGGATGCTCCGTCGGCGGCTACGCCCTGCGGGGTATCAACTTCCACAATGCCCTTACCCAGAGTGCGGATAATACGCCAGCCACCCAGGTAGGTACCCAAGGCAATGGCTATGGCACAAGATGCTTTGACCCAGAACGGAATAGCATCGTCGTTTTTTACGGTACCGGAAGCAACTAGGGCTAGGAAGATCACGCCCATAGTTTTCTGCGCATCGTTGGTGCCGTGCGCCAAGGACATAAGGGATGCGGTACCCACCTGACCCCAACGGAATCCATTGGTCTTCTTATCGTCAGATACCGGCGAGGCGACGCGATAGACCAACCATGTACCCACCGTAGAAACAAGAGCCGCCACAACCGGGGACATCACGGCGGGAATTACGATCTTGGAAACAACGCCTTCCCACTGCACACCATTGAGCCCCATAGCGGCAAGCGCGGAACCGATCAAACCACCGAAAAGAGCGTGGGAAGAACTGGAGGGAAGCCCAAAAAGCCAGGTCAGCACATTCCAGAGAATACCGCCTACAAGGCCGGTAAAGACGATCAACATAAGATCGGCGCCGTTGGTACTGATATCAATCCTGTCAAGGTTTACCAGCCCTTTACCGACGGTTTTAGCAACCTCAACGGATAGAAAGGCACCCACTAGGTTCAGCGATGCTGACAACGCCACCGCTGTCTTAGGCTTAAGCGCACCGGTAGCGATGGAGGTCGCCATCGCGTTTCCGGTATCGTGAAAGCCGTTTGTGAAGTCGAAGGCCAGTGCCGTCAACACCACAATCACGAGGATGATAAGTTCAGTAGTCACATTTTGATTATGGAATGTCTCGCGTAAAATCTAAAGTATTCTTCCCCGAAACGAAATAACACTTAAAACAACATAAACCAACACAATGCCTGTGGGCTACAATGCCTCATCTTGACCTAAAAACCCGAGAAATAAAGGATATACGAATAATAAATCCACCATATATCACGAGCCTTTTCCATGGTTTTCTGTGGTTTATAGCGTTTCCTAAGATTCTCCCCAACAGCAGGTCTCCTCATGTATAACACGTGTTCATCTACTGTTCATGTAGATGCGAGGATTTATGACGCAGCGCGATTATAAGGTTTGTAATTCTATCTAGGAACACTACATATTTGAGAGAATTCAGCGGCATTTTGGTAATGAAACAAAGGACCCCGAGTTCTATGCTCGGGGTCCTTTTCTAAAACTAGTCCGGCGACAACCTACTCTCCCACACCCATCAAAGTGCAGTACCATCAGCGCAAAGAGGCTTAGCTACTGGGTTCGGAATGGAACCAGGCGTTTCCCTCTCACTATAATCACCGAAACGTGGAGGCGAGGGGACTCGAACCCCTAACCCTCTGCTTGCAAAGCAGATGCGCTACCAATTGCGCCACGCCCCCGCATTAGCGGAAAATCGCTATGAAGTTCTAAATGGAATCTGTAGATTCCTGCCAGGCCTGACGAACCTGCTGCGACTGAACCTTTTTGAAGCCCAGAAATGCCACGATCGAGACAGCCGCAAGAACAAAGAGCTTTTTCATAGCAACCTTTCGTCATGGAGAGTGGGCGTACCAAGACTTGAACTTGGGACCTCTTCGTTATCAGCGAAGCGCTCTAACCGCCTGAGCTATACGCCCTCCCATTCCGGCGGAATTCTCCGCAAGAACGAAATATAACTATACAGATGTTTTACCCTGTTGCCAAATCTCTTAGATGTGCATTACAACACAGGGAGAAACCCCATAAAACCAGAAAACCGGGGGAGTATCACTCCGATACTCACCCCGGTCGATAACGCACAAAGACGGCGGTTTTAGATACTCAGGACTATCTTATGATTCGTCGCTGAGGGTCAGCGTAATACCACCCACGAGCTTAGCGGCCAAGTTATACAAAATTGCGCCGATCATACTCAAAAGCGTGAAGATAACGGTGTTAATGACCGACAGAATAGTCGTTGCCAAAGCCACCTGACCGATATTGACCATCTGGGTAATATCAATATTAGTGTTACCGGTACCCATGGAGGTTAAGATCTGGTTCACGCCAGTAAAAGCACCCGAGGCCTGCAAGAAAAGCCAGAGGATTACCGAAGCCACAATGGTCACAATGCCCAGAGCCATAGAGAGCAGGAAGACCATCTTCGCAACCGACCAGGTATCAATTCGCTGAACCACCAGACGAGCGCGGCGAATACGTGAGCGTGGAACCGGGCGGATAGACTGGCGTCGTTGTCCCTTATTCTTAGGACGCGCGCCGTTGGCGGGACGCTTCGCAGGACGCTGCTGTGATGAACCACCAGGCTTAGATGCGTTGCTTTGCCGGTTAGAAGCATTCGTACCGCCCGCAGGGGATCCCTGTGCTGCGGGTGCCGTTTGTTTTCCTGGAGCCGACCCCTGTGGGTTTGCGCTCATTAGTTACCTCCGTCTACATCGGTGGATGCGGTGGTTGGCGTATTTTCTTGCGTATCCACCACCTCGGAATTTATCACAGATTCTTCTGTGGCTTCCACCTCAGCGTCGTCTTCTTTCTGTTCATCTAGCTGGCGATCTTGGTTACGAGCAATACCAATAATGCTATCGCCCTTACCCGGCTTCGCAAAGATAACGCCCATAGTGTCGCGTCCCTTGGCAGGAACTTCGCTCACATTGGTGCGAACAACTTTACCGCTCTGCATCACCACGAGCACCTCATCGTTCTCAGATACGATCAGGCCACCCACAAGAGCGCCACGACCTTCCACAAGCTTAGCAACCTTAATACCGAAACCGTTACGACCCTGAACGCGATATCCCTCAACATGAGTACGCTTGGCGTATCCGCCCTCGGTCACGACGAACACGAAGGACTCAGGGATAACAACCTGTGCCGAGATCAGTTCATCACCGTCACGGAACTTCATGCCGGTCACGCCCGAAGTCGAGCGCCCCATAGGACGCAGAGACTCATTGTTAGCGTGGAAGCGCAACGACATACCATTGCGCGAAATCAGCAGAATATCATCTTCGGGGGAGACGAGGAACGCAGAGACCACTTCGTCATCGTCACGCAGGTTAATCGCGATTAGACCGGCGGTACGGTTCGTATCGTAGTCGCTCAGGCGAGATTTCTTGACCAATCCACCCTTCGTGGCAAGAACCAGGTACTCGGCATCCTCATAGGTCTTCAGGTCCATGACCTGGGCAATATGCTCATCCGGCTGGAATTCCAAGAGGTTCGCCAAATGTTGTCCCTTGGCATCACGCCCGGCCTCTTGCAGTTCATAGCCCTTGGTGCGATATACGCGCCCCAAATTGGTGAAGAACAGAATCCAGCTGTGCGTGGTGGTCACGAAGAAATGTTCCACAACATCATCGCCGCGCAGCTGAGCGCCTCGAATACCCTTACCGCCGCGATGCTGGCTGCGGTACTGGTCGCTGCGGGTGCGTTTGATGTATCCGCCGCGGGTAATCGTCACGACAACTTCTTCCTCAGGAATAAGGTCTTCCATCGACATATCGCCGTTGAAACCGCGCAGAATCTCGGTACGGCGGTCATCACCGTAACGATTCACGATCTCGCCCAGTTCCTCGGAAATAATCTCGCGCTGGCGGTCTTCAGAGGCAATAATCGCGTTGTATTCCGAAATGAGGCGCTGCAGCTCGTCGTGGCGATCCTGAATCTTCTGGCGTTCCAGAGCCGCCAGACGACGAAGCTGCATATTCAGAATTGCCTGAGCCTGCGCTTCATCAATATCCAGGAAGTCCATCAAGGCCGAACGAGCTTCATCGGCTGTGGGGGAGCGGCGGATAAGTGCAATAACCTCATCCAGAGCGTCCAGAGCCTTGAGCAGACCGCGCAGAATATGTGCTTCTTCCTCAGCCTGGCGCAGACGGTACCGAGTACGACGTACAATCACGTCCATCTGGTGGTTTACCCAGTGGCGAATGAAGGCATCAAGTGAGAGAGTACGCGGTACGCCATCCACAATCGCCAGCATATTGGCAGAGAAGTTCTCCTGCAGCTGTGTGTGCTTATACAGGTTGTTGAGTACAACCTTGGGCACGGCATCGCGTTTGAGCACAATCACGAGGCGCTGACCGGTACGGCCTGAGGTTTCATCACGCAGATCGGAAATTCCGGTGACTTTACCTTCCTTGATGAGATCGGCAATCTTAATCGCCAGGTTATCGGGGTTTGCCTGGTACGGCAGCTCGGTCACCACAAGGCAAGTGCGCCCGTGGATCTCTTCGACATTGACGACCGCGCGCATCGTAATGGAACCGCGGCCGGTGCGGTAAGCATCCTCAATACCCTTGGTACCCAAAATGGTGGCACCGGTGGGGAAGTCCGGTCCCTTAATACGCTCCATGAGGGCGCTCAGAAGCTCTTCATTCGTGGCGTTCGGGTTCTTCAGGAACCATTCCACACCTGCGGCAACTTCACGCAGATTATGCGGAGGAATATTGGTTGCCATACCCACAGCGATACCTGAGGAACCGTTCACCAGAAGGTTCGGGATGCGCGCCGGCAATACCGTGGGCTCAAGCGATTTACCGTCATAGTTAGGCTGAAAATCGACGGTATCTTCATTGATGTCACGCACCATTTCCAAGGCGATAGGTGCCATCTTCGTCTCGGTATAACGCGGAGCCGCAGCGCCGTCATTACCGGGGGACCCGAAGTTACCCTGACCAAGCGCCAGAGGATAGCGCATAATCCAGCTCTGGATCAGGCGTACAAGGGTATCGTAAATGGCACTGTCGCCGTGGGGGTGGAATTGACCCATCACATCGCCCACCACGCGAGCGCACTTATTGAAGGCACGATCGGGTCGATACCCGCCGTCATACATCGCGTAGATGACGCGACGATGCACAGGCTTGAGTCCATCACGCACATCGGGCAGGGCGCGACCGATAATAACCGCCATTGCATAGTCCAAGTAGGAACGCTGCATCTCGGTCTGCAGATCTACCTGTTCAATATGACCGTGGGGATCGTCAAGCACAATCTCACCACTATTTGTGGTGACCTCGATATCTGGGTTTTCGCTTTGGTTTTCTTCACTCATGAGTTTTTCCGTTCCTCTGTGACTCTCTCGCTTATATTCCGTTTGGGAAATATAGCCAACTGGCTATATGCCAAACTCTTTAGATATCGAGGAATCGAATGTCCTTGGCGTTCTGCTGAATAAAGTCGCGGCGGGCTTCTACATCCTCACCCATCAGAACCGAGAAGATCTGATCGGCTGCAGCCGCATCCTCCATCTTCACCTGAAGCAGGGTACGGCGTTGAGGATCCATCGTGGTATCCCACAGCTCGGTATAATCCATCTCGCCAAGACCCTTGTAACGCTGAATGCCATTGTCTTTAGGCAAACGCTGATTCTTTGCCTGGCCGCGTGCCAGAGCCTCATCTCGCTCGGCATCAGAGAACACATAATCGTGCGGAGCGTTCGACCACTTGATGCGGTACAACGGAGGCTGTGCCAAATACACATATCCGGCTTCAATGAGCGGGCGCATAAAGCGGAAGAGCAGGGTTAGCAATAGGGTGGTGATATGCTGGCCGTCCACATCGGCATCGGCCATAAGAACGATCTTGTGGTAGCGAGCCTTCTCCAGGTCGAAATCGTCGCCAATACCGGTACCGAAAGCCGTAATCATAGCCTGAATCTCAGCATTGGAAAGGGCTCGATCGAGGCGGGCACGCTCCACGTTGAGAATCTTACCGCGCAGCGGCAAAATAGCTTGGCTGTTTGGATCGCGCCCCTGCACTGCCGAACCGCCTGCGGAATCACCCTCCACCAGATAAATTTCGGAGATCGACGGATCCTTTGAAGCACAGTCTTTGAGTTTTCCGGGCATCGAACTGGTTTCCAGCAGTCCCTTACGCCGAGTCGTCTCTCGCGCTTTACGTGCCGCCATACGTGCCTGTGCCGCCGTAATAGCGCGGCGCACCACATCCTTGGCAACAGCGGGGTTACGATCGAACCAATCGGCCATATGATCGTTGATCTCGCGCTGGGTAAAGGATTTTGCCTCGGAGTTACCGAGCTTCGTCTTCGTCTGCCCTTCGAACTGCGGCTCGGAAATCTTAATCGAAATAACCGCAGTCAGACCCTCACGCACGTCTTCACCGGTGAGGTTATCGTCTTTATCCCGCAGCAGTTTATTTTCGCGAGCATAACGATTCACCAGGGAAGTCAGCGCAGCACGGAAACCTTCTTCGTGAGTGCCGCCTTCGTGAGTGTTGATCGTATTCGCATAGGAGTGCACCGACTCTTTATACGACCCGGTCCATTGCATAGCCACCTCAAGCGCCATATGGCGCACGGTGTCCTCAGCCTCAAAGTAGATAATATCTTCGTTGATAACGGTTTTTGAGCCTGCGTTGAGGAAGTGCACGTAATCGAAAAGACCATTATCGTAACGATAGGTGACCGTGCGGTGTCCTTCAGCGTTTGCACCTACACGGTTGAGAGGGAGAACTTTATCTTTCTCATCCTCTTCTTCGGCGACCTCGTCGCCCCCCTCAAATTGATCACGCTCATCGGTGAGAGAAATTGTCAGTCCCTTGTTCAGGAACGCCATCTGCTGGAACCTGGCACGCAGAGTCTCAAAATCAAACTCAACGGTCTCAAAAATCTCGGGATCAGGGTAGAACGTCTGAATAGTACCGGTCTTCTGAGAGGCTTTACCGCGGCGCAGGGGACCATCAGGAATACCACCGTTAGCAAAAGAAATGTGCCAGGAATAACCCTGACGGTGGACTTCGGTTATAACCTTTTTCGAGAGCGCATTAACGACAGAAATACCCACGCCGTGCAAACCACCGGAAACGGCATATCCGCCGCCGCCGAATTTACCGCCAGCGTGAAGAACAGTCATAACGACCTCGACCGTGGATTTATGCTCAGTTGGATGCTCATCCACGGGAATACCGCGGCCATCATCTTGAACGCGCACGCCACCATCGGCCTGAATTGTAACTTCAATATGACTTGCGTAGCCTGCGAGCGCCTCATCTACGGAGTTATCGACCACCTCGTAAACCAGATGGTGTAGACCGCGTTCAGTTGTCGAGCCGATATACATACCGGGACGTTTACGAACCGCTTCCAGACCCTCCAAAACGGTAATGTCAGATGCGCCGTATTCATGGGGTTGTTCAGATGTCACGAGTGCGTAACTCCTTGGGGTAGATCTCATGCCCGGTGATGTATCACCGCTGCACCTAGATGAGCGCAGCATCAGCATATTCTCTACTATTCTACCGAATTTCACGACTTTACGCCCATATTTTGAAGGGTGTGGAACGGCTTATTTCGAATATACAGCCTTCTAAGGCTTTTCTGAGCATACTCACCCCGGTATGCGGTGGGGGATATATACCGTACCGTTATCTTCGTTTCCGGCGATTTAGGCCCTTATGACGCAAAAGTGTCAAATAAGCGGGTTATCCGTAAGTGTCTCGTACCCCTCGGCCTCCCGGTGCCCGTTTAGGACCGCGCGATGCCCAGCGCCCGTTATTCGGCCCGTAAATACGGATGTTCGCCACCACGCCTTCACCAAGCTCACGCGCGAACATCTGCACAATCTGATTACGCATGAGCCTAAGCTGCGTTGCCCAAGCGGTCGAATCACACTGCACATCGACCACGGCATTCTCAAAGCGCGTGGGTTTAGCATGCGTGGCAAGTTCGGGCCCAACAAGTTCACTCCATCGCGCCATAACACTGGAGACCGCCACGGGCTCTTTCCACCCACGAGAACGAATCAGGTACGAGATCACGCCGTCAAGCAGCTTCGGATCGCGAGAATCTTCTCCAGAGGCGGTATAGCCGCCCAACACGCGCATATCGACCCGCTGGGCGCGAGTTTTCCGCTGTCCCGGTTCGGCGCTCATGGCAGAGCCAAATTCACGAAGAATCTTCTTTGCAGAGAATGCGTTGAGTCGCCCCTCGCCGCGGGCTGCTGCGGCGGCGCGCATTCGTTCTACTATGGCGGCGGGGGCATCGACCTCATCACGATAGTATTCTTGCTCGGGATCAAGTGAAGATTCTTCATGATTCGACGGTTGAATGCCTATTTCCTCACCGTCATCCCAGAGTTTCTCGCTCATGAGGACAAATCCTCAGTCTGCGGTGCGTCTGTAGTTTCGGGCGCATATTCGGCGTGAGCGGCACTCACCCGCACTAAGCGGTACGTCCCCAGTTCCTCGGGAATATCGCTCAGCACGGCGCTGGTGAGCAAAACCTGTTCTGCCTGGGCTACTAAAGCACCGAGACGGTGACGTCGTTCTGAATCTAGTTCGGCAAAAACATCGTCAAGAATAAGAATGGGGGAGGACCCGGGGGAATCGTCGTCGGCACGATGTACAAACCAGGAAGCCAACCGCAAAGAAAGCGCAACCGACCAGCTTTCCCCGTGAGAGGCAAATTGTTTAACAGCTAACCCACCCAAAAGCAGCGTTATATCGTCCCGATGCGGTCCCACCAGAGTCACCCCGCGCTCCAGTTCGGCGGTACGGCGCTCGCGTAAGCGCTGCGCCATCGCATCTTTAATGTCGTCGATGCTCATACGCGAAACATGTTCGAGCCCTCGCTCAGTGATCTCGGGAAAAACCGTCGAATCGTAGGTAAATGAGATGTCCTTTGACCCATCGGTCAGCCCGGTGTAGGCGCGCCTCAAGTGGGGAAGCAGAAGCCATAGAACACGAAATCGTGCTGCGAGGAGCTGTGCCCCTAGCTGAGCCAATTGTTCCGACCACACATCAAGGGTATGCATCGCGTTTTCATCGTCTGCCGCCAAGGAACCGCGGCGCTGCAATGTTTTCAACAGCGAATTGCGCTGGCGCAAAATGCGTTCGTATTCCTGACGGTACCCGGCAACAACGGGTCGCAGCGAAACCGCTAAATCATCAATAAAACGACGTCGCCCCGCGGGTTCACCCTTGACGAGCTGCAAATCTTCGGGCGAGAACAACACGGTGCGCGTAATCCCTAGGGCTTCACGGGCGCGCACGGGAGCGGCTCGATTGATGCGCACCCGATTGCTCGCCCCGGGTGCTATCTCGAATTCGGTGACCGTTTGTTGTGAACCGCGCACCGTGCGCACACGAATATAGGCTCGGGATGCGCCCACCCGCACGAGCGGACCATCATGGCTTACGCGGTGCGAGGAAAGATTCGCGGTGTAGTCGATAGCCTCAATAATATTGGTTTTTCCAACACCGTTAGGCCCTAAAAAAACGGTAACTCCGGCGCTCAGCGGTAGGTTGAGAAGGGGGTAGGTGCGGTAATCAAGAAGCGAAAGATGATCAAGATACACAATACCCCCTTCTATAAAAACGAATGTTTATTCTAATTTTCTATGCCCCGGCGCCAGAATGCGCGATTAGTTAGCGGGCAGTCGAATCGGTTGAACCAGGTACCGGTAGCTAAGATCTTCTTCACTTAGCGGCTCATCCTGACCGGAGAGCACGGCAGGTTTAGGAGCCTCAGTAAAGGAGAAACGTACAAAGTCGGTATCGAAGGCACCCAACCCCTCCGAAAGGTACGTGGGGTTGTATGCCACCGTAATTTCGTGACCGTCCAGCTGCGCGGGCATCGATTCGGATGCGCGAGCCTCATCGCCACGCCCGGCATCGATCGAGACCTGTCCGTCTTCGGTGAACTGTAGACGCAGGGGAGTGTTACGTTCCGCCACGAGGGAAATACGGCGCGCCGCCTCCGCCAAATCTGATGTACGAACCACAGCATGAACCGCGGTTTCGGTTGGGAAGAGGGCACGAAGATTCGGGTACTGACCGTCCATGAGAACACTCGTGGTTCGGCGGGATCCCGCAGAGAAACCGATAAGATCGCCATTTTCAGGAAGTGCGATAGAAAGCTCTCCTGAGCTTGAGAGGGTACGCCCCACCTCGGTCATGGTTTTGGCCTTGAGCAGAACCGCAGCCTCAATTTCAGGGTTCTCAGGATTCCAGGTAATTTCGCGCATTGCCAGGCGGTACCGGTCGGTAGCAAGAAGAGTCATGGTTGAACCGGAGATTTCCAGGCGAATACCGGTAAGCAACGGCAAAGTTTCGTCTTTGGAAACCGCGATCTGAACCTGGGAGACAGCCTTAGCGAATTCCGCGCCATCAACAGTACCGGAGATCTGCGGGAGTTCGGGAAGCTCCGGATAGTCCGCCACCGGCATACCCGCCAGCTGGAACTTTGCGGAGCGACAGGTCATAAAAATTGTGGAGTCATTAGCCACGAACTCGACATCTGCGTTAGGCAGCGAGCGGCAAATTTCGGCAAGCATCTTACCCGGTACTAAACAGGTTCCTTCCTGCTCTACCGACGCCTCGATCGTCTGCTTGGCACTGATTTCATGATCGAAGCTCGAAATAGAAACCTCACCACTTTTAGCTTTGATGAGAAGGCCGTTGAGCACGGGAGAGGTGGGACGAAGAGGTAGCGAGCGTGCGGTCCAACCAACCGCCTCGGCAAGTACGTCACGTTCAACGGTAAATTTCATCAAAGAGCCTTTCGGTGATGAAGCAAACGGGTTTGAAAAAAACGATGATGAGCTCACGGATGCGTATGGAATTGAGAACCCGACATCGTGCGTGTGTAGTTTATGCAAAACTGCATAATCCATCCTACCGGATACAGGTTCGTCAAGGAGAGGGTACAGGTTAGTTCCGCTCAGAGGGTTTAGAAAATTTTGTAATTACATCTTTAGAAAGGTAGATCATGCAGTACAGCTTCAGAAGGTTATGAAAATTGTAATTACAAAAATCTGATGCTGTTGTCTCGCTACCATCGTCAAAATAGTTGGATACTGCGTTCGATTGGACCTGCGTGGGTGCGCTTCATGTTATGTGAGGGTGTTTTCTTTAAAGTACAGTAATGTTAATAACCCCTGTGGATATCGTGGAAAAACCAGAGTTCCCCTGTAAAATCAAGGAAATCACCTGTGGATATTAAGTGGACAAAAATTAGCGTTTCTGAGGATGTATTGTGTATGGATATTTATACATCTACCTTCGTCCACACATCATGAATAATCATGCACTTAATATCCACTTAACGCCCCGGTTTAACACACACGTTATCCACAGGCTGTTTAAACCTTGAAATTCCGGGGAACTACCGACTTTCACGCTGATCCTGCTTGATTTTGTTCGTCAAATCGGTGACCTGGTTAAAGGTAGTGCGTCGTTCGGCCATTTGTGCTCCCACCTTCCGTACCGCGTGCATAACCGTGGTGTGGTCGCGGCCGCCTAATTCCTGCCCGATGCGCGGCAATGACATATCTGTGAGCTCACGCAGTAAGTACATGGCAATCTGACGTGCATTTGTAAGGGTTCGAGTGCGGGACTTTGACCGTAAATCTTCTAAAGTCACATCGAAATAGGAAGCCGTAGTCGCCAGCACTTGCCCCGAGGTAATTTCGGTGTCGCCCGCATCTGTAATGAGATCCTTGAGCACAACTTCGGCTAAAGCAACATCGACGGGCTGCTTATTGAGCGAGGCGAATGCCGTTACACGAATGAGCGCGCCCTCCAACTCGCGGATATTCGCCGTAATATGCGATGCAATATACTCCATCACATCATCGGGAACGTTGAGCGATTCACTCTGTGCCTTCTTGCGCAAAATAGCGATACGAGTCTCCAACTCGGGAGGCTGAACATCGGTAATCAGACCCCACTCGAAGCGCGAACGCATACGTTCGGCAAATCCAGTGAGCTGTTTTGGTGGCAGATCAGAAGTAATCACAACCTGCTTTTGGTGATTATGCAGGGCATTGAAAGTATGGAAGAACTCTTCCTGCGTATGTTCTTTACCCGCCAAAAACTGGATATCGTCAATCAGAAGCATATCGACATTGCGATAAATCTGCTTGAAAGATGATCCCTCATCGTCACGAATCGAATTGATGAAATCGTTCGTGAACTCCTCAGAATTTACGTACCGCACGCGCAAGCTCGGGAAAAGATGCTTGGCATAGTGCCCAATCGCGTGCAGGAGGTGGGTTTTACCCAGCCCCGAATCGCCATAAATAAAGAGGGGATTATAGGCTTGGGCGGGGGACTCTGAAACAGCAAATGCTGCGGCGTGTGCAAAGCGGTTAGACTGACCAATCACAAAAGTATCAAAGGTGTAATTTGGGTTCAGACGTGCCGAAGAATCCCAACCGGAATCCGAAGAAACAGCGGTATGAGTATCTGCGGTTTGGGAAGAAATGTCCTCAGTCTCTGCAGGAGAAGAAATCGGCTGAGCGGGAATGGCAGAGTCCACATGCTGCGGCGTGTGTACTTCGGAAAAATCGGTGGGGGAGGGGGAAGAACTCTGCGGGCGCTCGGCGAAGATGGCGGGATCAACCGGTGACGCTGTCGGTGCATCGGCAACGGGCACATCCGCAGTTTGATGAGGCGGTACAGGGGTGTGGAGCTCGGCCTCAACCTCATGAAGCGGGGGCATAGGAGAATCGTCTTCGATCTGCGGTATCGAAGGCGAAACCGTCTGAGATGTTTGCGCAAGCGATTCATCAATCGTGAAAGCCTCTGATACACCGGGGCCAAAAACGGTGGTCAGAGCCTGTTGGAAGGGGGCCTTGAGCTGAGACTGAAAAATATTGCGGGTTAGTTCGCTGGGAACGGCAATCAGAAGAACGGTTCCCACGAAAGCCTGAGGCTGCGCAAGACTCACAAAACCACGCAGACGCTGAGAGACCTCAGGATTCGCTTGCAGAATGCTTATGACCTGTTCCCAGCGTTCCTGAAGCTGCGTGTGCTCAGCGTTCATCAGTGATTCCCCTCGTAAAGATGACAAAGATATGTACCGATTCTACCGTAGGTTATACACATCATAAACAGCTTATCCACAGGAGTTATACACAATGTGGAAAAAATGTGTCTTTCCTGAGGATAACCGGTTGAAAAATTCTTGAATTTCGTTATTTTTCCTTGATATATCAAGGAAATTAAGTGTATAACAAGGATGTGGAAAACTGTGGATATGATGTTTTGAAGACCCGTTGAGAACACCTGTGGATAGTCTAATCCCCACAACCTGGGGATAACCTGGGGTTATGTGCGGGGCGGATTAACTTGCTTTGCAGCATAGACTCTTCTAAAGTTGTTCTGTTGTATGTGTACCGCCTACCTCGAAGTGTCGAGGTACCATCGGGCACGAAAAAGCTTAGAAATCCTAACCAGCGGGTAGGATTTTGTGTCCAAGGAGATAAGTATGAGTAAACGTACTTTCCAGCCGAATAACCGCCGTCGTGCGAAGAAACACGGTTTCCGTCTTCGTATGCGTACTCGTGCCGGTCGTTCTATCCTGTCGAACCGTCGTTCCAAGGGTCGTTCCAAGCTTTCGGCATAAAGAACTCAGCAAAACCCGCTAACGCATTCGTGTTAGCGGGTTTTCCACTACAGGGAAGGAAAACGTGCTGCCAATCCAGCACCGGATGCGCACCAGCTCCCAATTTTCCGCGACTTTTCGTTCCGGTACCCGCTCAGGGCGCCGGAACTTAGTTGTATATACGGCTCAAAAACCCGGAAATACAACCAGGATAGGTTTCATTGTGTCAAAAGCCGTTGGAAATGCTGTGACTCGTAACCGTGTTAAACGGCGTTTGCGTGAACTCGCTGCCGCAACCGTTAGCACCTACCCGCAGGGACTGTATATTGCCGTGCGGGCGCTTCCCGCATCCGCTGGAGCGAACTGGGAAGAATTACGCGCAGACTATCGAGGTGCCCTAGAATCCTCTCTAAAAAAACTTGACCGTCAAGATCAACACTGCAATGTTGAAAACCGTGGGGGAGGGGACTATGAACCATCGTCGATGTGATGAGCGTTTTCACCCTCATCACAGCAGCACACATCATCCCCACACACATCAGCTTGATCCCGATGAATGCCTCGCACAAGCGCCCCATGAGTTTGTGCATCCGGTATCTTTTCTGCATGCGGTCTATACCCTGCCGCAGAATATTCTGATTGGGCTTATTAAGGCTTATCGTAAAGTCGTATCCCCACTCTATGGGGATGTGTGCCGGTATTATCCGACCTGCTCCGCCTACGGGTTGGAAGCGGTCACCACTCACGGAGCCCTCGGCGGTCTCAGCTTAACCGTGCGGCGCATTCTGCGGTGTAATCCCTGGGCAACCGGCGGAGTCGATCCCGTCCCGCCCGGAAAACGGACCTTTGCTTCCGGTCAGGAACCTAAAATTATGCTCCTGAACCATCCCCTAGAAACTCACTCGAACAACCACTAACGGTTGTCGAGATTCCTACGAAGACTTAGCCGAGTCATAAGGAGAAAAACTCCCGTGAACATTTTTGACATGATCCTTTGGCCCTTTAAATTGGCCGTGTCTGCGGTGCTGTGGTTCTTCCACACGATCTTTACCAGTATTGGTATGGATCCGTCCTCAGGTCTGACCTGGGTGCTGTGCATTATCTGTCTGACTCTCGTGATGCGTGCCGTAACCATTCCCCTATTTATGCGCCAAATTAAATCGATGCGCGGTATGAACGCCATGCAGGGTGATATTGCAAAGCTGCAGGCCAAATACAAAGGTAAGAAAGATCAGCTTTCCCGCCAGGCGATGGCACAGGAGCAGATGGCGCTGTACAAAAAACACGGCACCAACCCGTTTGCCTCCTGCCTGCCGATTATTGCCCAGATGCCTATCTTCTTCGGTTTGTACCAGGTGCTCATGGGAGTTTCCGGGGCGGCAGCAGCGAATGAAGGCATCCTTATGCTTCCTGCCGATCTGGTGAAACAGTTCAGTGAAGCCCACATTTTCGGTGCCCCCATTTTCTCGACCATGATGAACCCCGGCAACGGCAATCATGCCGCCACCGTTGCCCAGGCCATCATCATGATTCTGCTCATGAGCGGTACCCAATTCTTCATTCAGAAACAGCTCAGTGCCAAGAACATTTCCGAGGCAGCTAAAAGCTCCCCGATGTTCCGTCAGCAGCAGATGATGATGTACATTTTCCCCATTATTTTCGCGGTGACGGGCATTAACTTCCCTCTTGGTGTGATGTACTACTGGACCGTCTCAAACTTCTGGGCACTGGGCCAGCAGTGGTGGGTGATCCGCAATAACCCCACCCCCGGTTCCCAGGCTGAGAAGGAACTCAACGAACGCCGCGCCGCTAAAGGTCTGCCCCCCGTTGGGAAAACCAAAGAACAGCACGAAAAAGAGCTTGAGGAGGCGCGTGAGCGTGCTGCCGCGGGTCAGCGTCAGCAGCCCATGAGTAAGAAACGCCAGAAACAGCAGCAGCGTAAAGGTGGCGGGCAGAACAATTCGGGCAATAAAAACTCGAATAAGCCGAAACTCAACTAAACACAGCATCGATAAATTCAAGGAAAACCATGACTGAAATATTTGAAGAAACCGCAGAATCGCCAAGCACCGCATCGGAAACTGAGGCTGTCGAAGAAATCGACGAAATCAGCATGATTGAGGAAGAAGGGGATATAGCCGCTGACTACCTCGAAGAACTTCTCGATATCGTTGATCTTGACGGAGATATTGATATTGAGGTGCGCAACCAGCGCATCTATCTCTCGGTGGTCAATGATGACGATGGGAATGAAGATCTGCGCCACCTTGTCGGTCGCCGCGGTGAGGTCTTAGACGCTCTGCAGGAACTCGTGCGCCTGTCGGTTCTGGCCGCCAGCGGCAACCGTTCGCGTCTTATTCTCGATATTGCGGGTTACCGTGCACAACGTCGAGAACAGCTCACCGAAATAGCCCTCGACGCCGTCGAGAAGGTGCGTGCCTCCGGCGAAGATTTCCACCTGAAACCACTGGGCGCCTATGAACGCAAGGTTGTACACGATGTGGTTGCTGAGCAGGGACTCTACAGCGAATCCGAAGGCGAAGGCACACGTCGCCATGTGGTGATTTCCCTTCCGGAGGCGTAAATGACGGTTCCTTGTGAAGGTCAAGACCTTGTAGCCGCCACCGCAATTTTTGGTGATCGTCTTCCTCTGGCACAGCGCTATGTGGAACATTTGGCGACGACGGGGATTGAGCGCGGGCTCATTGGTCCGCGCGAAGTACCGCGGCTGTGGGCTCGTCACGTGCTCAACTGTGCCGCCGTGCAGGAATATATCGCCGAAGGCGCATCCGTGGCGGATGTAGGCTCTGGAGCGGGTCTGCCGGGGCTTTGTCTGGCTATTGCCCGCCTCGATCTATCAATCACGCTCATAGAGCCTCTGGAACGCCGTGTGATATGGCTTCATGAAGTGGTTGAGGATCTAGGCCTTGAGAATGTAAAAATTCTGCGCTCGCGTGCCGAGCAGGCTGTCGGGCAGGTTGAAGCCGATGTGGTGACTGCTCGCGCCGTATCTGCGCTGGTGGGTCTTGTGGATATTACCCTGCCGATTTTGCGCGGTACCGGTGAGCTTCTGGCTCTCAAAGGGCGTTCTGCACGGGAGGAAATCAAGAAGGCTAAGAAGAAACTCAACCGTTTCGGGGCTCGCGAGACTGAAATCCTGACGGCGGGGGAGGGGCTGCTGGATGAGCCCACAACCGTTGTGCGAGTTACACTCTAGTCTCGATAAACTCTGAAGCTGCGAGCTTCATAGGGGTTGAAGATACATCCGAGAATGTATCTTCAACCCCTTTTCTTATGGTCTTTATTTGATACCGGAGAAAGAGTTTGTGGTACGTGAGAGATGAAGGGGAACTTTCGGCGGGGCACCGTAGTTTTTCGTGAATGTGGAATATTAAAAATGAGTAATAGAAGTTGTATAAATTTTCCTGGCTGAGAGGTTGATAATCGGTTCATGATGCTGTGCTGAGAGTGAATACTTGGGGATGAAATCATAAATTTTCGTGAAAAAATACGAATCCTAGACAACTTCTCGAGGGTGTACGTGGTATATCGCTGTTTTGACAGGTAATCTTAAAGAGGAACGCGCAGACCGGAGACAGCATCGGTGTTTCACGTGAAACATCCTTGATGCTCTTTATTCAATGTTTCACGTGAAACACGGTGTGCGTATCTTTATCTGGCGAAAGACACATCAACCATCAGCATCAGGCGCGGAGGATATATGACGATCACCCCCGGTGGCTCGACGCCGCCTTTACTGCCCAAGCCCCCACATACACGCGTCTTTACCATCTCGAATCAGAAGGGTGGAGTCGGTAAAACGAGTACCGCCGTGAATATTGCGGCCGCCCTTGCAGAAGCGGGAATGAACGTTTTGGTCATTGATAATGACCCCCAGGGAAATGCTTCGACGGCTCTCGGTATTGAGCATGGCGTGGAGCTTCCCAGTACTTACAACACTTTGATTGACGATACTCCGCTTTCCGATATTGTGCAGGAGTGCCCCGATCTCGACAATCTGTGGTGCGCGCCTGCGAATATAGACCTTGCCGGGGCAGAGATTGAACTTGTTTCGGTCGTGGCACGTGAGAAACGCCTTAAAAACGCTCTGGAAGACTATACTGAGTGGCGTGCCCAGCAGGGGATGGGGCGGCTCGACTACGTATTTATCGACTGCCCGCCGAGCTTGGGACTGTTGACCGTTAATGCTTTCGTGGCGGCAGAGGAAATCCTGATTCCTATTCAGTGTGAATACTATGCCCTGGAAGGTTTGAGCCAGCTGCTCAAGAACATTCAGATGATTCAGAAACATCTGAATTCCAATCTAGAGATTAGTACGATTCTGCTGACTATGTACGACGGACGTACCAATCTTGCATATCAGGTAGCGGAAGAGGTTCGGGAACATTTCCCGAAGGAAACTCTACAGACCAAGATTCCGCGTTCTGTACGAATTTCGGAGGCGCCGAGCTACCAACAGACCGTTATTAGCTATGATCCAACGTCTACCGGTGCTCAGGCCTATCGTGAAGCGGCGCAGGAAATTGCGCGCCGCTAAGAAGGAATACGGAGCATATAAATGCTCTGAAATATCGGCATATCAGGACTGGTAATTACTCCGATATTCTCCATAAATAAACTTTTTGAGATTTATATCTAGGGAAATACCGAATTTTCTGAGCGCAGATTTTATGGTGCTGCAAGGTTCATATGAAGTGTAATCGGCATGCATGAGAGCGGTAGGAAATTTGGTGTGAGGAAGGAAAAACATGGCAGAGAAGCGACGGGGTCTCGGAAGGGGACTGGGTGCTCTCATTCCCAACAATACGACGCCTGTTGTGACTGCTTCCGATGTTGCCGAGAAAGAGGCGGAAAAGAAGGTAGCGGCGACTCGCAAACCTCAGCAGGAGGAACAAGCCGCCGCATCCTCAGCAAAACGCCCGAAGACTCGCAACGTAAAGCCGGAGCCGCAGAAAAAATCTGCCCCGAAAAAGGAACCGTCTGCGACAACGAAACGGACAGAACAGCAAGAGAACCGCATCTCTTCGTCGCAAAAGGCTACGGATCCGAAACCTCAGGAATCTTCTGCTGAGACTCGGAAACCTTCTGGTTCATCGAAACCGCAAAAGGTTTCTGCGATTAAGATGCCTAGTCTTAAAGCCCCTGCCGTGAAAGCGGGGGAGAAAAAAGAAGAGAACGTACACGTCTCATCTGCTTCTTTGTCCGCATCGCAGCCTGTGCAGAAATCAGATGTTTCACGTGAAACATTGTCTCAGCCTCGTGAAGTTCAGAAGAAGAAACCTCGTATGGATATGGGTGCGGCACTTCGCAATACGACGTTAACACGCCGCCCGGTAGATTTCTTCTTTGGTGAAGAAACGAAGGAAGCTGAGGAAGAAGGCAACAGCAACCTCGTACCCGTTCCTGGAGCTCAGTTCGCAGAAATCAAAGTTTCTGATATTCACCCAAACCGCAAACAGCCTCGCGTTGATTTTGATGAACAAGACATGGCTGAGCTCATCCATTCGGTTCGCGAGATTGGTGTTCTGCAGCCTATTGTGGTGCGCCCTTCACGCGAGAAAAATGCTGAAAAATATGAGCTGGTAATGGGCGAGCGGCGTTGGCGCGCAACCCAGGCTGCGGGTCTAGAAACTATTCCTGCCATTATCCGTGACACGCAAGATATTGATCTGCTTCGAGATGCCCTGCTGGAAAACCTGCATCGTAGCCAGCTGAATCCTATTGAAGAGGCGGCCGCATATCAGCAGCTTATGGAAGAGTTCAGTACCACCCAGGAGCAGCTTGCAAAGCGTATTGGGCGCTCTCGCCCACAGATCTCAAACACGATTCGTTTGCTTAGGTTGCCTCCTCTCGTACAGCGCAGGGTAGCGGCAGGCGTTATCGCTGCCGGGCATGCGCGTGCCCTGCTGACTTTAACCGATCAGGCAAAGATAGAGACCATTGCTCAGAAGATCGTGAATGAAGGGCTTTCTGTGCGTGCCGTTGAGGAGCTTGTTGCCCATGCGAGCGAAGCTCCGGCAGAGAAAGAGCGGAAAACCCCGCAGCCACAGAAGCATCACGAGCGATTGGACTATATCGCGGATGCATTTGCCGATAAACTGGATACATCGGTTAAGATTTCGCTCGGTGCTCGTAAGGGCAAGATGACTATTGAGTTTGCTAATGTCGAGGATCTCAACCGCATTATTCGGGTTCTGGATTCTGATTTCAAAGGTTCTTAGTTCATACGATAGCTTAGAACCCTTCCCCGTAATCTACTGGGGGTGGTGATGTTTCACGTGAAACATCACCACCCCCAGCCCTGTATAAGGCGTGTATATCTGGTTTAGTGAGCATCGTGGCGGGTTGTTTGCCTTGTCCATCTGCCATTGTCTCCGGAGAAGAAGAGCTCACAGAGGTCTGGAGCATGTGTGAAAACGGTAGGTATACGAGTCTTTGCGGACCCTACAACGGTGTATATAGCAGAGCAGGGGAGTGGGATGAGACTAACACGAACTCCGAGCTGAAGGTAATTGTAAGCCTGCGCCTCCTTTTTGGATATTGAGGATTACAAGGGTATTTATCGAGACAGGCTAAAATCCACGTTTTCGACACTATGAAATGGTTACAGGAAGAACTATGCCGAAGTCATACAGAGATTCATGGATAGTATCTTCATAAGATATTCTTATCTAAAATACAACCTCAAAAAGTATATAAAGTGTTTTTAGCCCTGTAAACGAAGCAGGTATAAAGATAGAAGGTGTGGATGTTTCACGTGAAACATCCACACCTTCTATGGGTTTTTGAGGATGAAGGCTTGAAGAAAACCTACTTGATGTATTCCTCAAAATCAGCAATGAGTGCCTGTTTGGGACGAGCGCCTACGCTCTTCTTTACAACCTGCCCATCTTTGAAAAGGTAGATCGCGGGGATAGAAGTAATGCCGTATTCCATAGCAGTGTCGCCGCTCTCTTCGACATTGACCTTCACGACATCGACCTTCTCGCCATATTCGGCGGCGATTTCATCGAGAACCGGGGCGACCATGCGGCAGGGACCGCACCACTCGGCCCAGAAGTCGACGATCACCGGCTTGGAATTATCCAGAACCTCAGCCTTAAAGGTGGCATCGGTTACTGCTTTTGCGTTGCTCATATCTGTTTCTCCTGACTAAAGGTTTTCGAGGTAGTGCTGTGCGTCGAGTGCTGCTACCGCACCCGAACCGGCGGCGATAATCGCCTGACGGTAGGTTGGGTCAATGACGTCGCCCGCGGCGAAAACGCCGGGCAGAGAGGTTTTTGATGAGCGTCCCTGAACCGCAATCGTGTTCTGATCGGTAATCTCCAGTTGATCCTTAACCATCTCGATACGCGGATCAGAACCGATAGCAATGAACAGTCCGTCGAGCTTCATATCGCGGGTAGCGCCAGTAACGGTATCGGTCAGAACAACCTCTTCCAGCTTGGAATCGCCGTGAATCTCGCTCACCACGGAATTCCAGAGAACTTCAATCTTGGGGTTGTCGAAGACGCGCTGCTGCATAATATCTGATGCGCGCAAAGAATCACGGCGGTGGATCAGATAGACCTTGGATGCGTAGGTGGTGAGGAAGAGTGCTTCTTCCAGGGCAGAATCGCCGCCGCCTACCACCGCGATTTCTTTATCTTTGAAGAAGAATCCATCGCAGGTTGCGCACCACGAGACGCCATAGCCAGAGAGCGTATCCTCACCTTCAACACCCAGCTTGCGGTACTGCGAACCGGTCGAGAGAATAACGGTTTTTGCGAGGTGCACGGAACCGTCGGAGAGAATAACCTTCTTAATATCGCCGTCGAGTTCCAACTTTTCGACATCCTGGTAGCGAATATCCGTGCCGAAGCGCTCCGCCTGGGCACCGAAATTGGTCATGAGCTCGGGTCCCTGAATGCCCTGCACAAAACCGGGGAAATTTTCGACCTCGGTTGTGGTCATGAGAGCGCCGCCGGGGGAGAGGGAGCTCGCGAAAAGTACCGGCTCAAGGTTGGCACGCGCCGCGTAGACGGCGGCAGTGTACCCGGCAGGGCCGGAACCCACGATAATAACGTTGTGGACCTTCTGATCGCCCTCAGAGGCCGTTTCTTGGGCTTTTTCTTGGGGGGTAGAGGATGCGGCAAGGTTCAGACCGCCGAGAGCGGCGCCTCCGAACAGATTGCCCAATGTATTTTCAGTGCTCATTCTTCTCTTCCTCAATTTTCTGCTGATAGTCGCTCAACGCAACAGTATCCCCAATTATTCCATTCTGGGGGCGGCTAATCCATATTGACTGGGGTCGAAGTAAAAATGCCGGGTACCGAAGAAAAATGTGACATTTTATGTTCAGGGTTGCACCCGACGGAGAATACTGGGCGGAAGCTTTGAGAGAGTGAGATCGAGGCAAAATAAATGGCGCATCCCCATGTATGAGGATGCGCCACTCGTTGAGGCTATACGCTACTCGGCCTTAATCTCGCCAATGCGCAGACCGTAGCTGTATCCTGCGATAGGCTGTGAGAGCTTGGGTGCTTCATCGAAGGAGATGATGATGTAGCCGCCCTTATCGGCAGACTGCTTGTCCTTATCCAGCTCAACCGTGACGTCCTGCCCAGAGAAGCTTCCCTTGCCAACTTCGGTAGCACCGCTCATCGAGGCTTGGTTATTGGTGTATACGGTGAAAGAACCGCCGGAACCGCCCGCCTGCTGAATAGTTAGTTTAGAGACAACCGTGGGAGATTCCAGTTTAGCGGCAAGCCCGAATTCCTTGACGACACCACCGAAGGCGGGACTGCCAAAACCATAGCTGGACCAGGTGGTTGAGGGGCTACCATCGGTCAGTGCGGGAAGACCGGAGTCCATATCCGCCATAAAGTTAGGGTTGCTCGGCACCAGACGCGATACGGAGGTAACCTTTACTGGCGCATTGGAGGCGCTGGGAGATGCCGACGGGGAGGCTTCCTCAGATTCTGTAGACCCTGCCGTAGCGCTTGCGCTTGTCGAGGCGTTCTTGCCTTTAACCGGATTCGATGCGTGATTCGACCCCAGGCCGGTCAGTGTGGTGAGCACGCCACCGGCAACAATGACCAATAGAAGCACGGCGGCGAAGGCAATAGCCCAGGTTCCGCGGTTTGTACCCTCGTCTTCGTCGTCTTCATAGACGCCGTCATCGTTCGGTCCGGAGACCATAGGTGCAACGTTCATCGAGGGGATCTGTGAGACCTCCCAGGCCTTTACAGCGCTGATAGCGGAGGTTTCGGAACCCACCATTGGAATGTTCTCGTAGGTTTGCGGCGCGGCACCGGTAAGGCTGTCACCGAAGATTTCGGCACCGAGCGCCTCATCAGGGTTGCCGTCGGGAGAGACCGAGGGGTTATCGGTCAGTAGGGTGTCAAGCAAAACATCCGGGCGGCTGTATGAGGTCACCAGGTATTTATTGCCTTCGGGGGCGATTCCCATATCGAGAATCTGAATGTTGTAGCGGCTATTGACCGCCAGCGCCCGCGAATTCTTCTCCAAGAGGTGGCTGCGCACGGGAGAAGCCACCACCACCGAAACCTTACGGTTCAGAATCTGATCCTTACCTTCGAGGATCATATCTGATTCGGCGGTGATGATAATCTGTGCGGTGATTTCGTAACGGCCACCCAAAACGGTTCCGACCGGAATCTGCTGCGACAAGTTCTCTCCCGTCATGTATTTTCTCGCCTATAGTTTAGTAGGCCCTTCCAAAGATTTTACCCGGATTACGCCGGATACGGTGTTTTTAGCGGTTTGCGGGCTGGTTTAAGATTCGTTTGAGGCCCCTCGCCGTGCGAGTGCTTTCACCTTGCCTGCAATGGGTGCGAAGAGAGCATCTGCCTCACGCACGCGGAAAATCTTGAGCATCACCACATAGCTGAAGAGCATGGTGAGACCACAGATTATAAGGGTTATAACCGCTGAAATTTTTGATGCCCAGGCGAAGCCATCAAGATTGTATCCGCCCAATACCCACAATACGGCGGCGGCAATAACTCCCGCAAAACATGCCGCGAGGGTAGTACGAGCGTACATGTTGATAATACGCTTCTGCCCATAATACCCAAGTCTGCGGCGAATTTCGTAGTGGCTGATGGCGACCACGAAGAGGTTCTGTACCGGGAAAATCAGGGAGAGCGCATACACGGTGTAGCGCGGGTCAAGCAGGGAGGCAACCCCACTCATAATGACCATAACAATCGCGGCGTAGAACTGAATGAGGAAGGGGGTGCGCGCATTCTCTCGGGCATAGAGAACGCGCCCGTAGAGGAAGGATATAGTCAGTGCAGGGGTTCCCAATGCAGTAATAGCAATGAGGCGCCCAATGACGGTTGCCGCAACCGGATCTCCGCCGCTGAAGAGCACCGCCACGGGACCGGCGAGGACGATAAGTGCGAGCGCACAGAAAACGGTGGCAATACCGGCGGTACGCATACCGTGTGAAAGGGCGTGGATGACGCTGTCACTATCGTCCGCGATGGCGGAGGAACTCATGCGGTTAAAGAGCACTGTAGCGATGGAAATGCCGATCACGCCGTGGGGGAGCGAGTAGAGCATCGAGGCGTAGTTCATTGCCTGCAGACCGGGAATCTGAATACCCATATCGGCATACTGGGCGCGGGCGCTCACCACGGATGCGGCAACCCGCGTCATATACATATACGACAGGTTGGAGACGGCACCGGCGGCAAGGGTCCAAATCGCCAGACGAGATGCTTCCCGCAGTCCGATACCGCGCCAGCCGAAGTCCGGCTTGAGCCGCAGCCCCAGCTTCCTGAGCGGGATAAAGAGAACGATAGCCTGCAGCGCCACGCCCAGAGTTGCCGATCCGGCGAGGAAAATCGTCTGCATCGACGTCCAGCTTTCGACCGAGTGGCGTGGCGGATTGATGGTTGTATCCTGCGCCCCGAAGGTGAAAATAAAGATGAAGAGCGCAGCGATAGCAACGACGTTATTGAGCACGGGCGCCCACATGAAAGCCCCGAAGGCCTCTTTCGCGTTGAGTACCTGCCCAATGACCGTATAAAGCCCGTAGAAGAAGATTTGCGGCAAACACCAGAACGAGAATATATACCCGAGTTCTTTCTGCTCTGGCGTCCATGTAGAGCCCATAACGTTGATAATAGGGATGGCGCACGCCAGCGTAATCGCTGTAATCAGACCGATAGCCGTCACCGTAATTGTTACGAGCTTGGAAATATACCGTTCGCCGCCGTCTTGGGCTTTAGCGGCTTTGATAATCTGCGGCACGAGCACGGCGTTGAACACACCACCGGCGACCAACACGTAGATGAGGTTGGGGAGCGTATTTGCGGTCTCGAAGACGTCACCTACGGTCGAGAGGGCACCCAGTGCCACCGTGAGAAGGATTGCCTTAAGGAACCCTAGAACACGGGATACGAGCGTTCCCGCCGCCATAATGGCGCTTGAGCGTGCATCGGTACGTGCCAACTTCTTCTCCTGGTTGTGACGTTAGAGCTGGGTATTAATATACTCTCGTGCAATATCTGCGATGCGCCGTTCATTAGCGAAAGAGAGTTTCTGGCTAAGCTCCGCCAGGGGTACCCACGCAACATCGACTGCTTCATGATCGGGGTCATGCTCAATGGTTAGGCGGCCGCCGGTAGCACAAAAAAGGTAGTGATGTACCGTTTTATGGATGCGCTGCCCACTAGACGTAAACCAGTAGTCGATATACCCGAGGGTAGCAACAATGTAACCGGTAATTCCGGTTTCTTCGGCTATTTCTCGCTGAGCTGTTTCTATCAGACTTTCATGACCTTCAACATGTCCCTTAGGTAGACACCATTCGAGCTGTCTGTTGCGGTTATAGCGCGCAATGATTGCCACCGGCAGGTCGGGACTATCAAAATTAATCATGAGCCCTCCCGAAGAGACCTCTTCAAGCGCAGGCACCGGAAGCTGGGGCGCGAAGGGGCGCATTTTGGGTGCGCGTGGTACGGGAAAACTCATAGTTCTACCTTATCCGATGCGGCGCTATTTTGGGCTATGGTGCGGCTGATAGGAGCCCGCTAATATGCTCTTGCCGCTAATATCTGGCAGGATTAAGAGACTATGTCGCAAAAACTTGATGTGCTCTCAAAATATCCGGATGCTGTTGAACTCGGCGAACTCTACCGCCAGGCGGGTTTTGATCTCTATCTAGTCGGTGGTTTGGTGCGTGATGAACTACGCAATGCCCCCGGCGAATTCACTGATTTCGATATGACTACGAACGCCACTCCCGCCCAGAGCGAGCAGATTTTGAGCGCCTGGGGAGAGCATATCTGGGATATCGGCAAAGAATACGGCACCATCAGCGCCCGCAAAAACGGCGCTGTTTACGAGGTAACGACCTATCGCGCCGAAGTGTACGTCGCCGATTCCCGCAAACCCACAGTGGAATTCGGCACCGATCTGAAGGCTGACCTAATACGGCGTGACTTCACTATCAACGCTATGGCTGCTGCGCTGCCTTCGGGGGAGATCGTGGATCTTTTCCACGGCACTAAAGATTTAGCAGAGGGCGTTTTGCGCACCCCGCGCTCGCCTCAAGAATCCTTTTCCGAAGACCCGCTTCGTATGATGCGCGCGGCACGGTTCGCTGCTCGGTTTAACCTCACTGTAGCGCCGGAAGTATTCGAAGCGATGCGGCAGATGGCACCGCGCATCGAGATTATTTCGGCGGAACGGGTGCGCGACGAACTCATCAAACTCATCTGTGCAGATTACCCGCGCGTGGGCCTGAACTTGCTCGTAGAAACCGGGCTTGCGGACTATGTGCTCCCGGAGCTGCCCGCCCTGCGCATGGAAATGGACCCTTCACACCACCATAAAGACGTTTATGAGCACTCGCTCAAAGTCATGGAACAGGCGATCGAGAAGGAAACTGACGCTGACGGTCCCTGCCCCGCGCCCGATTTTGTGCTGCGTTTCGCATCGCTTCTGCACGACATCGGCAAACCCAAAACCCGCAGATTCGAGAAAGACGGCTCGGTATCTTTTTTGCAGCACGATGTGGTTGGCGCGCGCATGGTCAAAAAACGGATGCGCGCCCTACGCTTTGATAACGACACCATCAAGGCGGTGGCGCGCCTCGTAGAGCTTCATATGCGCTTCTACGGCTACCGTGAGGCCGGGTGGACCGACTCTGCGGTACGTCGATATGTGCGGGACGCAGGGGGGCAGCTGCAGCGTCTCCACAGGCTTTCTCGGTCGGATGTCACCACGCGCAATAAGCGCATGGCGCGCTCGCTGGCGCAGGCATACGATGATTTGGAGCGGCGTATTGATGAGCTTGCCGCTCAAGAAGAGCTGGATGCGATGCGCCCTGAACTGGATGGCGAACAGATTATGGCGGTGCTGGGCATCGGCCCTGGGCCTCTTGTGGGGCAGGCGTATAAATTCCTGCTGAACCTGCGTTTAGATGAGGGTGAACTTGGTGAAGAAAAAGCGACCCGCCGTCTGCTCGTATGGTGGCAGGAGCACGGAGAGTCCTAAATCCCCATAATACGGCGGAATACTGCGGAAATAGAATATGACGGAGACTACGGTACATAAGGTTCACTAAATGCCTCTGTGAAGCTAAATTGACGTGTAGGATGGTACTCAGCAGCAGCGTTCGCCGCGCACGAATACACATTCACCGAAAGGGCATTACTATGTCTGATAACTCTGCCTTTAATCCGGCTTCTAACCCCGCATTCAACGGTTCTCAACCTCACGGACAGTCCGTACAACCTATCGCCGTAGCACCGGTCATGATGGTGCAGCAACCCAAATCCATGGCGGTGGCATATCTGCTGTGGTTTTTCCTAGGTTCCCCTGGTATTCACAAGTTTTATCTGAACCAAACGGGTCAAGGGATTCTATACCTGTGTTTATTCCTTACTGGCTGGGCAACTGTTTGGTTTCTTATCGGGATAATTCCTCTTGTAATTTTGGGTATCTTGCTCATCATTGATATTTTCCTGATACCTGGCCGAGTGAACCAACTCAACGGTGTAACCCCCGTTGTCGTGAAGCAGTAACAGCCCATTATCACGACTCCATCGCGCATTGGAGATTCCCGCATCCTCACAGTCGAGGATGCGGGATTTCTGTCTGAACGAAGGTTGGTGCGGTGGGGGAGGACAGACTCCCACCGAATACACACCCCGTTCCCAGGGTTTGCGCATGTGAACTGTCTAAACTTGCAGTGAGCGCGTTATATACAGCGCGCTGAAACACTCACGAAGGAAGGAAATATGTCGCAGCAGGTTTATGAACCTAAACTTTTCGCCCATGGAACCGTTCCGGGCAGCCGTACTTATGTGAACTCCGAACATGAACAGTCGACCGTCGTTGTGGTCCACCCCAAATCCGTGATTCTCACCTATGTGCTGTGGCTTTTCCTCGGATGGTTAGGCATCCACAAGTTTTATCTGCGTCAGCCAATTCAGGGGCTGCTTTATCTGGCGCTCACCGGTATAACCAGCCTGCTGACGCCCCTAGGTTTAGGTTGGATAACCGGTATTCCGCTAGGCCTTCTGCTCTTCAAAGACCTCTTCACGAATATTCTTCGAGTCGCCATCCTCAACCTTCGGGACTCTTCGGTTCGTTACTACTAAACCAGAATTTTTAGCGTTCAAGACTCTAGCTTCAGGATGCGCCCGTTACACCCACGCGGTGTGGCGGGCGCATCCTTCTCTTTGCTGGATTCTGCCGCGTATTCTCGTGTAGTATAGAAGAATCTGTGTGTGCATCCTGAACAAGAGGATGCTGCACCGGGTGCCACATGAATCTCCTGCTATGGAAATCCCATAGCCGTTTAGCCCAAAGGAGGGGTTTAATCATGCGTGCATACGAACTGATGATTATCCTCAACCCCGAGGTTGAGGACCGAGCGGTAGAGCCGTCTCTGTCGAAGTTCCTGGAAATCGTCACCAACGCTGGCGGTACCATCGACAACCTTGACATCTGGGGTCGCCGCCGTCTGGCATACGAGATCCAGAAGAAGTCCGAAGGTATCTATGCGGTTGTTAACTTCACCGCGAGCCCTGAGACCGCCGCTGAGCTCGACCGTGTTCTAAACTTGAACGAGTCCGTTATGCGTACCAAGATCATCCGTCCGGAGGATCAGAAGGTCAACAAGTAAGACTCTAAAACCGCGACCTGATTAAAATGTCAGGTTCCTATGGTTACCTAGAGTTATATACTTGAATCCATTCGAGGAGGCATCAATGGCAGGCGAAACCATTATCACTGTGGTCGGGAATCTCACCAGCGACCCTGAGTTGCGCTACACTCCCGCAGGTGCAGCGGTTGCAAACTTTACGATTGCATCTACCCCGCGTACCTACAACCGTCAAACCGGTCAGTGGGAAGACGGTGAGGCACTGTTCCTGCGTGCGTCTATTTGGCGCGACTACGCAGAGAACGTCGCAGAGACCCTGAAAAAGGGAACCCGTGTGATCGCCCAGGGTCGTTTGAAGTCTCGCTCGTATGAAACGAAGGAAGGCGAACGTCGTACCTCAATGGAGATCGAGCTCGATGAGATCGGTCCCGCTCTACGGTACGCTACCGCCCAGGTAACCCGTTCACAGCGCACCTCTGGAGGTAACTTCGGTGGTCAGCAGGGCGGCAACTTTGGCGGTAATAACTTCGGTAATAACCCCCAGCAGGGTGGTTTTAACAATTCCGCACCGCAGCAGGGCTTCGCTCAGCAGCAGGGTGGAAACGGTTACTCCAGTAATGCCGGATTCGGTGGGGGAGCCCAGCAGGCCCCCGCACAACCGGCACAGCAGCAGGCACCTGCGGCTGATCCGTGGACCTCACAGTCCGGCGGAAACTACGATTGGGGTACCGGCGCCGATGACGAACCTCCGTTCTAAAGAAACGTTCCGTCTTCCTCAAACCAAACCATATATCAATCCATCCCGCGGTTAACGCCGCGGGCTCCCAACCTAAAGGAGCACCACGATGGCTAAGGCTGAAATCCGTAAGCCCAAACCTAAGCAGAACCCCCTGAAAGCTGCTGACGTCACCGTTATCGATTACAAAGACGTCGCCTTGCTACGCAAGTTCATCTCCGATCGCGGCAAGATCCGCGCTCGCCGCGTAACTGGCGTGACCGTTCAGGAACAGCGCAAGATCGCTCAGGCAATTAAGAATGCCCGTGAGGTTGCACTGCTTCCCTACTCCGGCGCTGGCCGCTAACGAGAAGGAGAGTAACAAGTACTATGGCTAAGATTATTCTGACTCAGGAAGTAACCGGTCTGGGTGCCGCTGGTGACATCGTCACCGTCAAGAACGGCTATGCACGTAACTACCTTCTTCCTCGCGGCTTTGCCGTTTCGTGGACCGTTGGCGGCGAGAAGCAGGTTGAATCTATCCGTGCGGCCCGTGCGGCGCGTGCGAAGGCATCCCTGGAAGAAGCCCAGGAGACCGCAGCTAAGCTCTCTGCTCGCCCGATTGTAGTGGCACACAAGGCTGGTGCTGATGGTCGTCTCTTCGGCTCCGTTAAGGCAGATGCTATTGCTGACGCTATTGAAGAGGCAGGTCTCGGCACTATCGACAAGCGCACCATTCACCTCGGTTCCGCTATCAAGCGCACTGGTGAGTACCAGGTGACCGCTCGTCTGCATGAGGATGTTGTTGCCAACGTTACTCTGGACGTTGTAGCAGCCGCATAAGCAGGGCGTATTTAGACGCTGTGAGGGCGTCGCATCCCGACTGGGATGCGACGCCCTTTTCATATGTGGAACAATTGTTTGTTCTTACCCGAGAAGTGCGGGGTAGGGGAGGGGTATGTTTCACGTGAAACATTGACTGTTATAGAGTGCCGTCAATAAAATCTATGACCGCTTGGGTTACCTCTTCCGAATGCCCCTCGATCATATGACCACCCGTTTCGAAGATACACGTGGTGAGATTCGGGTATCGGTACATAGAACTCTGCACATGCCCTCGCGGCTGGGCAAAAGGCACAACTCGGTCATCTTGTGCGTGGATTAGAAAAACGGGCGGTTCCAAGCTCTCAATGGGGTATTCCTCAAGATGGACCGCCATATCCAGGTTCGTGATAGTTGCGTCGATCTTGGCTCCCATACGTCGCTCCTGTAGGGGGAGCATCCCATATATGGTGTGTGAGGGAAGCCCAAATAGAGGTTTGAAAAACGGAGACAGCAGCCACATGGCGTAGTCATGGTTCAGAGCAGCAGGAGGCCCCATACGCGTGGGCAGCTTTCGTGGTTTTTCCTCCCAGGGCGGGGCAGAGCTGAGGAGAATAAGACCTGCTGTCCGTTCCGGATAATCCAGAGCAAAACGAAGAGCGAGGGTTCCTCCGGCAGAGGCGCCTAGCACATAGACCGTCTCGATATTGAGGATATCAAGGAGTGCCATCAGAGCCGCTGCCTGTTCTTTAGGAGTTCCTTCACCTGCAACCGAGCTTCCGGGATACCCAAAACGCGATGGAGCAATAATCCTGTAGTGTTCCGAGAGATCCCTAACGTTCTCAAAGGCTTGGTCGTAGCCTCCGTAGAGTCCGTGAAGATATAGGATGACGGGAGGGTCGCTATATGCTGAGGACGATCCTGTGGGCATAATGTCGAGATATGCTATCTCTCCATAGCTGAGATGCACCGTTTTGGCCGGATACGACGCGAGTTTGTCCACAGCATCGTGGAGTGCCCGACGACATCGTATGCCCTGAACACTCATGTAGGTTGTGGCAGCAAGCGCTGTACCACCAAGGAGGAACCAACCCCACCGGCCGTATCCTGCACGGTTTTTCTGTGGTTCCGGTGTACTGCTAGTCCCACGCATAGCTCCCTACTCCTTCGTATACGGTCTATTTTTAACTACACTAATTTCACAGACGTGGGCGCACAACCCTAGGGGACGGGTATCAGGACTATATCTTGGAGATACTTCGATATAGTAGTATTTCTATCTCTATACGTTGGATAACGCTATTTTTTGTTGTCTTAGTACCGAATATTCTTATATACAGCATTAATGTTTCACGTGAAACGGTGTGCGTAAAAGATTGAGAAATAATAAAAATATCGGGAGGACCTCAAAAATCCTATATTCTCCGGAGTGAGAAACGTAGACTGGACGTGACAGAATATCCTTAAATTTCTGCAGAAGGATAGGTATAGATGTTACAGGTTCAGAATCTTACCAAGAGGTATGGTGATAAAACCGCCGTTAACGATATGTCTTTTATCGTTCCCGACGGTAAAGTCACCGGTTTTTTGGGTCCCAATGGGGCAGGTAAATCGACCACGATGCGCATGCTGGTCGGACTCCATAAGCCCACCTCGGGCGAAGCCCTTGTCGACGGAAAAAATTATCAGTCTCTTAAATCCCCGCTCCATACGGTAGGAGCCCTCCTCGACGGTAAATCGGTGCATCCGGGGCGCAGCGCACGCGCGCATCTCATGTCTATTGCGCTTACCCACGGTATTTCGGCGAAACGTGTGGACGAAGTCATCGGTATGACCGGTCTAAGCCAAGTCGCTAAACGGAAGGTTGGCGGTTTTTCCCTCGGTATGAACCAGCGTTTAGGTATTGCCTCAGCTATCTTGGGCGATCCCCATAACGTTATTCTGGATGAGCCGGTTAATGGTCTTGATCCCGAAGGCGTGGTGTGGGTTCGTCAGTTGGCAAAGTATTTGGCATCCGAAGGCCGGGCGGTGCTGATTTCTTCACACCTCATGAGCGAGATGGCGCAGACCGCTGACGACCTCATTATTATTGGACGCGGTCGCCTGCTGGAACACACGTCTATTGATGAACTTATCTCGCGAGTAGGCGGTCATAAAGTTCTGGTTCGTACCGATGAACGTGACCTTTTCGCTTCGCTCCTTGCAGAACGGTCGCTTCCTTTCGAAGCAGTCGATACCGATGGTTTGTTGGTTTCGGCTGATGCTCGCGACCTGGGTGAACTCGCTTTGCGTGAGCAAATTTTGCTCTATGAGCTGGCACCTCATGAAGCGACTCTTGAGGATGTTTACCTTGAAATTACACGTTCAGAGGTTGAATATGTCTCTGATAGTCTTCCAGGTGCTGGTGCCGTAGCCGCGGTTTCTTCGGTGCCGAATGCACCGGCAGCCGATCCTCAACTGCAACCGGTGACTAGTTCTCCAGAGCACAGCTTTATCGATGAAACCCAGCAGGGGAATGGGAGGAACATATAAATGAGTACTCAAACTTACGCTACTAAAAATGCGCCTGCACCGGTTGCTCATAATCTATCATTCCTGGGTGTGCTCCGCTCAGAATGGTTAAAGATGCGCTCCCTACGTTCTCAGCAGGTTCTCTTCATCATTACGGTAGTGCTGATTTTAGGACTCGCAATGCTGCTGGCTCCTGTTTTTAACGAACAATTGGCACAGTATGAGAAAGATGTGAGTACATCGCAGATTGTGAATGGGCAATCAGTCAACGGTTCCGAGATCATTGACCAGATGAAGAGCGCGTCGTATTCTATCGGAGTTGTAGGCGCTTCATTGGGAGGCATTATTCTTTCTTCCATGGCGACGGTATTTATTGCATCTGAATATGCCACGGGTGCTATGCAAACAAGTCAGTTAGCAGTACCGCGTCGTTCTCTTTTATATTCTGCTAAAGCCCTTGTGGTGACGGTGGTAGCTTTTGTCGTAGGAACCTTGAGTGGTATCTTGGCATTCTTCTTAGGCCAGATGATACTCACGGAAAAGCTACGAGTCTCTTTCGATGGTGAAGTACTT